>CAKZLA010000461.1 GCA_937124525.1 uncultured Desulfobacterium sp.
CTACAACCCGGGCAAGTAGACGTCAGATTTCAGAACGGGTTGGGTGAGCTGCTAGGTATTGCCAGAGGACATCTACAAGATGCTTTAACTTATACCTGTATGCTCCCACCCGGAGAAAAAGGCATACGTAAATTCTGCTTATGGGCACTGGGAATGGCTGTATTAACGTTAAACAAAATTAACCAACACCGTGATTTTAATGACGGTACTCAAGTCAAAATCACTCGTCGCAGTGTAAAAACAACAGTTTTGGCGACCAGTCTATTCGCCAGTAATAATTGGGCATTAAAACAATTATTTTCAGTTACCACTAGAAACCTACCTGACTCAAGCCACACTGAAAAACCTGCAACTATTAAGACTTAACTCATCAAATGAAGAAAATAACACAATGAAGTCATTAGTCACGGGTGCAAATGGATTTCTTGGATCTGCCGTCATGCATTGTTTACTTAAAGAAGGCCATGACGTAAAGGTAATTGTCAGGAAAGATAGTGATAGACGTAATATTGAGAACCTACCCATTGAAGTCGTTGAGGGTGACTTGCGTGATGTGACTTCCCTGAAAGCAGCCGTTAAAAATTGCGATAACCTCTTTCATGTTGCAGCAGATTACCGCCTCTGGGTTCCAGACCCAAAAACCATGTATGACATTAATGTAACAGGAACCAAAGACCTAATACTCGCGGCTGCCGAGGCAGGTGTTAGTCGCATGATTTATACAAGTAGTGTTGCCACTTTAGGGCTTAATAGTGATGGCACACCATCTAATGAAGACACACCATCCAATATAGAAACCATCGCCGGACATTATAAGCGTTCAAAATTTGTTGCCGAGCAAACAGTAAAGCAGCTAATTGACAATCATCAATTGCCAGTTGTTATCGTCAACCCATCAACCCCCATTGACCGCTTTGCACATGAAATCAGCCAGGCAATTTACCAACATATCCACAACCGGCTGGCCTGTAGGATCTGCTTTGAACCGGGCCGCTGGATCTGCAATGATGCCATGCACATCATCATCAAGGTGATGGACAAAAAATATGACAATCTGGTGATCACCGACGCCGGAACCAGTGCCCTGGGGTGGGAACGATTTGAAACCGACTATTTCCCGGTGCTCAATCTAACCCGTCCGGCCATGACCGAAAAGGAATGCCTGATCCTTGGCTCCCTTTGTACCCCCCATGATGTATGGGGATACCGCTATTGGGGAAAAGATATTCAAGAGGGAGATCTTCTCATGATTCCCACCCAGGGAGCCTACACCTACAGTCTTAGGCAGGAGTTCATCAAAGCCGTTCCCCCGGTGCTTTCCTTTCCATGACCGGCCAAAAACAAGCCAGGCCGAAAAGTAAAAGAACAAAGGAACAATCTGTTGAAAAATTCAAAAATCACCACCCGCAGATGGCGGCATGAAGATATTCCGGAAATAATCCAATGCAGCCGGGCAACCTATCACGATTATCCTGAAGAATATATATTCACCCAGCGGCATTACGAAATGCAGTTTTCCGCATTTCCCCAGGGCCAGTTTGTGGCTGTGTGCAACAAAAAAATTGTGGGGTATAGCACCAGCATTATTGTCAGCATTGATGACGAGTTCTGGTATGATGTGGATGAATTGACCGGAGCCGGAACCTTCAGCACACACAATCAGGACGGAGAAACCCTTTATGGTGCAGACATTGCCGTGCACCCGGATTACCAGCGACGCGGTGTTGCCATGCTGCTGTATAAACGCCGGAAAAGCCTTTTAAGAAAATACAATTTAAAGCAGATGATAGCATACGGCAGACTTCCTGGGTATAAAGAGCACGCCGGGAAAATGACAGCTGAGCAATACGTTGAAAAAGTGACCACCGGAGAATTAAACGACCAGGCTTTGAATGCTCACTTGAAAGCAGGATACCATGTAAAAAAGGTCCAGCTCGATATCACCATTGATAAGTCAAGTTTGAATTATTCAACCTTTCTTATCATGCCTAACCTGGACTATAACAAAACAAAAAAACGAATCTCATCAGCGGTCTTTCCCAAGATTCAGGCACGCCGGGTCCGGGTATGTGCGGCCCAATATCTGATGCGCCCCATTGAGTCATTTGAAGACCTTGAGCGGTCTGTTGAATTTTTTGTGGATACGGCAGATTCCTATCACTGCCATTTTCTGCTGTTTCCAGAGTACTTTACCTACCAGCTGTTAAGTTATAAAAAAAAGCTTTCCATGAAAGAGGCCGCCATTGAACTTGCCGGGTATACAGACCGGTACATTGACATGTTCAAGCGATTTGCCCGGAAATACAACATTTACATCATTGGCGGTTCACACCCGGTATACAGAGACAATCAATATTTCAATACCGCTCACCTGTTCTCGCCAGCTGGCAATGTCTATACCCAGGACAAACTTCATATTACACCGGCAGAGCGCAACGAGGGCGGAATCGAACCCGGACCTGTCATCCGCATTTTCAATACCCCCCTGGCCAGAATCGCCATACAGGTCTGTTATGATATTGAATTTCCCGAGGTTTCCCGTCTGTTGACCCTGGCAGGAGCAGAAATAATCTTTGTGCCATTTTATACCGAAGAAAAAAAAGCCTATTTCCGCGTCAGACATTGCGCCCAGGCCAGGGCCGTTGAAAACTTCATATATGTAGTCATGACTGGAAGCGTTGGCAACATGAGAACCCTTTCCGGGTCTTTTTTAAGCTATAGTCAGGCCGCCATACTCACCCCCAGCGATTTTTCCTTTCCGGAAAAAGGAATTGAAGGAGAGGCAGATCCCAATATAGAGGCGGTTGTGGTCTCGGAACTGGCCTTGTCATCCCTGTCCCAGCAGCGGCATGTAGCAACGGTTCGTCCCCTTCACGACAGGCGGTCCGACCTGTATGATCTGATTTCAAAAAATAAAATTGAAATCATCAGGGTGGAGTGACTCAACCATTCCTGGATTAGGCTGTGGGTTTCTTCTTGCATTTTCCTGATTTTTGCTGATACTTTTTAGAATTTTCAACCTAAAAGTGCCCCCCCTTTTTAACTGAAAAATGACCCCCCTGATGACGAAAAACAGTATGGGGGGAGAACATACTGAGAATTAATGCTTTTTTCTCAAACAATGCCCCGGTGGGGCAGACCTGAACACATTGACCGCAATGGGTGCAGTTATCGTAGTCAACCAGGGGGTACCCGTTTCCGGTCCCGTTGGTCTGTCCGCTGGCGGGTTCGGGAATGGCCAGGTTGACCTGGATTTCGTTACAGGCCTGAACGCAGCTGCCGCATTCGATGCACCGGGAAAAATCCCGGACAATGAGGGGGGTGTCATCATCCAGGGGATGTCCTTCCCAGGAGATGTCTCCTTCTGTAAACTTGACATCGTATTCAATGGCAAGGGCCTGGAGTTTACAGTTTCCATACGCCGGGCAGAGCATATCGTGCCATGGTTGCGACATGATGTGGATCTGATATTCACTCCAGGTGGACTCAGGGGCGTCCATAAGAAGGCAGTTGTGGGCGCCGGAACCGATGAGCACGGAAAGTATGGTCTTTCTGGCCTCCCTGACCGCCGGACTGTGGGTTAAAATTTCCATATTCTCTTCCGCCGGGGTTTCACAGGCTGGCAGCAGCTTTTCCACACCCTTCACCTCCACCACGCAGATCCGGCACCGGCCCGTGGGCGTACATTCGGATAAATGGCAAAGGGTGGGAATTTCGATGTGGTTATCCCTGGCAACCTCCAGGATGGTCTGACCTTGTTTAAAGGATACCTGGTTATTATTTATATTGATTACCGGATGGTTCATTTCTTGCTCCTTTTGTCTTTCCAATGGTTTTCATGTCAAAATCCGGGCGGTTTTTTCCACGACAGAGCCAGGAGACATTTCTTCTGTAGATGTCCCTTACGGCATCAGCCGGAAAACCCGGATATACCAATGGTACAGGAATGCAAGCTTGTTGTTCCTCAAATAAAAAATAATTGAAACGGAATGAATAGGAAGGTATTCATTATCTTTAAGCTTATTACCCCACGGGTAAATATTCTGTACCTCAGGTAAAGCCGAAAAGATAATGCATATAATGGAATCCTTGGATAATTGCTTGGGCTTAATGATTGAACTTAACCATCTAATAAGTCAGAAGTAATAATTGAAAAGATGAAATTTGTCAAATACAAGGTTCATGTCGGATTCCGGGGTTTTATATTCTGATATTTATTATAACTAATTGAAATTATTAAAAAATACTATATGAGTCAAGGATATAGAGGCCGTAAATATTTTTTTAAAATTGAATATGTTATTGCAAAATATGGCAAATAAGACCCTGAAATACAACATGAACCTATTTTTTGTCATCTTATGACCCAACCCGAACTGTCAGCCGGCACGGCGGATGCTCTTTTTGAAGGAGCCCGGTGTGATACCAAATTGCCTTCGGTAGGCATTGATAAAATGGCTGACGTTGGCGTACCCCACCTCCGAGGCCACCTCGCTGGTGTTTTTGGAGGTATCCCGGAGCAGGGCGTGGGCAGTTTTCATCCGGTGCTGCTGGAGGCAGCCGAAGATGGTGGTGCTAAAGGTCTGCTTGAATCCCCGTTTCAGTTTGAACTCGTTGATGCCGGAAAGCCGTGCCAGTTTTGCAATGGTGGGGGGGGCCTGGATATCTCTTAGCAGGATCTCTTTTGCGGCATGGATGTGTTTCAGGTCTGCCGGGGTAGGAGGAGCGGGCGGTTGGCCCGGGGCGCCCTGGGTGAGGACCGTGACCTGCTGGGCCAGAAGCTCCAGGGCCCGGCTTTCGAGAAAAAGCTCCCGTGTCTTTCCAGTATAGGGGGGATTGATGATCTGCCATGCCGTTGCCCGCATCTGGGGCGTCATCTCCCGGGTGAAGAGACAATGGTGGCGCTCGCCCTTGTCAAGGTGGATGGCAAGCTCCTCTGGCACGGTGTTCATCTGCTGCTCAAGATAGGAAAAAAGCAGCAGGGGATCAATCTTGAGCCCCACACAGACGATCTTTTCTTTTGAAGAAAAATCCATGTCTCCATGGATGTGGGACAGGGAGGAAATCACGTTCATGCCGGGCCGGGGGGTGAACTCAAATATGTTTTTCTGGCCTTTAAACCACTGGTACCTGTGGGTGGAGGCACCTGCCAGGCAAAAGGTGAAATCCACCGGGGCGTTCCCGATCTCAAAATCAATGGAGGGGTAGGGCAGGTTGTCATGGTCACAATAGGAGAGAATGAGTCCGGGTTTCACGGGAATGATATTAAACATCTCCTTGGGGACGTTTTTCCCCTTTACCTCATAGACATATCTGCCGTAACGGTCCTTGTTCGGGTCTGTTGATTGCAGATAGTCGCATGTGAAGTGCAGGGCGCAGCTCATGATTTTTTCGCCCTTTGCTCCATCTGCCTTTGTTCCATCTCCCGGATCAATGACAGGGCCTGATTCTTGTATTCTGGAAATGTGCTGGCCCGTTCAAGGGCCTGTCTGGCCGTTTCAAATGCCCCCGCTCTGGAGGCGCACAGCCCTTTCATGAAGCAGGCTTTTTTGTCGTTTTTGTCCAGTTGCACTGCCCTGGAAAAGGCCTTTACCGCCGGATCAAACTGGTCGCATTCATAGTAGATCCATCCCTTGAGCTTCCACAACACCTTTGAATTGGGATAAACAGCAACCCCCTTGTCAGCAGCAGCCAGGGCCTTGTCCTTGTCGCAGGCTTCGAGCCGGGCAGACACCATACGTTCGTAGATTCGCTGGCTCGGCTTTTTTTTGAGCACCTGCTGGTAGTGATCCGCAGCCTTGGCAGGGATGCCGATGCGGTTGTAGAGATCTGCCAGCAGGGTCTCTTCCTGGGTGGACAGGGGATGCACCATGCCATATACGGCCAAGGTCTCTGCCGATTATGAGAAGTTAATAATGGACAGATAGAGATTGGTGGCCAGGCGCCAGAGCATGGAATCTGGGGCCGGGTCTTTCAGGAGGCGCTCCACCGTTGCAAGGGCCTTTTTAGGACACTTGAGCTCAATGGCCAGGCTGGTGAGGATCTTGACCCAGTTTGCTTTTGGTGTGCCGGCTTTGCCCGAGGTGAGAAACAGCATGTGGTCCATGGCCTTTTTCGGGGCCTTGGCCGAGATGTGGGCTACGGCGGCATGGAAAAGAAAGATGGGATCTTTTTTCTTGCAGACTTTGTAGGTGGTTTCCATGGCGGTTGCGGCTTCATGGAATCGCTTGAGGTCAAAGCAGACTTTGCCAAGATTTTGCCATCCTGGCCCGTAGTCCGGGCGGAGTTCAACGGTTTTTTTGTAGTGGGTACAGGCCTCTTTGAGACGGTTCTCGTTGTAGAGAAGTCCTGCCAGTGTGAACTCCACAAAATGGTGATCCTCCTTGGGATGGTGCAGGAGAAACTCCTGGAGCACGGTTTGGGCCTGGGCCGGGTTTTTAAGTTCCATCTGCTTCTGGGCTTCCACCAGGGCGGTCCTTGCCCGGGTTGTAAGATCTGCCTCCCCCGGATGGGCAAGGGCATTTTCCAGGTTGGTTGTGCATAGTAACAGTGCTGTTCCAAGGAGCAGGATTGTTTTTTCAAAGGGTTTCATCACTGGCCCTCCAGTTTAAAGAGTATGGTCGTTGTGACAATGGTCGCCACCTGTCGGCCGGACAACTCTCCGGGGGTGTATTTCCATGTGGAGACCGCATCAATGACGCTTTTATCAAAGATTGCAGGTGGGGTGGCTTTAACGATGGTGACGTCGGACACCGTTCCCTCCTTGTCAACCCGGAACCGGATCTTGACTTCTCCTTCAAGCCCCAGACGTTTTGCCCGGTAGGGATAGCGAGGATTGGTCTTGAACGAAGGCAGCGGCATGGTGTCAAGATCCTTCATGTCAAACAGGCCGTTGAAATCAACGGCTGCCTCCTGGGGCTGCACCTGGGGTGGAGGTGCCACAACAGGCACCCCGCCCGTCAGCCTGGGATCTATGTCAAGATCCATCTGGGGCAGGTTCATCTTAAAGTTTTTGGGGGCGACCCGGGTGGGCCTTGCCTGGGTCATTTTCACCACCTTTTGGGGCTCTTCGGGTTTTTTTTCCTCGGGCTTGGGTTTTTCTGGGGGCGGGGGCTGTTCCGGTTTTATCCGGGTGAAGTTGACCACATTGAGGCTTTCCACATCGGTCTCCTGCTGGGTGATCGAGATGAGACCCGGAAGCGAGCAAAAGAGAGCCAGGTTGATGATAAGGGCGCCAGCCAGGCTGCGGCCCAGATGGGATTTGAATACCAGGGTGTTCATCAACTCTCCTTCTTGGATGCAGCGATGCTCACCCTTTTGGCTCCGGCCAGTCTACACTGGTCCATCACCCGGATGACGATGCCGGTGTAGCTCACCTTGTCTGCCACGATCACCACCGACCCTTCGGGGTTTTGGGCAAGGGCCCGGGTGATATGGGAGCGAAGGCTTCTCAGATCAATTTTCCGGCCATCAAAATGGATGGTGCCCGCTTCCGATACCGCCACAAGGATGTTGCCGTTTTCGGTCAGGGTCGCCGTGGAGGCCGAGGGCCGCCGGACATCAATGCCCGTCTCCCTGACAAAACTGGTTGTCACCATGAAAAAAATGAGCAGCAGGAACACGAGATCAATGAGGGGGGAGATGTTTATCTCCGCCTCTTTGTTTTTCATTCGTACCGAGCCTCTGACATTGATCATTGTAAACTCCTTTTAAGCATCATGACGGCCTCCTTAAGATGGGCCTTTGCCCGGGCGGAGCGCCGGAAGAGAAGAACGCTCATGAACAGTCCCGGAATGGAGACCATGAGTCCGCTTTGTGTTGTAACCAGGGCCTCTGAAATGCCGCCAGCCATGGCCCTGGCATTGCCGGTGCCAAACAGGGTGATCACGTCAAAGGTGGTGATCATGCCGGTGACGGTGCCCAAAAGGCCGAACAGGGGGGATACGGCGGCAAGGACCGCAATTACAGCCAGGAACCGGGTGAGCCTGGGTCCCATGGACATGGCGCATTCATCCAGAATACGCTTGTCCACAAAGGGGTCCCCGGTTCGGTGTTTTAGAAAGTATCGGACAAGATGGGTCGTAAGCCCGTTCCGGTTCACGGGTACCCGTTCCTCCCTGAGTACGGCCGTGAGGCGGTGGAGTTCGATGTCCCTGTGCTCAATTGCGTAAAAGTAGAACATCCGGTCCAGGATCAGAGTCCACATGGTCAGGGAACAGAGGATCAGGGGGATCATCACCAGGCCCCCCTGGCTAAGGTAGTGGTAAAGATCGTGGATGAAATCCATGGTTAATGCTTCTCCCTGAAGATGATATTGGTAAGAGCCACGGCCTTCTCCTCCATGTCACCGATCACATGCTCCACCTGGCGGCATAGAAAGGTGTAGACGAGCATGATGGGAATGGCCACGGTGAGGCCGAGCATGGTGGTCACAAGGGCGGTGGAGATGCCGCCGGACATCATCCGGGGATCCCCGGTGCCGTACAGGGTGATCACGTGGAAGGTGGAGATCATGCCGGTGACGGTGCCAAGCAGCCCCAGAAGGGGTGCCACCGCCCCCATGATGTTGAGCATGGGCAGGAATCGTTCCAGTCGTGGCAGCTCCTTTAATATCGCCTCCTGGAGGATGCTCTCCAGGGTCTCCCGGTCTTCGGACCGGGCACCCAGACCCGTCCTCAGGACGTTGTACACGGGAATTTTTTTCTCGTTCCCGACCATGTTGTCGCAACTATCCCAGCGACCGTCTGCAGCAAGGGTGTTGACCTTGCCCATGACCTTGTCCGTATTGGCGTGGACCCGGGCGAGAAACAGTGTCCGTTCAATGGCGATGAAAAGGGCCAGCAAGCCCAGGCCCAGGATGGGCCAGACCAGAAGGCCACCCTTTTTCACCTGGTCGACAAAGGTCTGCTTGTGGGTGATCTGTCGGAGGGCCCCGCCCCGGGAGACATCAATATAGACGGTATCTTCCTCACCGTTCATGTAGCGGTCCAGGTTCCGTTGAACGTTCCAGGAGGGAAGCGCCGACAGGGCATAGAGCTTGTTGCTGTCCTGGGAGTAGTTGAGGAACCCGGTCTCCCCTTGGCTTCTGTACGCGGCGGTGAATCCGCCCAGGGTCAGGATTTCTCCGGTTTCGGCTTCTCCGGCGTCGTTGATAAAGGTGCCCTTTTTTATCTCAACGTTGCCCGTGAGTCGGCCCTCCTCCAGAAACAGGTCCGAGAGGAGCTTCATGTCGTCGATGCCCGGAAATCTTTTGGTGTCCAGTACCGGTTTGATCCGGTCCAGGCGGCCCGGATCCCAGGCCGTGAACATGGAGGCTGCCAGCAGGGCCTTGAGGTTGCCAGCACCGATGCGCACGGCCCCGGACAGCTCGTCCATGGAGGACCGGTCTTCGGCCGCCTTTTTTTCAAGGGCGGCATTGGCGGCCTGGAGTTCTTGGATCTGGCTGGTGATGGATTTGATGTTGGTGTTAAGGGTTTTGTTCGCAGCTGTCAAACCGGTGATTTTGGCAAGCAGCTCTTCTCTGGTATGGCGAATTTCTTTGGTCCGGGCCTGGTGTGCTGCCTTGGCCTGGTTCAGCTCCTGTCGGGCGAGAACAGCTCCTTCCCTCATGTCCCGGGCATGGAGGGGCAGGGTAAACACAAGGCAGAAGACAAGGGTTAAACAGTATCTTTTCATTGTTTCACGATCCTTCCCAGGGGGAGTTTAATAAGATCCACGGTACGTTCCAGCCGGGCCATTGCAATGGCTGTCTCCAGAGCGTTGTTTGCGGATTTTGGAAGTATCTTCCAGCTATTGGTGGGGCGGTGGAAATACCCGGCCTTCTGTCTGTCCATGGAGATGAAAAAGAGGGAGACCCTGCCGAGTCTGAACAGATCCACCAGGGTCTGCTTGCCGTCAAGGTCGATGTTTTTCTGAACCGTTTCAATGGTGTTGCCGTATTCCGCTTCAATCTGGAGGGCTTCAAACACCCGCCTGAATTTCTCCCCCGGGGATTCCGCAGGATCCACCAGAAGTCCCTTGAGGTCGTCAAACCGGGCCTGTCGCTCCTCGGTCAGGAAGGGCAGATCGTGTTTTGTCTGCTCTTCCAGGGAGAAAAGCACCGATTCAAGATAGGAGGAAAGTTCGTTCCTGATTCGATCGGATTCCGTCTTTTTTCTGAGGTTTTCCGCCTGTTTTTCTTGTTCGATGTGAAGCAGTCGCTCCAGGCGGGTCAGACGGGTTTTTAGCTGGCTGCTCTCCTGTTCGAGAGTCTTGTGGCTGGCTTTCAGTTTTGTTTGTTCGTCTGTCCATCCCACCTCGGTTTTTTGGGTGTTTTTTTGAATCGCCATGGTGGTTGCCACTGTTTTTCGGATGGGCTCTATCTGGGAAGGCGGATTTTCCGCAAAGCAGGGGGGGGTGAAAAAAACGATCAGGGCCGCAAAAAGGAACATGACTGAGCCCATGCTTTTGTTTAAATACAATTGATTGACCTCCATGATACTGTTTTGTTATCCTTAAAATAGTATATCAAGAAAAAATTAATACATGATAAATAAATTTATTGCAATAAATTATTTATGTGATTTTAAAATAAATTAGGAGCACCTAACAAATAAGGTGTTGCGATATCTTCAAAACCTTCCCGGGGTCGGAAGGTATGAACATTGGGCGCACTCCTATTTTTCCGGTCGGAGGCTTTATTAGCGATGGGGGGGCAGGCTTGCGTTATTGGTATTATCGGTGGTTTTGGAATTTGCACAGACTGTGGTCGATAACGCAACAACACAAGCCTGATCCTGTTTGCCTGAAAATCAGATCCATAGAATGTTGTGATGATGCAGGGAAAATGGGAATGCGCCTGCGGGCATATGGGGAATACGCAAAATTTTTACAACGAAGCAGGACAGGATGAGGATGGATCTAATAGCAAAATGTAAAGTTGTTTTTGTGTGAGACATCGCAGCGTCTAAAATGTTCTCAGCATTTTTTCCATAATTGTGGCAAAAGCCTTTTGTTCCTGTTCGCTCAGGCAAGATACGATCTCTTCAGTCATTCTGATATGAAAATTGTGGTGTTCTGCAAAATATTTTTTGCCGTCCGGTGTCAGCTCTATCATATAAGAGCGCCTGTCTTTTTTATGGGGTCTTCGCATCAGAAGGCCTTTTTTCTCCAGTCTGTCAACTGCAACAGTCAAGGTTCCTGTGGTCACGCCTATTTTTCCAGCCAGATCCTTCATCTTTATGCTATCGGCATGACCTACGATTCCAATGGTATGAATCTGGGATGTAGTGAGGCCAGAGTCCTTGACCACAGATTCTTCCCAGGAAGATAGTTTCTCATAAAATTCTACAATAATTCTTGATAAATTTTCCAATTTCATCCCGCTTCTCAGATATCTGTTGTTCTGTTCTACCAACGACCAATGTAAGCCAGGGCAGTTTGAACCGGTTCATAAAACCTATTCCAGCAGATAAGCCTCAAAAATAGAATCTTTTCAAAAATCCTTATTCCACGGGCTGTCTCGGCTTAAGTCGGTGCACGGTTCTTACTCTCCCCCTACCACAGGCAAAGAGTCTGCACAATATAAAAATAATAGTTTGTCAGTCAAACTACTTGACACCTCTACCCATATCAGAGTATACCGGCAAGCAATATATTTTGATAGTCAAGCTATTGGAAAAGCAAACAACTGGAATATCAAACTATTAAGAGTTATTTATAACTGCCACGAGCAGGCCGTATTCTGGATCGGGCCTGCCCACAGCGAAAACGAAAGTCCTTTAAAGCTTGTTGGTGAGACTTTCATATAACCCACATGTCCTAGCGGACACAACGAATATTGAAAAGGCTATTATGCCGCCCCCCCGATGGGCAATGGGCCCGGCCCGGAACCGTAGACGGCCCAATTGGCCGGTTCCTATTGCCCATCGGGGGGG
>CAKZLA010000462.1 GCA_937124525.1 uncultured Desulfobacterium sp.
CAGGAAAAAGAGCAAGGTCCAGGAAGGGGCCGGCAGTTATGATACCTGGAGCTTTGAGTATGAACGACCGGCCAGAAGCGCCATTGAAGAGTTGGCTCCTTCCAATACCTTTTATGCCGAAGGCCGTAAGGTAACCATTGACCAGGTGGACATGGGGGTATCAGACATTGAAACCTGGCGGTTCTGCAATAATTGCGCATACAAAGAGATGCTGGGTACAACACAAGAAAAACAAACCTGCCCCAACTGCGGCAGCCCCATGTGGGCCGATGCCGGACAAAAAAGGATGATGCTCCGGATGCGCCAGGTGTTTGCCTCCACCCCGGATCGGACCAGCAGGATAAGTGATGATTCCGACGACCGGGAACCCATGTTTTACAACAAGCAGATGCTGGTTTCCTTTGAGGACAATCAGGTCATGTCAGCCTATAAGGTGGATGATGATTTCCCCTTTGGGTTTGACTTTCTGGCCAAGGTTGATTTTTGTGAGATTAACTTTGGGGAACGCACGGAGATCGGCGAAAAAATATCCATTGCCGGTGTGGAAATGCCCAGAAAGGGATTTACCCTGTGCAGCGTGTGCGGCAAGGTCCAGAATGACCGTAAGAATAAGAAGGATCAAAAACCAAATCATGCCTTTACCTGCACGGCAAGGGACGCTGGCAGTGACAAAAATATGCTGGATTGCGTTTATCTTTATCGTCAATTTATGTCTGAAGCCGTTCGTATTCTCTTACCTGTGAGTATTATCTCGGAATCCGAAGGGCTTCTTCAGTCGTTTATTGCCGCCATTCAGCTGGGGTTGAAAAAACGCTTTAAAGGAAAAATTGACCATCTGCAAACCACCCTGCATGAGGAGCCATTGCCGGATTCCAGCCTTAAACGCAAATATCTTATCCTTTATGATACGGTGCCAGGTGGCACCGGATATTTAAAGCAGTTGATGCAGTCTGAACAGGAACTGATGGTGGTGCTGGAATTGGCTCTGGAGGCGTTAAGGGCCTGTCCCTGCAACCTGGAAGAAGGAAAGGATGGGTGTTATCGATGCCTGTTTGCCTATAAAAGCAGTTACACCATGCCCCAGACTTCCCGCAATACAGCCGTGGAGCTGTTGGCTGAGATTTTATCCCATCGTGACAGATTGGTAAAAGTGGGCCATATCCAGGATATTTCTCTGAATACCTATCTTGAAAGTGAATTGGAAGCCCGGTTTATCGGAGCCTTGAAAAAAGAGGGATCCGGGGCACTGCCCATCCAGCTTGAAAATGATCTGGTAAATGGAAAGCCCGGCTATTTTTTAAAGGTGGGCACCCGGGCCTATTACATAGAACCCCAGGTAAAGCTGGGGGAATTAGACAAAGTGAGTATTGAATCCCGGGTGGATTTCCTTATCCGGCCTGCCCGGCTAACCGATCCCATGAAGCCCATTGCCGTGTTTCTGGACGGGTATGCCTTTCACCGGGATCGGATGGGAAGAGATACGGCCCAGCGTATGGCCATAAGTCAGAGCGCCAAGTTCCACGTCTGCTCCCTGAGCTGGAAGGATGTGGAAAACAAGTTCAAATCCCAGCATAATTATTTTGTGGATTTCATGGATCCGGGTTCTTTTCCTTCCGGTGGTAACTTTAACGGGTTGCTTGACGGATACGGCCTGACCTGTCACAAAAAAATGGGCAATTTAAATAGTTTTGACCTCTTGATCGGTTTCCTTGAAAGCCCGGATGAAGAAAAATGGATGAAATTCATGTTTGTGGTTTCTTTGCTCCATGCAGATCCGGTGGGGTTCAACAGCGCTGAAAAGGTCGATTTTTTCAAACAGGAGATATCACCAGAGATTCCCTATGACATGGCGGAAAGGCTTTTTGAATCACATGGCCCATGTTTCTATGGGAAAAGCCTTCCAGAAGATCCCCAGGGACGCAAGATCATGAAACACATCATGGTGATTGATCAGGCTTCAGTTACCCCTGAAGGGGATACTTTGGGAATAAGAAACTGCTGTATCTTTGACGATGGCGCTGAACATAGAGATAATCCACTGTTCCAGGCGGCATGGAACGGGTTCTTGCGGCTTTATAATTTTTATCAATTTTTGCCTTTTTCGTATTTTATCACAACGGACGGGGTTCAAAACAAGGCCTATGAAGGGCTTGAATTTTATGAGATGCCTGATGTCATGGGAGGAGGGGTATCTGATGAAACCGGGGGCAAGGATGACGCCTTGACTGCGGCAAAAGAGTGGTGTGACGAGGCGTATCACGGGTTGCTGGACATCCTTTTTAAAGGAAAATGGCCCTTACCTGAAACCGGGTATGAATTGCAGGGAAACGATGGCGAAATAATTGCCAGTGGAGAAATGGCGTGGGAAGATTTAAAACTGGTTTTTTTAAGCAAAATCGAATGGGAACAGGGGAGACATTTTATCGCAGCAGGCTGGGAAATAATCCCCATTGAAGATGTAATAGCTGATCCGGATAACTACATGCATTTGAAAGATAAAGCAGGAGAATAACCATGATGGCTCTACAAAATCCAGTGGTGGCAATATCATCGGAGTTCATGAACGCCTTTGCAGCCGTTCCAAAGAAGATGCAGGGCAAAGTACTTGAGTTCATGACCAAGTTCCGGACAAATCCTGCCTCTGCCAGCATCAATTATGAAAAAATAACCCAGTTCAAAGACCAGAGCCTGAGATCTGTCAGGATTGATGAAACCTACCGGGGGATCGTTAAAAAGCCGGATACGGGTAATATCTATGTACTGTTGTGGGTGGATCAGCACGATAAAGCCTATGCCTGGGCCAAAAATAAAAAATGTGCCATAAATCCCGGGAACGGGAGTCTTCAGGTGTATGATGTGGATGATACCCGGATAGCAGAAGCTGAAAATATTGCCAGCCGTGAAAGTAAACATCGCCAAGATCTTTTTATTTCCGTTCACAATCGTCATTTGATAAAGCTTGGTGTTCCCGAAGAGCTGTTGCCCCTGGTGCGGGCCATCTATACGGAAGAAGATCTGGATCAGGTAACCGCTGAACTGCCCCTTGAGGCCCATGACGCATTGACTGCACTGGCCGCCGGGTTCACCCTGGATGAGGTGCTGGCCGAATTGGGCCAGAGCCCGGAAGGTGATAAGTCCGTAGACATTGAAGATTATACAGCGGCCCTGGATAAACCCGATACCAAAGCCCGGTTTTATGTGGTGGAAGATGACATTGAACTCCAGGAGATCCTCAATGCACCCCTGGAAAAATGGCGGGTCTTTCTTCATCCCTCCCAGAGAAAACTTGTTGAGCGAAACTGGAACGGGCCGGTGCGGGTATTGGGAGGGGCGGGAACAGGGAAAACCGTTGTGGCCATTCATCGGGCGAAATATCTGGCGGAACAGATATTTACAGGGGAGCATGAAAAAATTTTATTCACCACGTTTACCCGGAACCTTGCCGCAGACATTAAAGAGAATTTATCCAAGATATGCACAGGCAAAGTGATGCGCCGCATAGAGGTGGTTAATCTGGATCGGTGGGTGGCGGGGTTACTTCGGAAAAATAATTACACCTTTGCCATTGATTACGGGAAACAGACTTGGCCGTTGTGGGAAAAGGCCGTCACCCTTGCCCCCCGGGAACTGAAATTAAAAGACAGTTTTTACAGAGAAGAGTGGGAACGGGTGATTCAACCCCAGGGGATCACCTTGTTTGCCCACTATCTAAAAGCCCCCAGAATCGGGAGAGGGGTTCGATTGACCCGGCCGGACAGAAAGGCCATCTGGCCTGTGTTTGAAGAGTACCGGGTCCTGCTCAACGAGCACAGATTACGGGAACCCGACGATGCCATGCGGGATGCCAGTGCCCTTATCAGGGGAAAAAATAATATGCTTCCCTATCAGTGTGTGGTGGTGGATGAGGCCCAGGATATGGGGGCCCAGGCATTTAAGCTGATACGGCAGATTGCCGGCAAAGAAAATAAAAATGATCTGTTCATCGTGGGGGATGCCCACCAGCGGATTTACCGTCATAAGGTGGTGCTGGGGCAATGCGGTATCAAAATTATCGGACGTGGGAAAAAATTGAGGATAAACTATCGAACCACCGAGGAGAATCGGCGCTGGGCCGTTGAATTGCTCAAAGGTATTGATTTTGATGATCTGGATGGGGGTCAGGATGAACAAAAGGGATATAAATCCCTTCTTCATGGCGCTGCTCCGACGGTAAAAAATTTTCCGTCATTTCAGGCTGAGGTGGCCTTTATCATTGAGCATTTAAAAACCCTTGAAGACAAGGGGGATAATTTGAATCAGGCTTGCCTGGTGGCCAGAACCCATGAGCTGTTGGCGCAATATGAAGGGGCGCTCAAAGGGCAGGGCATTGACACCTGTTTTATCAAGAGAGATGAGGCTGAAAATCGAAGAAAATCAGGGGTTCGCCTGGCCACCATGCACCGGGTCAAAGGCCTTGAGTTTGACAGAGTCATCATTGCAGGGGTTAATGAGGGGGTGGTACCATTGGAAGTTGTATGGCAACATTCAAATGATCGCATCGTCCAGAAAGAAGGCAAAAATCAGGAAAAGGCATTGCTTTACGTTGCCGCCACCCGGGCAAGAAAATCAGTGACTGTCACGAGTTTTGGAAATCCGAGTAAGTTTTTAAAATAATAGGATTAAGTCTGCATTTACGGTAAATATTCGGGTTGCAATGTAAATGTTTGGCCAGTGCCCCATATTCGTATATTTGGGATAGCATACTAATGCTATGTGATGAGCTGGCCAAACTTAGGTGAAGATGGGGGCTGGCCGAATATTTACCATTTGCGTGTTGTTTTCTCCCAAAGCCTGGAACCGCAGTATTTACTTTTTCCATGGAATCAAAATTTGTCTTTCAAATACAGGGACGCACCTGTACCCGTGTGCCCAAGCTGCTTTTATCTCCACCGGGGCAATGGCAATCACCTGAGCGCAACAATCGGTGCCCTGGATAAAAGGAAACGGAGGTTGACTCGTTCCAACCTCCGTCTGCCTTTGCCATTGCTTTTTCCTCTTCGGCAATGGTGACCTTATCTGTTACCATTGGTAACCGATGATGAGTACCATCCAAGGCGGGTGTTGATCTCCGTATTATTTACACCGGCTGCCAAGACCTTGGACAGTACCTCTCCCGGGCCAAGCGTCGGGATCGGTACGTCACCATACTCAAGCTTGTCGTAGCCTCCGTTTCCGGTGGTGACGACTGCTTTGATCATTACTGTTTAATCCGATTTTACTATTTTTCGATGCAGCAGTTCTGCCAGATCAAGGACTTTGATGTCGCTTTCGCACTCTTTAAGCCCGTCCTGGAGCATGGTGATGCAATAGGGGCAGGCAGATGCCACCATGTCAGCCCCCGTGTCCACGATCTCCTTTGCCCGGTCAACGTTGATATAGCTGCCCAGGGTCTCTTCCATGAACATCCTTGCCCCACCGGCGCCGCAGCAAAAACCTTTGTCCCTTGTGCGTTGCATTTCAATGGGGGCCTGTCCCTGATTCATCCGGGCAATGAGTTCTCTTGGTTCGTCAAAGATCCCGTTCCATCGCCCCAGGTAACAGGAGTCATGGAAGGTTATGGAACCAAGGGTTCTTTCGTCCAGGATTAATCTGTTTTGCCGGACAAGTTCCAAAAGAAACTGGGAGTGATGCACCACGGGAAACTCAGCCCCAAAGTCCGGGTATTCGTTTTTCAACATGTTGTAGCTGTGGGGGCAGGCGGTGAGGATTCTTTTGGGCTTGCATTCGTTGAGGGCCTCCACATTCTGCATGATCATCATCTGGGCAAGATATTCATTGCCGGCCCTGCGGGCCGTGTCCCCAACACCGCACTCCTGTTCACCCAAAATTGCCACATTGACACCGGCTATTTTCAACAGCTCAGCCAGGGCCTTGGAAATTTTAATGGCGCGATCGTCAAAGGAGGATGCAGATCCCACAAACCAGAGGATTTCCGGATGGGGGTTTTCCTGGATGGTGGGAATACCCAATCCTTTGGCCCAGTTACCCCTGGTATCAGCACTGAATCCCCAGGGATTGCCCTGGTTTTCAAGGTTGGTGAAGGTGTCCTGCATTTCCGTGGGGAAACTTGCCTCCATGAGTACCTGGTATTTCCTGGCCTCCAGAATAAAGTCCAGGTGCTGGATGTTCACAGGACAAATATCTTCGCAGGCCCGGCAGGTGGTGCAGGACCAGAGCACATCCGATGTGATCTCCGAGGTTTCACTCACAAAAGGCTCAATCTCTTCTTTGTTGCCCTCCAGGATGTTATCAGACCATTGAAACAAATTTGTTTTGAGATCATGGACAATGGCCTTGGGAGACAAGGGTTTTCCTGTATGATCCGCAGGGCACTGCTCCTGGCATCTGCCGCATTCGGTGCAGGCATAGAGGTTCAGAACATTGTACCAGTTGAGTTCGTTGATTTTGCCAAGGCCAAAGCTTTCTGCTTCTTCGTCCTCAATATCTGTTTTGTGGACAGCCTTTTCCCGTTTCAGGGGTTTTAAAAACACATTGGGGGCCGCAGCCAGCAGGTGCAGGTGCTTGGAGCCGGGGATATAGACCAGAAATCCCATAATGGTCAGCATGTGTATAAAATAAAAGGTCTCAAATAAAAAGGTCTGGGTGCTGGCGGACAGGGTATCCATGCCAAAAAGGCTGACAATTATGCCGGAAATGGGAAAAACACCGGTGTAGTCATACCCATGGGCTGCATAGGGGGATACCACCTGGCAGGCATTGATCAGGTGGAAGGTGACAATGATCACCGAGGTGAAAAGGATGATGAGATTGGCATCCCTTCCCATGGTGAGGTATTTGGGTTTTTCAACAAACCGGCGGTAGGCTGCATAGGCAAATCCCGCAAGAACCAGAAACCCCAAGATGTCTGCCACAAAGAGATAAAAGTTGTAAATTCCCGGCACAAGGTGTCCCACGCTGAAGCCGGGAATGACCCCCCGGATCATCAATTCCAGGGAGTGGGGTTGGACCGCCAGGAACCCGAAAAAAATAAGGGTGTGGGCCCAGCCTGCCATTTTTTTGCGCCGTACATTGCTCTGTCCCAGCACATCCTTAAGCAACACGACCATGCGTTGTGGGATGCTGTCTGGCTCACCGGGACCTTCCCCGTCCACGGATTGCATGATGAGAAAAAGCCGTTTTACCTTGTTTTTAAAGAGGTAAAAGGCAGCAGCGAGCAAGATTGCCATAATCGCTGATTTGAAAATAAGATACATTGTCATGATTTAATTGTTCCTGTTTTTTCAAGTTCCTTGGTCAATGCCGGCACCATTTCAAACAAATCTCCGATGATGCCGTAATCGGATTTGCTGAAGATGGGGGCATCCTTGTCCTTGTTTATGGCCACAATGACCTTTGATGTCTTCATGCCGGCAAAGTGCTGCACCGAGCCTGAAAGACCACATCCTATGTAACGTTTGGGATTGACAATTTTACCCGTCTGTCCCACCTGCATGGCGTGGGGCAAAGCCCGCGTCCACTGCTGCGCTGGACGCACCCGTCACAGCTACCAATTTTTTTGCACAGTCGTCAAGTATTTTAAAATTTTCACTGGATGCCATGGAACGTCCGCCGGAGATGATCACGGTGACTTCGGTGAGATCCTTATGGTCGGATCGTTTTTCCCAGGCCCTGGTTGTCCCTATAGTAACGCTTTAGCATGGGGTGTGGGTAGATGGATGTTTACGCCATCTGGTGGGAATGCATGGGTTTTATAGAAGATAATATTCTATATTCGAATTTTATCAATATAAAATTAACATTAATCGTTGTAGTGTGTAGCTTTTTTGTTTGACAATAGAAAAAAAGCGGTGTAATGGTGTGCCATAGTGTAAATGAAGTTGTTTATAAATTGCCGGATGGTGTCACAGATAATTCACAATTACTGAATTCAAAAAAATGTGAGATTATTAAAAAATGTGAGCTTATTATATGGTTGTGACTTCGTTTTTTGTGATTTCATGGCAAAGGACAAATGGCATGCTCCGGCGGTTTAGAATGTTCATATGTGATGGTGGTAAGCCGTCGTTAATGTATTTGTTTTATGGGGGAGACAAGGCAAATGGGTATAAAAAATATACAAAATTATATTAACGGAGAGTGGGTGGATTCTGGAACCCATACGTTTGGAGATATCTGGAATCCGGCCCTGGGCGAGAAAATCGCTTCGGTACCTTACGGGACGGCCTCGGATGTGGACCAGGCAGTGGCTGCGGCCAGGGCTGCCTTTCCCGAGTGGCGTGCCACCCCTCCGCTGAGCCGGGCAAGATATCTTTTCCGGCTCAAGGATGCCTTTGAAGAGGAGTTTGAGGAAATTGCCCGTGTGCTCAGCACGGAGCAGGGCAAGGCCATTGACGAGTCCCGGGGGGAAGTGCGACGCATGATTGAAAACATCGAGCATGCCACCGGAGTCACCACCATGATGACCGGGTATTGTCTGGAGGATATCGCCAAGGGCATTGATTCCGCCATGTACCGCCAGCCTATGGGTGTTTTTGCCTGCATTGCACCCTATAATTTTCCGGCCATGGTGCCCTGGTGGTTTTTGCCCTATGCCCTTGTTACGGGCAATACCTATGTGTTGAAACCCTCTGAGCAGGTTCCCATGACCCAGAGTCGCATTTTTGAAGTGATTGACGAGGTGGGATTTCCCGAAGGGGTGGTCAACCTGGTCAACGGCTCCCGGGATGTGGTTAACGCCATACTGGACCATCCGGACATTGAAGGAGTTTCCTTTGTGGGCTCCACCCCCACGGCCAAATATATCTACGAGCGGTGCGGGGCCACGGGAAAACGTGTGCAGTCCCTGGGGGGTGCCAAAAATATTGTGGCCATCATGCCCGATGCCAATGTGGATGCTGGCATGCCGTCATTGATCACCTCTTTTTTTGGATGCGCTGGCCAGCGCTGTCTGTCTGGTTCCATCCTTTCACCGGTGGGTGAAGGGGCCGACGCCTTTATCGAGAAATTCGTGGCCAGCACCAAGGCCATGAAGGTGGGAAGCGGGCTGGATGAGACCACGGCCATGGGCCCGGTGGTGAGTCGTGCCCATCAGGAGCGGGTATTCTCCTACATTGAAAAAGGGCTGGAAGAGGGGGCCAACCTGATTCTTGACGGTCGTAACTTTAATGTAGAGAGGTTTCCCAAAGGATTTTTTGTGGGGCCCACTATATTTGATAATGTGACACCGGACATGACCATTGCCAAAGAGGAGATCTTTGGTCCTGTGGTGAGCATTATACGCTCAGAAACCCTGGACGATGTGATTGAATTGATCAACACCCGGGATTTCGCCAATGCGGCCTGCATCTATACCCAGAATGCCAGGGCCGTACGGGAATTGCGATATCGGGCCGCACCGGGTATGATCGGGGTCAACATCGGCATCGCAGCGCCCATGGGCTTCTTCCCCTTTGGCGGGTCCGGTAACTCCATGTTTGGGGATATCAAAGGCCATGGCCGAGAAATTTTTCAATTTTTCACCGATACTAAAGTGGTTATCGAACGGTATTTCTAACATTTCAGGGGGACGGGTTGAAGAGAAACCGGGCTTGTCTCCCTTATTTTGCGGCCACAGTTACGATTCATGAGCCTGTTGATTAAGTCGCGATTTTCATATTTAAGGCATCAGCGCTATCTATATGATGTATGGTGGCTCAGTTAGTTGCTATATCTTGTGACGACAAGATCGAACCAGACTGAAATTGCCTTTAAATCAACAGACTCATTCATAAGGTTGTGAACGTAAATTATTGAAAAAAATAACCCCAGGCTTGTTTGGTAACGACAAGTACTGGTGACATAGAGGTAAATATGCCCCTGATCAATTTTGGAAGTATTCTCGGGTTTGCCGAGGAGATAGAAAATCAACATCTTGAATTTTACACTATGGCTGCGAAAAATCCCGGTTGTGACCCTTGCCATGCATTGTTTGAAGCCCTTGCAAAGGCTTCAAAAAAACGGCTTAAGGAGGTTCTGAGGGTACGCAGGGAAAATGTCACCGAGATGATCCTGGAGACCATTGAAGGGTTTGAGCGAAAGGGCTTTGTAATACCCATGGAAGATTTGTCCGGAATGACATGCCAGGTATTGGCAGATAAAGCCCTTGAGCTGGTTGAACGGTCCATGAATTTTTATAAAGAGGCAGCACAACGACTCAAAGGCCAGGCAGAGGTGGCTCTGGCGTTGAAAAATCTTGGTAAAAAACATGGTAAAGAGCTAAAAAAAATACAGGAACTATAGGCTGTCCGCCCCACGGGAGAATAGAAATGACATCTCAGAAAGAGTGGCTTGAATATGATGTAGAGACAATGGTTGCTGAAGACAAAAACAACTTGTGGCACCACCTGAAATCCCACACCTGCTTTAAAGACAATGAGCAAATGATTGTGGTGGGTGGGGAAGGCCTGAAGATCAGGGACATCAGGGGAAACGAATACCTGGATGCAACATCAGGCGGTGTCTGGAGCGTCATGGTGGGATACGGCAGAGAGTCCATTGCCCGTGCCGTGTACGAGCAGTTAAAACAGATGCCTTATTTTGCAGGGGCATATGGCACGATTCCGTCCATTAAATTTGCAAGCAAATTGCTGGAATTGCTGCCCAATCATGATAAAATATATTTTTCAAATTCCGGCTCTGAAGCCAATGAAAAAGCCTTTAAGATGGTTCGTCTGGCCTCCCGGATAGCTCCTTCTCGAAAGGGAAAATACAAGATCCTTTACAGGGACCGGGATTACCACGGTACCACCGTGGCCACCATGAGTGCCTGCGGCCAGTTTGAGCGAAAAAAAGGGTTCGGTCCCTTTGTGGAGGGATTTCCTGAAGTTCCCCATTGTCTTTGTTATCGATGTCCCTTTGACAAGACATATCCCGGATGTGGCATTGAGTGCGCCCGGGCCGTTGAAGAGGTTATTCTTAAAGAAGGCCCGGATACGGTGGGTGGTTTTATTCTGGAACCCATCACCGCAGGCGGCGGTATCATTCCTCCGGTAAAGGAATACTTTCCCATTGTTCAGGAGATCTGCAAGAAATATGGGGTGTGGATCATCATGGATGAGGTGGTGTGCGGGTTCGGCAGAACCGGAAAGTTTTGGGGACATGAGCATTATGATGTGGACCCTGATATCGTTACCATGGCCAAAGGGCTTGCAAGCTCCTATGAAGCATTGTCTGCCACGGCAGTGAAACAGGAAATTTTTGATATTTTTCTAAATGATCCCAGCCAGCCGGAAGAGCAGACCAACTATTTCCGGGACATCAGCACCTATGGTGGATGCACGGCCCCCATGGCCGCAGCCCTGGAGAGTACCCGGATTATTGAAGATGAAAATCTTGTGGAGAACAGTCGTAAAATGGGAGAGGTTCTCCTGGAGAAATTAAAAGGGCTGGCCCACCTGCCCCATGTGGGAGATGTGCGGGGCGTGGGACTTTTTTGCGGTCTTGAGATTGTCCAGGACAGGAAGGATAAAGCCCCTCCCACCGAGCAGCAGATGGCCCAGCTCATGGGCAATATCATGGAGGAGAAGGTGATTGTGGGTAGAACCAACTCCAGTTTGCCCGGTTTGAACACCACCCTTTATTTTGTTCCCTGTCTTACTGTGACAGAAGATGAACTCGACACCATTGTTGAGGCCGTGGAAAAGGGAATAAAAAAGACGTTTTAGTTTGAATTCTTGGCATCCTTACATACCACCTCAAAAGTATTTTACATTGTTTGGGGAATGATTCCCCGAAAATGAGGTTATTGCTCCAACAAGTGTAAACTGAAAGATGAAGTTAATCTGTTCAAAGTCAAGCTGAAATAGGCTTTTTTTAAACCTGCTCTTTGAAAATTCGGTAAGCCTACAATTGTTCTACAATTTGTGGTATAATATCTGCCAATGGAACGAGC
>CAKZLA010000463.1 GCA_937124525.1 uncultured Desulfobacterium sp.
TTCGGACGTCTCCCTGGTATTCCCCTTCTTGAAAAGTAAGGCAAACGCCTTGAGTTGTGAATATTCGAAAAAAGTATTTATTTCCACATTGGTGGAGAAGCAGGCGTTCACCCGTGACAGAATTTTTACACCCGAAATGGAGTCCCCCCCCAGGTGAAGAAAATCATCATTCCTGTAGATGGGGCTGATGTTGAAAAAATTTTCCCAGATCTGTGCAATTTTAATTTCTTCAGGGGTGCAGGGGAGTTCCTTGTCCAGCACATCCAGATCGTCTCTTTGTATGAGATCCGCCTTATCTATTTTACCATGGGAGGTCAGCGGCATTTTTTTAATGGAAATCACAGCGGCGGGCAGCATATACCGGGGGAGTTTTCCTTTTAGAAACTCCATGAATTCTTTTTGATCTGGATGGACGTCAATATATGCCGTCAGAATTTTTCTTTGGGTTTTGGTCTCTTTTAAGACCACTGCCGACTGGGATATGCCGGGGAAAGAATGGATCACATTTTCCACCTCTCCAGGCTCAATGCGAAATCCCCTCAGTTTGATCTGAAAGTCCTTTCTGCCCCCAAAATAGATATTGCCACTGGTGGATCGGGTGCCAAGATCCCCTGTTTTATACATGAAACCTGGAAGCTCTGGAGAAAAGGGGTCGGCAAGGAAGTTTTCTTCAGATGAGGCACTTTCACCGATATATCCCCCGGACACCTGGACACCGGAAATATATATTTCTCCCTTTTCGTAGTCCTTTACTAATTTTCCGGAATCATCAAGAAGATAAAGGTTTAAGTTTTTGACCGGTTTCCCAATGGGGGTGTTTCCGTGGCTTTCGGGATAATCGGGAACCTCGTATAAGGTGGCGCACACGGTTGCTTCGGCAGGACCATATCCGTTGATGAGGCAAAGGTCGGGGGTATTTCTTTTAATTGTGCATAAGAGTCGTTCCGGGATGGGTTCCACACCGGTTAAAAGCCGTTTAAAGGGCAGGGTGTTTTGTATTTGATTGGCTGCAAGCTCTGAAATCATGAACGGCGGGATATAGGCACTTGAAATACTATTCTCCCCCAGCCAGTGAATAAATCGGGTGGCATCTTTTTTAATCAGATCATCAGGAATGTAAAGGGTTGCCCCGGATAACAATGCAGACCAAATTTCATAAATGGAAACATCAAAATTCATGTTTGCCCATAAAGTGCATCGATCCGTGTGGTTGAGAGGACAGCGTTCCTGGAAGTCATCAAGGAGATTGATAACACTTTGATGCCTTATGGGTATCCCCTTGGGTTTGCCGGTGGACCCCGACGTATAGATGACATAGGCAGTGGTGTTGGGTAGGGATATGCCATTACTTTTGCAACCGTTTCCCGGCATTTTTGAGACGGATTGTTCTTCGGCGGCAGGGGAGGTTAGAAAATCCTCCACAAACAATAAATCCGTTTTTAAATGGGCCTCCACATCTATACCATGAGATTTTGATGTGATTATCAGGACAGGACTTGCATCTTCAAGGATTTCCCCTGTGCGGGATGGTGGATCATTCATATCCAGGGGAAGATAGGCATGTCCTGCCTTTAAAATACCCAGCATGGTCACCATGGCCTCAATCCCCGGTTGCAGATACAGCGCTATGATTTTGCAGGGTGCGCCATGGGACGCATTGATCCGGCAGGCCAGACGGTCTGCCGCCGATGCAAGGTTACTGTACGTGATGGAATCTTCGTTGCAACGAATGGCTTCATGGTCAGGATGACGTGCTGCAATCAGGTCAAATATGGATGTAATACTTTTGTCCCTGGGCATTTTTGTGACTTCAATCCTCATACATCAGGTATTGGTGGGATGATTTAAAAGGGCAGGGGATTTATTTTGTTTGTGGTGAAGATATAACTCCGTCCCTTCAATTACAGCATCGTAATTGAACACCGGGTTTTTATGGATTGTTCTGGTGCTATGGGGGCTCAGTCATAACGCGTACAGCCAGACAGCAATCATGAGAGCATATTTTTTTTTTGTAATTTTTTCAACATATTTTTTGCAACTGATATCTGTTCAATGACTTCGTCGGATTTCAGATATTTATTGATTTCATTTATGGCCAGATCATAATGTCCCTGGTTTTCATAAATGCGTGCAATCAGCAGATGGGCATTTTTCATGGAGGGTTGCAGTTGCAGTGCTTTGGCCGCGTTTATCAATGCTTCATCATACTTGGACAGATCCAGAAGTGCCTGGGCCATTGTAAAAAACACATCCGGGAAAAGGATTCCTTTTGACAAGAGAATATGCCCATGCTCATAAGCCTCTTCATGTTTACCATTTTTCTGGAGGGTTTTCAGCAGGTTTATGCGGGCCGTTGCATAGTCTGGATTGAGCTGCACGGCTGTGGCAAATGCGTTTTCAGCCTCAATGGGTTCGTTGCGGAAAAGTAACTGTGAGCCCAGACTGTTGTAAAGGTCTGGATAGGTTGGGGTCTTTCGAATCTGTTCTTTAATAAGGGGAATTAAAAAATCAGAGATGCTGGCATCCTCCTGGGCAAATCTTGAATTACTGAAGATGGCAATGATTTCAGAAAAACTTGGCATAATGTCCAAGCCTTTATGAAATTCATTACGAAGGGCTGCAAGGGAGTCTTGGTTACCGAAGATGGTTTTAAATTCCTTTGAAATTTCATCTCTGGAGGTCTGTGATGGATTAAAAATCTTAAAGAATTTTTTGACTAACTTTAACCGGTTGTCGTCCGGATAATACTCAAGGGCCTTATTGAGTTGCGTTTGAGCCGCATCGGTCATTCCCATTTGAGAATAGATCATGATTAATTTGACCTGGGCATTTTTAAATGCGGGGCTGATTTTGACGGCCCGGCGAAGAAAGCGGATGGCCTCTTCGAGTTTGTTGCATTCTTGTTTTATCAGGCCGATCAGATAGAGGACATCGGCATAATCTGGATTTTTTTCAATAATTTGGTATAATTGTTCATAGGCCTCGTTGAGCTGTCCCACCGAGGCCAGGGTAATGCCCAGCTTGATTCTGGCATTGATGTAATTGGGATTGATGTTTACGGCATTTCCAAATGAATCAATGGCTTCTTTTGTTTTTCCCTGGTTCATCAGGGACAGGCCCAGGTGAAAGTGAACATCTGCAAAATTAGGATTTTTTTCAAGCAGGGTTTTGTAAATATTTTCGGCATTTCCCCACATTTTCAGGTTATGAAGGATCACCGCCATTTTTAATTTGTTGGGAACATTCCAGGGCTCTATTTCCTGAATGGTCTTGAAAAAAGTCATGGCCTCTTTGAATTGACCAATGTTGTTAAGACAGATACCAATGAAATAATTTAAGTCAGTATGTCCGGGGTTGCAGTGCTGGGCCTTTCTAAAATAAGAAAGGGCACCCTCATTATTATCTCTGGTAAACTGTACAATCCCCAGGTTGCGATAGGCCAGTCCGCAGTAAAATGTGGCCAGCTTGAATTCAAGGGTTTTTTTCATGACAGCTTCGGAACGAACCTGTTCAAAATGTTCAATGGCATCACTGAATTTTAATCGGTTGTAGCATTCGATCCCTTTTTTATAGGCATCATATGCTTTTTTTCGATCAGAGCCCAGGAGTTTGCTTATAAAGTTCATTTTTTATCCTTGAATCCCACAATCCCTGCAAAGGATTCTTGGTGTTTGAGACGGAGCTGCCAATAATAACCGTCGCATTAATTAATATGCGCCTTTTTTCAGCAGCACTGCAGGGATTGTTTTTAAAATAATTCTGAAATCCTGTGCGGTTGACAAATTGTCAATGTACAGGAGATCCAGTTTCATCCATTCATCAAATTTAATATTATTTCTGCCACTGATCTGCCAGATGCAGGTGATTCCCTGGGTGACAGAAAGTCGTTTGCGTTCAATGGGGCGGTATTGAATCACCTCTATTTCGATGGCTGGCCTGGGTCCCACCAGGCTGATATCGCCTCTGAAGACATTGAACAGTTGGGGTAACTCGTCCAGGCTTGTTTTGCGTAAAAAACTGCCGGTAATGGTCTGGCGGGGATCATTTTTTATTTTAAATGCCGGACCATCCATTTCGTTGAGGTACATGAGTTCCTCCTGCATTTTTTCCGCTCCCCCCACCATGGACCGGAATTTAAATAAAATAAATTTTCTACCATGTTTACCCATGCGTTCCTGTCTGAAAAAAACAGAGCCTGGAGATGTTAATTTAATGGAGATTGTTCACAATAAAGATATGGAACATCTTGATGAATTATTGAAACAACCATCACCT
>CAKZLA010000464.1 GCA_937124525.1 uncultured Desulfobacterium sp.
GATAACGCCCTTACGATAAGTCCAGACTTAACAGTATCTAACAAATATATTCTAGAACGTTACCCAAATTCAATGGTTTTAAATTTCTCTGATCCTATACAATCTGCAACTAGCTATACTTTAAGTTTAGAAAACGGAGCTGATTGCTGGGGAAATGCACAAAACCTTACCTGTTCATTCATTCTTCCAGAACAATCAGATTCTTTTGATATTGTAATCAACGAAGTGTTATTTAATCCATTAACAGGTGGACAGGATTTTGTAGAAATATACAATCGGTCAGAGAAATATATCAATTTAAAAGACTATAATTTAGCTTCTGAGTATATAGACATAAACTCTGATAGCCCCATAAACAGAACAGAGGATGTTCTTATTGAGATATTAGATAAGGCTAAGGATCTTAAGGATTCCAGCACCGATTCCGACGATATTGAATGTGTCACTTGGTGCTACAAAATCCTTGCCGCCAAGGACATGCCTTGGGACAATCATAAATCCGGCTGCCCCCATCGAAGTCTTCTTTATGAAGTCTCTTCTTCCTTCCTTCTTAGTGTTGTTTATTTTTTTCATAAAAAATTTATTGTTGCTTCAACTTCAATTTCACCTTTTTCACATGAGGGGCAGGTAAACACCACATCCGAGACCTCCCATTCATGGTGACATTGGCGGCATCGAGCCCTCACCGGAACCGTCTCAATGACAAGCTCCGCTCCTTCAAGGCTGGTGTCCTTTGATATGATCTCAAAACAAAATTTTAAACTATCCTCCACCACGGCGGCCATTCGACCCACCCGCAGATTCAATCGCTCCACCCTGGGATCTGGCAGATCTTTGGGGATGGCCCCCAGGGCAATGGAGATCATCTGCTGGGCAATTCCCATTTCATGCACAAAAAACCTCCCTTAAAATTTTTCCATTACCCGTTTAAAGGCGGGCAGTGAATTTTCAATCACCTCATCTGCCACACAAAAGGCCAGCCTGAAATGACCGGGGCCACCAAATCCCGTTCCTGGAACGGCAAGGATTAATTCTTCCTGCAGAGCCTTTACAAAGGCCACATCATCTGGCACCGGGGAGGTGGGGAAAATATAAAACGCCCCCGGTGGAACGGTGAAGATGTAACCGGCATGGGTGAGGCCGTCACAAAAAATATCCCGTTTTCGTCGATAGGCATCAATGTCCACACTGCTGTCCTGCAAAAAGGGCAGAACCCGCTGCATCAGGGCCGGGGCATTGATAAACCCCAATATTCTGTTGGCCAGAGCCAAAGCACTGCGCATTTCATCTTTACAGGTCAACTTTGGATTAATCACCGCACACCCGATGCGCTCACCGGCAAGGGAAAGATCCTTAGAATGGGAGCTGACCACAATGGAATTGGCATAACTTACGAACACCGGGGGCACATCGGTGTCATTAAAAACAATCTTGCGATAGGGTTCATCAGACACCAGATAGATCTCCCGGCCATACTGGAGGCTCTTTTTTTCCAAAAGGGCTCCCAGGGCATCCAGGCTTTCCCGGGAATAGATCTGACCGGTGGGGTTGTTGGGGGAGTTGATGATCACCACCCGGGTCTTTTCGGTGATGGCTGCCTCAAAGGCATCCATGTCCAGGGTGAAATCCGCCTTGGTGGCAACGGTCTCAAGACTGCCTCCATGGTTAGCTGCATAAAAATGATAATCCGGGAAAAAAGGGGCGGGCACTAATACGGTCTCCCCGGGATTGAGCAAAGCCTTTAGGACAATGTTCAACCCGCCGGCAGCCCCGCAGGTGAGCACAATGTCTTCGGCGGTGACATCTGCTGCCTGCTGTACTTTTAAAGTTTTGGCAATGGCCTCCCGAACGTGGACAAACCCGGTGTTGGGCATGTACCCATGTCCCTGTTCCTTACCCTGGGAAACAGCAATTTCCAGGGCATTATGAAACTCCTTTGGGGGGGGCAGATTTGGATTTCCCAGACTGAAATCAAAAACATTTTTTTCCCCGTGTATGGCCTTGAGCCGGTTTCCCTCTTCAAACATTTTACGAATCCATGAGGATGTTGTCATGGCCTGTTCAATTCTGGACGCAATCATTTTATTTATTGAGCTCCTTGTGATTAATTTGCAGGGGATAGTTGTGAAAAAAACTCTTTTTTAAAAGCCAGGAACTGATCCGCCTTGATGGATTGACGAATCCTTTCCATTAAATTTAAATAATAATGAAGATTATGGATGGTGTTAAGGCGGTAGGACAACAACTCCCTGGTTTTATAAAGATGACGCAGGTAGGCCCGGGAATAATTTTGACACACATAACATTTACAGGTGTCATCAATGGGATTTTCGTCCATGCGGAATCTGGCATTGGATATATTAATAGTACCCCGGGCCGTAAAAAGCTGGCCGTTTCTGGCATTTCGGGAGGGCATGACACAGTCAAACATATCCACCCCCATGCCCACCATCTCCACAAGGTTTTCCGGGGTACCCACCCCCATGACATACCGGGGCTTATCATGGGGTAACAGCGGCACGGTGTGGTCGGCCATCTCATACATCATATCCGTGGGTTCCCCCACACTCAATCCCCCCACAGCATACCCCGGGAAATCAAGTTCAATCAATTGCTCGGCGGAAAGGGTGCGAAGGTGGGGGTACATCCCCCCTTGAACAATGCCAAACAGATTGTTCACTCCCCCCTTTTCCAGCCAGTGATCCCGGCCTCTCCGGGCCCAGAAGGTAGTTTTTTCCAGTGCTGTCATGGTCTCTTTTTCATTGGCGGGGTGTTGAATACACCAGTCCAGGGACATCATGATATCAGAACCCAATACCATTTGAATATCCACGGCCTTTTCCGGGGTAAACAGATGGCGGGAGCCGTCAATGTGGGACTGAAAATTCACCCCTTCCTGGGAGAATTTTGCCAGCTTTGCCAGGGAGAAGAACTGAAATCCGCCACTGTCCGTGAGAATGGGACGATCCCAGTTCATGAACTTGTGAAGCCCGCCCATGTGGGTCATCACCTCACAGCCGGGGCGAAGATACAGATGATAGGTATTTCCAAGAATGATCCTGGCCTCACATTGCTTCAACTCCTCCACGGAAACAGCCTTCACCGAGCCTAATGTGCCCACGGGCATAAAAATCGGGGTGGGGATTTCACCATGCTCGGTCATAATACTGCCGGTGCGTGCCCGGGAATCAGAACTCTTTTTTTCAATTTCAAATGTCAGCATTTTTAGTATTACTCCAGCAGCATGGCATCGCCATAACTGAAAAATCGATATTTTTGTTCCACGGCCTCCTGGTAGGCCTGGAGAATGGTTTTTCTACCAGCAAAGGCAGACACAAGCATGAGCAGGGTGGATTCAGGCAGATGAAAATTGGTCACCATGGCATCCACGACCTTGAACTGGTATCCAGGATAAATATAAAGATCACACATGCCACTGCCCGGGGTCACCCGTCCAGTCTCTTTTGAAGAAAACTCCAGGGTTCGCACACTGGTGGTTCCCACGGCAATGACCCGACGGCCCTCATCCTTTGCCCTGTTAATATGCTGGGCTGTTTCCCGGGTGATGGAAAAAAATTCCGAATGGATCTTGTGATCTCGGATATCTTCCACACGCACCGGCGCGAAGGTGCCATGGCCCACATGCAGGGTGATTTTTGCAAACTCAATGCCTTTTTTTTCCAGCCTATCCATGAGTTCACCGGTGAAATGAAGCCCTGCTGTGGGCGCTGCCACAGCCCCTTCCCGGGCCGCATACACTGTCTGATAATTTTCCCTGTCCCGGTCCCGATCCTGATTCGTGGTCTCATTGCGGAAGATGTAAGGGGGAAGGGGGATTTCTCCCGCCGCTTCCAAGGCTGCCCTGAAATCGGTATCACAAAAAAACCGCACCAAAAAAAGGCCTGCGTTAACCCCTTCAACCCGGGCAGAGATACCTCCTCCCATAAAAAGCCGGGTTCCTTCCCGGGGACTTTTAGAGGCCCGGACCATGCACTCACACTGGAAATATCCATTTTTTTCCAGGCAATCCATTCCGGCGCTATAATCTATAATAAGCACCTCAACCTTGCCCCCACTTTCCTTAACTCCTTTCAGACGGGCTGGAATCACCCGGGTGTCATTGACCACCAAGAGATCATCTGGCTTAAGAATGGATAACAAATTTTCAAAGGAACGATGAAAAAGTTTGCCGGTGTTTCGATTCAGGTGTAGCAGCTTTGAAGTTCCCCGGTGATCCACAGGCTGCTGGGCGATCTGTTCCGGAGGAAGTTTGTAGGTATAATCAGAAATTAAATACATTACAGCACACATTTGCCAAGGTAAACCACCCCCAGCCCCAGAAGCATCAAAATTCCGCCAAAACGCCTCAAACCATTGTGGGGGAGCGTTGTCACCACCGTCATTACTTCTTTCATTTTTTCAGGAAAGGCAAAGTAGGGTAACCCCTCAATAATCATCACCATTCCAATCACACATAAAAAAAACTTCACTTACCGTCCTCACTTATCCCATTATCGGAATATTCTATATTCAATGTTGAACATTGCTGAATTGTTTAGCTCATAAACCGAACCTGGAAATAAGATTATCCAGCAATGGATGAGAACCAATCCAAAAATCCGTTAACCATAACACAAAAATTAATATTGATAAATCAAATCATCAGCGTTATAAGAAAGGTTGGCATGGCTTGATTTTTCCATGTGAATTTCTTAAATTAATTGTTATGGTAGCCCCGCTTGCCGCAACAATGACCGAAGCTGTCATAACTATAAAGCCTTCAATATATAAGACAACAGGATAATTTAACAATGCTCTTTGAACCTGTAATCGGACTCGAAGTTCACGCCCAGCTAAAAACTAAAACTAAAATTTTCTGCAATTGCCCCACCACCTTTGGTGCCCCTCCCAATGCCAACACCTGTCCGGTGTGCACCGGCATGCCCGGGGTATTGCCCGTGTTAAACCGCATGGCAGTTACCTTTGCCATTAAAAGCGCCCTGGCCACAGACTGCATCATCGCAAGGGAAAGCCGGTTTGACCGGAAAAACTATTTTTATCCTGATCTTCCCAAGGGCTATCAAATCACTCAATACGCGTTTCCCATTGCAGAGCATGGCCATCTCGTGGTGGAACCCGAAGGGGCTGCCCCCAAACGCATCGGCATCACCCGCATTCACATGGAAGAGGATGCCGGAAAGCTCATCCATGACCCCGGCCGGGGCAAAAGCATGGTGGATCTTAACCGCACCGGGGTTCCTCTGGTGGAAATTGTCAGCGAACCTGACATGCGATCGGCGGAAGAGGCAGGGGCCTATTTAAGAAAACTCCATGCCATTTTAAAGTATATTGATATCTGTGACGGCAACATGGAAGAGGGAAGTTTTCGATGTGATGCCAATATTTCCCTGCGTCCTGTGGGCCAGGAGGCCTTTGGCACCCGCACGGAATTAAAAAACCTCAACTCATTTAAACACGTTGAAAAGGCCATTCGCCATGAAATTCAACGACAAACCTATGTCCTTGAGGAGGGTGGCAAGATAATCCAGGAGACCCGATTATGGGATCCGACCAAGAACGTCACCCGATCCATGAGAGGTAAGGAAGATGCCCATGATTACCGCTATTTTCCTGATCCGGACCTGGTTCCCCTCATTGTAGATGAAGCGTGGATTGAGGCCGTTAAAAAAGAGATGCCAGAACTGCCCGATATCAGAAAACAACGCTTCATCAAAGACTATCAGCTATCGGAATATGATGCTGCTGTATTGACGGGCTCCCGGCAGTTGGCAGACTATTACGAGACGGCAGCAGCCAACCCGAAAGACAAAAAACAAGTGGCCAACTGGATCATGGGACCGGTACTGGGTCTGGTCAAGAGCCAAGGGCTCGCCATTGAAGCCATTCCGGTGCCTGCCCCTGGACTGTCAGAACTACTCTTACTTGTGGAGGCGGGGAAACTCAATGCCGGAACCGCAAAAACTGTCTTTGAAGAGATGATCACCTCGGACAAAGGCCCCCTTGCCATCATGAAAGAAAAGGGCCTGGAGCAGGTGTCAGACCAATCCGAACTTGAAGATATTGTGATGTCGGTGATTGAAACCAATCCTGAGGAGCACAATGCCTACAGCAATGGCAAAACAAAGCTGTTCAGTTTTTTCATGGGACAAATCATGAAAAAGACCAAAGGAAAGGCAGATCCCAAGGTGGTCACGGAGCTTCTCAAACAAAAATTATAGACGCATGGTTGATTTCAGGACTGCATGACTGCACATTTGTTCATTAATCCACCAGGCCTTTTCCATGAACAAAGGCACAAGAATGCAGACCTGATGCTTTTATCGACAAACAATCCCCCACATTCAACAGAAGGCCAACAATAAACCAATACCTTCGCCAAATTTAAAAACAATTTGAACTCTGGCAATCAAAACACCATAATATTGGGTCAATACAACCGATCAAATCATAATATATGGATTGGAGTTTAAGCCAAAATAAAATTGGCGAAGGTGTTGTAAACAGGAGTTATTTTTTTGAAACCGCTCTGCTTATCAAAACACGCAAAGATCCTCGTCTTTCTGCTTATTGTTCTGACCTTTTCTTCGCCCCCCCCCGTGACTGCACAGGCCCAGATGCAGCAGATAGCCATCATTCCCTTTAGCATCAATGCAGAAAAGGATTTAACCTACATAAAAGAAGGCATTTCTCAAATGCTCTCCTCCCGGCTTGCCTGGAAAGAAAAAGTTCTGGTTATCCCCGGAAAAACCATTCTGGATCAGATCAAAAAGACACCAGAACTATCAGATGTCTCCCCGGTAAAATCCATTGTTCAGCACACAGATGCCAATTATGTTATTTCAGGAAGCATCACCGAATTTGGGGGAACCTTCAGTCTGGATACAGCGGTGTACACAGACACATCAGAGCTTCCCATCCACACCTTTTTCGGCCAGGCCAATACCACTGACGATATTATCCCTGAAATGAGCATCATTGCCGCTAAAATCAATCAATCTGTTCTAAACAGAACTCTCCCCAGCCTGGCTGGAGGCGAAAATCAGATGAACAAAACCCAGGAGGACCTAACCCGGGCCAATCCGGAAAAATTAATCCCCCAGGTTATAAAGGATGCCCCCCCCGAACAAAAACCCTTCTGGAAGTTCTGGAAAAAAAATACTCCGCCAGCATATCCCGGAGAAGATTTTTCAGCAACAGAGACTGCTGCGCCCCAGGATCTGGAGTTGGATGAGGACTCTTCTGGAGAGAAGACTCCCTTCTGGAAATTCTGGAAAAAGAAAAATGCCGATGACACCACCGATGACATGGATGCAGATGCTATGGGAAATGTCGCAACAGGAGGAGGTTGACGCAAAAGACACAAAAAAGCCCTTCTGGAATTTCTGGTAAAAAAAAGAACATCATTCGTATATTCCCCCAAAAGTACTTTGGACTTTTGGGGTAAAGCAGCTTAAACTTATCTGGTTAAACAATCATACACAGTGGGTTTTTCACCCTCAACAAGTGAACAGGCAGAAAAATCCTTTCCAAAAAATTTTTCAACTCTTAAAACGCCTTTTACTTCTCCCGGGATCCATCCCGCCGGAGTTCCTGCCGGAGATTTAATTTGTTTTCCAGAGGACATCACCTTTAAAAGCATCCCTTTTTCCAGACCAGTTTTTTCACCTGCGTTTATATACAAAAGAGCCTCTTCGCTGGAGAACACCCGGCAAAACCACGGAGTGACCTTACTTGATTCAATGGCCTTGGTAAATGTTGAATAAATAATGCTCTCCACGAATTTAGACGCGTCTTCATCTGTTTTAATGTGCATTTCAAACTTCACAGGCTTATATCTGTAAAGCAATCCGGCGTCCACCATGGAGACCATGGCACTGCCCATGCCCGGAAAAACATCCGGCAATTTAAAATTTTCCACCAGAACAAGCATTCTGATACCAGGGTAAACCGTTAAAATACCTGAAGTCCTATATAAATCTTTATTTTCAAGTGCATTGTTCTGGGCAAGGGTTTCGTATATTTCATCATTACCAACAAAAACTATCTTCCCTGTCTCCACAAATTTTTCAGCGGCCAGGGATATTTTTTTGACAGTGTCTGCCAAAACCCTGCTTCTATCTATGAGCAAACCTGTTTTGAGCTTCAGATAGCTTTTTTCCAAAGGCTGATTATTTTCCAGGACTCTTTTTTCAGGCAATATCGTAGTTTTGTTCTGGGGCGTGGTCCTTAGCAATGCCACTTCGTCCTGGAGGGCATTTACTTTTTTTTCAAGTGCTTCCTGGTTTGCTGAAATTACTTTTTCGCCACTGAAAACGGCCCTGGAATCAACGTTTGTAGTAATTTTGGGCTGCATCCTTTCCCGGAAAAAATCTCCTGATAACAAATTCGGTTGATCAATAGTAACTTCCCTGACCTGGGCATTTGAGTATCCTGTAACACTTTTCTTGTCCGTGCTGACAATGTCTGGACTTGAAGCACAGCCCCAGCAGAAAAAAATTAAAAAAACCAAAAATACAAATATTGAATTGGATTTCATGATTCAGGTCCCAGCAGTAGTTTAAAGGTGATAAAATAAAAACAATTCAAGGCCTGATTCCAGAGAACCAGGCCTTATTTGATTCATAAAAGCCAAATGACGACAGAACGCTTGAGGTCAAAGATTAAAAACCGCAAGGTGAACCAGTATGAACTTTTAAAAGCTCGTGGCCATTTAGCCCACTGATATTAAAAATTTATAATGAACTCTGCTGCCAGACGCATGGCCATTTCATCGGAAGACTCTCCTGTCAATGCCTCTGTCAAATCTTTAATGACTTCACCAGGGAAGAAAAAAGCGGCCTGGGCTTTGATAAAGGAATTCTTGCTGGTGGCAAGGGTCAACTCATTATCCCACTCGGTCCCAACATATCCGGCATCTACCTTTTTAGGACCGTTTACTGTTGCATCATAGCCGCTCACTATATTGGTCACATAGATATCTTCATTCCACCAGAAGTTGTTAACATTGGTTTTAAAAATGAGAAATCTTTTCGGAGCCACAGTGATGCCTGCGCTGATAAGCGTTAACCCGGGATTATCACCTCGTCCATTTCCAGTACCTGAAAAATTCTGAAGACCTCCCGTGGTCACCGGGGTTCCATTGCCATAGAATTCAGGTAGATATCCATATAGTGCGGTACCCAGCATCATGTTGGTATCACCGAGAATGGTGTTTTCCCCCCCCCATCTGCTGGAAAATCTCTGGGCATTTACAACGCCATTATACCCTTCAAGTTTATCATCATAGGGATCATCATCACCGGAAGTATACATAAATCCAAGGTGGGGTTTAAGGGGATAATTAGTCAGCAGCCCCTTAAATTCATAGGAAATATCCCCGGCCAGGGCGTAGGCGTTTATATCATAATCTTCTTCAAGTGCGGTTACACGATCCGGTCCCACAGTGCTGCTGAGTCCGGTATTGTCCGCTGAACCAAACTGATAAACGGCTTCCGTGAAAATTTCCAGGGCACCAAAATTTCCAACCCAGTATGCACCGGCATGATAGGAATCAGTATCAGGAGTATCTCCAGCTATACCAAAGGGAGAGCCCAGATAACCGGCCAGATCATTTACCACAACGTCTCTGATTCTATCATAGGCTGCCAGAAATTGAAATTTATTTGCATCATCCATCTGCCATGTCACATAACCTGCATAAAGATCCCGATCGTTGTTTGCACCCTCTTCCATCTCAGTGGGAGAATCCTGAAAGTCATTATCCATTAATTTGAAATAGCCCACATTATAGCTGATGGAATCCTTTTCTCCCGTGAGCCAGAACCCGGGATTATCATCTCCATAAACCATGCCGGACCCTTCAAAAGCGTCCAAATGCCAGATATCCCACCCGGCATGGAGCCGCATATTCATGGGGAGTGCATAGCTCAAGTGAAGCCTTTCAAGGCCGAAGCTACTGGAATTAGTTGTTTTCCCCCCCCTGGCATCAACACTTCCGGTATCAAGAGGTTTATCAAATTCCAAGGCTGCATAAAAACTCCAAACCCTATCTTTGGGCATAGCATTGAAATATATCTTCGTCTCCGTCCGGATATAGCTGTCCTGTACATACCCACTTTCATTGGCATGACTCTTAAAAAAATCACCAACAAGGCCGCCATACATAAGACCGCCTGCGGACTCAACTGTGTTGCTATCCGACACACCAAAGTCCCAATCACTTTCAGATGTGGGAATAATTCTGGCCGTGGCACCAAAGCTCATTAGAATATCTTTGCCTGTTGTCACCTGAACACTTCCCGGGCCCACAATGGTCTCCTTTGTGATGTCGTCGGCAAGCTTTAGTTGCTTATCAAGATCTGAATCACTTTGCGCAGCAAAACAGGATATGGCGCTTATAAGTAGTAGCAGCGTAGTCACCAGCGCAATAATTTTACCATGGTTTTTCATATTTCCTCCTTTTGGAAACGAAAAATTATGCTTTTACTCGAGATACAAAAAAACACTGTCAATAAATCGACACCTTAAATTACTAAGCTTTTTCTCCTTTTTTCATTTAGATATTTATGGATATTCTTCATTTTTACCGTCTTAGTCCCTCCCGAATATAAAGATTGAACATCGTCTATATCACACCAAAAGAACTTTACGCTCTTTGTGGAATAATATCTGCTAAATGGGCTTCCGGCACCAACAAGAGTAAAGCAAATCGAAAAACATCAAGGATGCCGAAAATTGTCTATATATTTAAAGATCATCTATAAAATTCGGGCTACCGCCATAAGGCGGGACACCCCATAGAATAAAGGTTCTCGGGAACACTTGCTGTTTGGGTACTGCTGAGAAAACAACTCATAAAAAGTTTTTGAAAGTGCCCCGGTTTATGGCGGTAGCCATAATTCGATGGTTCAGTTTTCAGGCCTGAATTCTGGACGAACGGGATATGGTTTGTATTATTGACGATATAAACCCACATAGCAGTTATAAAAATGTACCTCAGATGTAAATTCTCCGCATGCCTTGGGCTGATATTGGCCAACCAATTGAAATCGTCAAACTTGAGTTTTAACAAACCCTTTCAATGATGGTAATTATTTCAACAATTTACGAGACATCATGACTCTGGAGTAAAGCGGACAAAAAATCTTTCTGTAATATTTACATAAACATATGATCAATAATTGTCAAGTGTTTTCAACACGTAAACATTGTTATTAAATCATAAAAATGAGTCTCCAGTATGAAAAAAACATATACCTGCAATTATTTCAAATAATCAGGATAAACCAATATAAAGTTATTAGTATCATTATAGATTACAACCCAAAAGGAACCCAGTTTTTTCGGCCATTGATTAAGCCCTTGCAGAAAATTGAAAAAATGTGTATAAATTCAAAGTTTTTTAATATTATAAAGTCGTTCAGATAACGTGTATGACAATGCTGTAAAATTAACACTCTATTTGATTCTGACTTATTCTGATTAGGAGTATCCTTTGAAAACAAAACGACAAATATCTATCTTTTTCCTGATACTTACCTTTTCCATGTTGACACTTATTAACGCTGCCTTTGCAGGCCCAGTACAGGTAATTATTATACCCTTTGAAATAAATGCGGAAAAAAACCTTGATTTCCTAAAAACCGGTATTCAAGACATGTTGAGTTCACGGCTTTCCTGGGAGGATAAGGTGGTGGTCATGGACAAAACAGCTGTGAACAATACGGTCAAAAGCCTGGGGGATTTTAAGGGTGAAAGCCTGGCCTTGCTGGCCGGTGGACAGCTCAAGGCAGATTATATCATCTCCGGCAGTGTGACGGTGATTGGCCAGGGTGCCAGTATTGATGCAACAATAAGGGATATCACCGGGAAAATAGCACCGGTCACTTTTTTCGAACAGACCAATTCCCTGGGTGGGGTGATTCCGGAAATCAACCGGTTTGCCACCACTGTCAATGAACGGGTATTCCAACGACGGATGGAACCTGACACTTCCAACACATTCCAAGCACTGCTCCAGAATACCCCGGCAATCCCCTCTGTGAACAAAGCAACCCCAAATCCCATGTTCAAAAGTGCATCATCTGGGGGGTTCGACTCTGCAATTAACCCCAATTTTAAAACAGAGATATCACAGAATTTATCAACCGGATTCTGGAAAAGCCGTCCCCTTGCCCTTTGCATCACCGGAATGGACGTGGGAGATGTGAACAATGACGGTATTATGGAAATAGTTGTGCTGGCGAAAAAATCCGTTATTATCTACCAGATTATCAATAACCACATGGTAAAACTCACAGAGATTCCCACAAACAGCCTTTCCTATCCCCTGGGGCTGGACATCGGAGATATTAACGACAACGGCATCCCGGAAATTTTTATTTCCAGCCTGGCCCCTGAACGTAACCGTGCCAATTCCCAGGTACTTGAGTTCAACGGAAAATCATATCCGGTCATATCCAAAGCCAATTCCTGGTATTATCGGATTTCAAAAAGTATGCCCGGCCAGCCTGTTTTGCTGGCCCAGGAACAGCGTACAAAAGATTCAAACATTTATGCGGCGCCCGTTTATGAGATGAAATGGCAAAATAACACGTACGTTCCCAGCCGAAAAATTTTAAAGGGAAAGGTTGCCAACGTTCTTGGCATTGCCATGGAAAAAGATACCGACAGCTCCACTTACACAGTTGCAGCTTTTGACACAAAAGATCACTTAACTCTGTATACAGACACAAGCACTAATATGTGGCGCAGCCTTGATCCAGCGGGAGGTAACATGTCATCATTTATCCTGCCCAAGGAGTATGCAGATGACGAAAGAGATCTTCAGTTTTTCCCTTTGAGAATCCGCATCCAGGATCTGAATAAAAATCAAATCCCGGAAATAATCACGGCCACGAATCATGGCAATACATTAGGGTTCTTAAGCAACTCAAGATCCTATAACAAGGGAATTTTCGAAAGCAGATCATGGAAAAATACGGATATGGTATTGAACTGGAAAACCAATGCACTGCCTGGACGTATTACTGATTTTGTAGTGGCGGATTTTGACAATGACGGAATGGAAGAACTGGTGGCTGCAACCGTTATAAAAGAAGATTCGACCATGATTTCCAAAGCCAGCAGCAGGCTTGTTGCCTATGATCTTACCATCCCAGGTGAAGAGTAAAATAAAATTTACAAATAATATAATATATTAGCTATCATTTGAAATAAATCGATATTACTTCTTGACATCCCCCTTAAGGATTGATATCGGTACCCTGTAGTATATTTTTTAGCGTTATTTCTGTAGCATTTACGGAAATAATCTACTGATGATCTGATTTTTTGCAACTTCTAAATGCTGCAAAAACAGATTTTAAATTAGTCGCTTTAAAAAGCGATTCACCTTAGTTTTTTGTAGGAGGAAAACAAAGATGAAAAAACTGGCTATTGCACTTTTTGCTGTAGTATGTATGGCAATGTTTATTGCGCCGGCTTATGCCGATGACAGAGTATCTCTTTCTGGCTCAATGCGGGTCCGTGCCTGGGATACGGACTACGCCGATGGCTCAGACGCAAGCTGGTGGGATCAACGGTTCAGAATCAAGACCACAATCAATGTTGCGGATGATGTTAAAGCCGTAATGAGAGCAGATTATGGCGACGCAAAATGGGGTACTTCTGATTATACAACTAATTACAACAATGGTTTGGTAACAAGACCCAGAGGTTCATCTGATAAGACCATTGACCTTGATCGTGCCTATTTGCAGATAAACAAAGAAATGTGGCAGCTGACTGCTGGGCAACAGTTTATAGGCCTGGGCATTAATGAAGTGCTGGATGCCAACTTAACTGGTGTAAAATTGGTCCTTAATCTTCCCGTTAAAGTATCCCTTATCTATGGTAAAGCCAATGAGAACGGCGACCGAAATGATGATGGTGACAATGACGATACTGATCTTTATGCTATAAATTTAGGTTATGATACGGATGCATTCTCCAGTAATTTTTTCGCGGCTACCATAGATGACGGCTCTGCAGTTGAGGATTCAGCCACCATGTTCGGCTTTAATGGAAATGCTACCCTCGGCATGGTAAACCTGACGACTGAACTTGCATTTGCTACCGGTGACACTGATGATGGTGACATTGACTATGTGGGAACTCAATTTTATCTCAAAGCTGATGCGAATCTCTCAGACGCTTTCAGTGTGGGTGCTGAACTTCTCTATGCTTTGGGAACCGATGATCCCGATGAAGAGCAGTTAAGCTATCTCTCTGATTGGGCGACATTTACACCCACGGCTAACAATACACCATTTGATGCTGACTGGTCTGCTTTTGAAGTTGCCAACGGTGGCTACTGGCAGCCATTTGATCCAACGGACTCCAATGCTGGTGTTCAAGGAATTACGCTTTTTGCAAAATACAATGTACTTGATGCTCTTTCCCTTGGTGGACAAGTTGGTTACTTTGAGCCTGAAGAAGATGATAATACCGAGACAGATGACATAACTACTTTCAACGTGTGGGCTTCTTACATGCTGGCCACCAATACCGAGTTTGCAGTTGCCTACCTTTACTCAGACTACGACAACCTGGATGACGAATATACCACTCTCGTTGCCAGACTACAGGTCAACTTCTAAACAGAAGTTAATCTCTATTTGAGTTAGTTTAAAAAAGATAGTTTAAAAAGGAAGGGGATCGTCAAAACGATCCCCTTTTTTTATATTCAGATATCGAATAATCAGGTCAAAGCCCTGATCAACTCACAAATTTTTATCTGACCTAATGCTTATCTTGCAAAAAAATTAAACAACCCGTCGAAACATACGATCGAAATCCTTCTGGGACCAGGCGATTCTGATAGGTCTGCCATGGGGACAGTAAAAGGCATTTTCACACTCGTCCAGATCCCGCACAAGCTGCACCATCTCTTTTTCCGTCAGCTTCTGATTGGCCCGCACAGAGTGATGACAGGCCATCAGAATAAGACAATCGTCCAGCCATCCTGATTTATCAATGCCATCATCGTCACTTTCAAAACCCGATTCCATAGTGTTTTCCACCATGTCATTGAGTAATGTTTCCACATCCTTTACCCCAATAATGGCAGGAACAGATTTAACAGCATATGCTCTTTCTCCAAAGGGCTCAATATCAAACCCCAATTGGGAAAGAGCTGGGATTATACGTTCAAAAAGTGCACTCTGGGAAAAATTAAAATTCAACATATGAGGTACGATCAACTGTTGAGAAGGAGGCTTAAATTTCTTTGAACGCCGTTTAAGCTGCTCATACATGATCCGCTCGTGTGCTGCATGCTGATCAATGAGTTCTATCCCGCCACTGTTTTCAACAATAATGTAGGTTCCCATCACCTGGCCCACGATACTGAAATCTGAAGGAACAACCTCTTTACCCACAGGTAAATCTGCTTCACCGGTGATTTTCTTTTCCACATCGTTTGCATCCAGGGAAGATGGATTTTCAAAGTTCGAATCAAAGTCACAACAGCCATCATCACTCTGAAAGTTTTGAACATGATCCGCTTTAGGCTCTACACTTTCAGACTCAGAAATTTGAGCATTGCACAGCGTATCGTCTCTCTTGCAATCACCGGGAATTGTCCCGAATGGTAGATTTGACTTCCCAATTATCTGCTTACGATTCCAATTCAGAGCTTGGCTCCCGTCACCACATGCAACATCATTACCCGTCGGCCCCCATTGAAATAAGCCTGCTGCTGGCGTTTTTTTCCCAACCACTTCCCCTTTAACATCCTCGCGTACGCTTCCGCCATCGCCAGAAGAAGCCTTAAAGCGTGCTATGTTATCGTTATCTGAAGAAGATATTTTTTCTGGGTCTGCTGGTGACTGATTAGCCAGAGAAACGGATTTGTTTGCTGAAAGGTCATCATCCTTACGCTCACCTTCTTTATTTGCGTCAAGAATCTTATTTTCAGCACGCTCAAGGGCATTTTGAACCGATTGACGTACCGCATGATAAATATTTTTTTCATTTACAAACCTAACCTGGAGCTTGGCCGGGTGTACATTGACATCCACCCCCTCAAAGGGAAGGGTAAAAAAAAGAACCGCCACGGGAAACCGCCCTTTCATGAGCCTGCCCCGGAACCCCTGTAGCATTGCGGACACTACCCCCCGATCCGTCACCATTCGACCATTAACAAAGATACGGATACGCTGGGAACCAGACCGGGTATGGGAAGGATTGGCAACATATCCTGAAATTTCAAGACCATCGTCCCGAAAGATCACAGGAAGCAGCTTCAATTCAGGATCATTTGTCAACACCGTTGCCACCCTGGAAATAAGGGGCTGGTCAAACGGCACATCCTTCACCGATCGCCCATTGTGAATCAAAGAGAAACCCACGCCCACAACCCCCATGGCCATAGCGGAAAAGGCATCGGCAATGTGACCCATCTCGGTGCTCACCGTTTTTAAAAATTTCCGGCGCACTGGCGTATTAAAATAGAGATTTTTGATCTCCACCACCGTCCCAGGAGGCGCACCAATTTCAGACACCTCCATGAGTTTCCCCCCACTTAAAAAAAGCCGGGTACCATAATCAGCACCTTGTTCCCGGGTGGTGATAGTCATTTTGGATACCGATGCAATGGAAGGCAACGCCTCCCCCCGGAACCCCAGTGTAGCAATGGAAAACAGATCCTCTGTGGTTGCAATCTTACTGGTGGCATATCGCTCAATGGACAAAAGGGCATTGTCCCGGGACATGCCGTCCCCGTTATCTGACACCCGGATCAGGTCCCGCCCCCCCCGGTCCACCTCCACCACAATATGAGTGGCATGGGCATCCAGGGCATTTTCCATGAGTTCTTTGACCACAGACACCGGTCTCTCCACCACCTCTCCGGCGGCAATCTGATTGGTGATCAATTCTGGAAGGACTCTGATGTCAACCATCTGGTCATTCCTCCTGGGAGGCTTTAAGAAACCGTGAAAGGAATTCAGAATCTTCCGGGGTCAAATCAAACTGAATACCAGCCTGATCCACCAATGAGATGGAGCTGGTCCCGGGATTTTTCTTTTTCTCATCAGATACCCACTGAACCGCTTTTCGAAGCTTTTCGCCCTGGGGTTGTAATGTGCCCATTCTCATCCTCCTTTACATTTCAGGAAATCGTTTTTTCAAATCCAGGGCCTGCTCCAATCCATAAGCCGCCCGCACCAGAGCCATCTCATCAAATCGGCTGGCCATCATCTGGAACCCAATGGGAAGGCCGGTTTTGCCATGACCACAGGGAATGGAAATCCCGGGAAGGCCCGCCATGTTAGTGGAAAGGGTAAAAATATCCGTCAGATACATAGTTAAAGGATCATCCACGTTTTCACCTATTTTAAAGGCAGGAGTGGGGGCCACAGGAGACACAATAATATCACACCCTTCAAAGGCCCGGGAAAAATCCTGGCTGATCAGGGAGCGCACCTTGGTGGCCTTGCCGTAGTAGGCATCGTAATACCCCGCAGACAAGGCATAGGTGCCGGTGATGATCCGTCGCTGCACCTCATCTCCAAACCCCTTGGATTTGGTCTTTTTGTACATCTCAATGAGATCTGTGGGTTCAGTGTCCCGATAGCCATAGCGCACGCCATCAAATCGGGCCAGGTTGGAGCTGGCTTCCGAAGGGGCAATAACATAATAGGCGGCCACGGCATAATCGGTGTGGGGCAGGGAAATTTCCTTT
>CAKZLA010000465.1 GCA_937124525.1 uncultured Desulfobacterium sp.
TCTGACCTTCCTCCAGAACAGCAAGTTTTTCGATGATCTCACCATCCGATATCCGGGGCGCTATCTCCACAGCCCATAATGACACCGGTAAAAATAGATAGAGAGATATCCATACAAGCATCATACAGCTCAGTAGGTTTGATTTCATGTTACCCCCGTCTTGTCCTTTAACCGGATAATGACCGGTATCCTTTTCCACAACCATCGCTATGAAATGATTATAAGCAACAGAGCATTGATTGGCAACCACAAAAAAAGCTAACATAATGTAAAATATAACCAAAGGTCGCAAAAGAGATCTTTATTTGGTCTTAAATGTCTCCTTGGGGTTCGCGCCTAACCCCAACTCTACACGAGTATGCCATCAAGTGCGGATTAATCCGGCCGTATGTCAAGAATCAGTTTTTGTCCCTGGGCAGATTCGTGAATACAAAGGAATCCATTTTTTTAAGTCGGCGAGATTCACACCGGGAGCGCAAAATAATCTCGGGTGATGACGATTTTTAAGCGCGTCCAGGCTGGCGCGTACAATTTTCATATCTTTGGCCTGTGGAGCAGTGCTCAGAGATATCAAAACCCATGGGGGGCCGGGTTCATGAATATATGCCGGAACCCGGGCAGGTCTTTCCCAGAAAAGCGGACCGGTATAAAAATGGTTTGGCGGAAGAGAACCATGAACTGTGTCGAACATCGGGTCCGTGACATGGAGGACCAGCGTTGCTTTTTGAAGGGGGGGAAGAAGCCAGTGTTCATACATCAGGGCCCCGACATAAGAAAAATCCTCTTTCCGGGGAAGAGCGGTTGTGTCTCCAAAATGAAAGCCGGGATTGACAAAGCACCAGGGGCATTTTAATTTTTCGGCCATCAACCGCCCCAGTTCTATGCATAATAAAGAACCGAGTATCCAGTCCAGGCTCCATTTTCCAAGTTTTTCCCCTAAATACATTGCACTTTTTTTAGCCCATTTCTGTAGAGGATTAGGGCTCATGGGAGTAAGCGCTTCCCCCGCGGAAAAGATACGTTGAAGTTCCGGGTTGAAAAAGCCGGACAGATTAAGTTGTGGGGGAAGACAGAAGGCTGAAAGGCCGGCCGCACGTACGGCGGCCTCGGTGCCTCCATCACACAGCATCAACACATCATGCCCCCGGGCCTTCATAATAAGGGCCAGGGAAAGGAACAGCTATCCATTATAGTGCCGGTCACATGAGTTGATACCAAAAATCAACCTTAAAACCATATAAAACAGTGAGTTATGATTCAAAAATAGTATCAGGTCATGTGATCTGCACTATAGATGATTACCGCCTTAAGTGCCTATGCTATTTTTATACTCGTCAGTCCTAAGTTCTTTGCATGCTGTGTATGAAGATTTGCTAACCCCTGAAATTATAGAGCCTGTGCCTTAAAACTTGATTTTATAGGTCTTAATTATTTCAGTGAGTTATGAGAACTTAGGACTCTTGAGTTTTATAAATATTTTGGGCTTGGTCATTGTGTGGGCACTTTTAGCTATAGATGGTTTTTTAAGATTCATCCAGAATATTTCTGATTATTCCTGCAAGTTTTTCCTTCACGATGGGTTTTTCAGCCATTGCCTTGATCCCAATTTCGTCGGCGGTCTTTCTGGATAGTTTTTTGCTGTATCCACTGCACAGAATGACCGGAATTTCTGGTCGAATTTTGATGAGTTCTGCTGCCAGCTGATCTCCGGTCATTTCAGGCATGGTCATATCTGTAATAATCAGGTCAAAGGCATCCGGCCTGGATCGGAAGCGTTCCAGGGCTTTTCTGCTGTTGTTTTCAGTGGTCACCCTATAGCCCAATCCCTGTAAGATCCTTTTGCCCATTTTTGTCAGGGCTGTTTCATCATCTACGAACAATATTCGCTCCGATCCTGACAGCATTTCTTCAGGGAACTCTTCATGGCTGAACTTCCTGTTTTGGGTAATTGGAAGGTAAATGGTAAAAGTTGTGCCCTTCCCCGGTGTGCTGTCCACGAAAATCCGCCCGCCATGGCTTTCGACTATGCCGTGAACCAGGGCCAGGCCCATGCCGGTACCTTCCTGGGGGCCCTTGGTGGTAAAATAGGGTTCGAATATCTTGTCTATGATATCCTGGGGAATTCCCGTGCCGGTATCTGACACCGTCAATTGGATATAATTTCCTTTTTTGTTTCCCAGGCGGTTTATTTCTACTTTAGTATCAACAGTAATCTCATTCAAGTCGATATAAAGGGTCCCTCCGTTCTCCTCCATGGCATATGCCGAATTGGTGAAAAGGTTCATGGCTACTTGGTGAATTTGGGTGGGGTTTCCCATGATCTGGGCTTTGGTGGTAATATTTTCACGGATGTCAATGGTCGCTGGAGTGGTGGACCGGATAAAATGAAGAGTCTCGTTTAATATCATATCCATCCGCATGGGTTTGAACTCTTCTTCGGATTGCCGCGCAAAGGTCAATATCTGGGATACGAGTTCCTTAGCCCTTAGGCCGGCTGAATAGACTTCCTGCAGATTGTCTTCAAGGTTTGATCCCTTTTCAACATCATCCAGGGCCAGCTCTGTAAATCCAATCACCGATGACAGAATATTGTTAAAATCGTGGGCAATGCCGCCTGCAAGGTTTCCGATGGCTTCTAGTTTCTGAGACTGCCTAAGCTGCTTCTCCAGGGAAATTTTTTCTTTTTCAGCCACCTTGCGTTTCGTGATTTCGATCATCTGGACAAGATATCGGATGATTTTTCCGTTTTGTAACAATGGGATGGCATACAGATCCAGAAAAACCTTTCCCGACCTTTTTGTTGGATACAGGCAGGATGTTCTGACAGTTTCAAAATCATATTCGGTTTCAGCAAATACCGCTTCTCCTTTTTTCAGAGCTTCTGTTTTTTCCTGGTCAAGTTTTGGGTCTTCCCACAGGCTGGACCCGAGCCGTTGTCTTTTCTCAGCCACCCCGAACATCTTGAGCGCCTGGGGATTGGAATCAACCAGGCTGCCGTGACTGTCATAGATGTCAATGGCAATGGGTGACTGCTCGAAGATACTTCGGAATTTGTCTTCACTCTCCTTGAG
>CAKZLA010000466.1 GCA_937124525.1 uncultured Desulfobacterium sp.
AAAGATGGTGAATAAGTTTAACGGAACACTATTTTAAGGAGTGAAGCTGGAAGATGAAATTAAGAATTATATTATTGACAACCTTTTTAATTCAGGGATTGATCATGGCTAAGGATATAGGTATTTATATTGGAACGTATACCCGGAAAAGTCCGGCTGACGGTATTTATTATGCGAAACTGGATCTGGATTCAGGAACCCTCAAAGATTTAAAACTTGCGGCTCGAACCCCTAATCCAAGCTTTCTGGTTATTCACCCCAATGGAAAATATCTCTATGCAGTAGGAGAAATGAAAGGTGGCTTCATCCGTTCATTTTCCATTGAGCCAGAAACCGGTAAATTAAAAAAGATCAATCAGCAGCCGTCCGGAGGCAAAGGGCCTTGTCATGTCTCTATGGATAATGATGGAAAATATCTTTTCGCGGCAAATTATGGCAGCGGCAGCGTTGCGGTTTTTCCAGTCAATCAGGATGGGGCGTTGAAACCGGCATCAAGCATTGTACAGCATCAGGGCCACAGTCTAACTAAACGGCAGAAAGGTCCACATGCGCACAGTATTAACCTGAGCCGGGATGGCCGTTTTTTATATGTGGCTGATTTAGGTATGGACAAAATAATGATCTATAAATTCGATTCTAATACAGGCAGGCTATCTTCAGCAACTCCTTCGTGCGCCACGACGAAACCGGGTGCAGGTCCAAGGCATCTGGCTTTTCTCAATGATAATGTTATCGTCATAAATGAACTTAACAGCACTGTCACAACTTTCAAGCGAAATCCGGACAGCGGGTCTCTTACACGGATTGCGTCTGTATCGACTCTGCCTGAAGGTTTTAAAGGTAAAAATGCTTGTGCAGAAATAGTAATTTGTCCCGGGAAACAATATATATATGGTTCTAATCGAGGACATGATTCAATCATCGTTTTTCGTATTAATCCTGATGGGACATTGGAGGGCGTTGGTTATCTGGATAAGGGGATAGATAGCCCTCGACACTTCAATATTGATCCATCGGGTAAATATTGTGTAGTCGGCAATCAGGAATCCGGTTCAGTTAAAGTTTTCAGGATTGATGAAAAGACAGGTGTCCCCGGTTCTGAGGTGTCCTCGGTTGAAGTTGGAAAACCGATCTGTATTAAGTTTTACAATATAAATTGACGGTGTTTTTTTGAACTTAATATTGTGTTTGACGGATAAATGACGGATGCCAGTTTTGAATCTACTGGACCTATCGAATAAATAATATCTTGGAGGTTTATCATGTCCAGTTGGGAAACATATAACCCCTCCCTGATTCAGCCCAATCCAGATTTTTTGTTCACTATCTTCGAACAAACATTCCACTTTTTTTTCTGTAAAAAGTCGCGCAATTATCCCTTTCTTATCAAAGTTAACTACCTCAGCTCCAGCACTAAACAGATATGAACTATTGATGAGCTTCGAGAATTTACTTTTATTAAATTCAGAATTTCCGCTTAAGGATATTTCTAATTCTAAATCTGAAAAATACACCCGCAATTGGTTCGACTTTCCTGTTACCGGACTCACACTTCCTGCAATAAACTGATTTTCAGCTAATTGTTTTACAAAATAGTTGAAATCTCCACGAATATTGTGTTTTATGATTTGCCTAGAATCGGTTTGAACTTCAATTAAACCACCGCCTATCACATTCGAAATCCAAATATTATTACTTTCATCCGGCCTAGCCTGATTCACAATTTTTCCCAACATGGTTTCCTGCAATTGCGCATTTAGCGCCACGGGTGTCAGCTTGTAATCATCAAGCAGAAATAATTTACCATCAGTTGAATAACAGCCCAGGATGTTTTCAGATTTAAAAAAACCAACTATCACAGATTGCTTTAAGACATCATTCATCGGGTGAAGCTGAAAACTCAACCCTTCCAAAGTCACTAGTCCTTTTGTCGTTGCCACCCAAATTCTGCCACTTTTATCTTGGTTGAGGTCAAAAACTTCGGAGCTTGATAAGCCTTCTGATTTTCCATAATGATTAAACAAAGCCTCTTGCCCAATTACGGGAATTACGATGATCGAAATCAATAAAATGGAAAGTAGATTTTTCATTCAGAATTTGAAAGTATTACAAAACGAATCGCTAGTCGGATGATAAGCGGTCTTTTTTCGTTTTGAATAAATAATCGGTTCGTAAATGGAAATAAGTGGGAAACTACTTCGACCGTTTAAACACGGGCACAGTGCTACAGGGCTCTACGTACATGGATGACTTAACTACTGGAGCTGTAAATTCTCAAGTGTTGAGTCTGAAGAAAACCAAATCTTGTCGTTCCTGCAAACAAATTCATTGAGGTATAAATAGCTCTGCATAACGTCTTTGGCCTTTTTACTTGCCGCTTCTTTACATAATTCGAGCTTCATACAGGAGTCTAATTGATAAACTTCACCACCCCAAATAACCTGGTTTTCGTATATAAAATTTGGGTATTGCATGGAGTAAAGGTTTAACGGGGTAAATGATTTCGTTTCAAAAGACTTTCCTGTGTCCAACCCACTTCCAATCCATGGTTTTTCAACCGGAAGTTTAATATTAAAGTTTCCTTGCAATAGCGCAAGAAGGGTTGGCAAAACATCCAACTGAGAATTGAGGCTTTTAAATTCTGATGATGCAGTAAACAATTCAGAATATATTAGTAAAGGTATTCTATAAACATCCAATGGATTTTTATTTACCCCAACATCTAATGCATGATCGCCAAGGATTATGAAAATTGTATTATCAAAATCATCACGCTTTTGATATTTTTCAAAGAATCCTTTCAAAGCATCATCTGCGTAAAAGATTGTGGCTAATATTTTAGAATAAATATCTTGGGCTTTTTGCCGCTCTGAATTTCCAAGTAATTCAAGCCTACCTTTTTGATAATCCGAACTATAATACACACTATCGGCTAGGTTATATGGACTATGAATACTAAGGGTTTGATATAAACTCAAATATGGAGAATTATCCCCAAGGGAATCTAATTTAGAAAGTGAAAAATTAAAAAGGTCAACATCACTGTAACCCCAAACCATTGCGTCGTTTGTACTTTTCTTTCTGGTGAATATTTTGCTTTGATGAATGCTTTTTTCCCCATAAATATTATCTACCCCCAACTGCTCAAGGTACAATGCCGTATTATCAAAATCCTTCCATCCACCATAGAAATAGTTCGTCAAATATCCATTAGACTTTAATAATTCAATAAGAGAGAGTTGATGAGGATATCGATTTTTACTTGGTAAATTTAAGTCCATATTGAAAAATCCCCTCTTACCAACCCCTGCTGGAGAGGAGGCTAACAAGCTCGGAATCACTCCATAAGATTTTTCGGCAATCGAAATAAAGTTTGACCAGTACAAACTTTTTTCTATTAGGCTATCTGTGAATGGCATAAGACCTTTCACTGATGATTCTGATCCAGTGAAGGAAGACGAAAGACTTTCCGTTATGACAATTACTACATTAGGCTTATCTTCTTGCTTATTACAATATTTTCCTAGGACATTTTTATATGGTTCGCTATGAACCAGAGGGAAATTAATGTCGAAAAAGGAAAACCCTTTTTGGGATTGTTGAATTTTTATTAAATGTTGTGCCTTTTCAAAACTTGACAATGCATCATTAGGTTGGAACCCTGTTTTTATACTTTTAATATAGAATACTGGCTTAGAGTTTCCAAGTTGAAAATCAAATATGGAATCAAAATATTTAAGCTCCTTAA
>CAKZLA010000467.1 GCA_937124525.1 uncultured Desulfobacterium sp.
CTTTGTGGTGGTCAATGAGCGGGATATCTCCCTGATTGAGAACATGAAGCAGGAGCTGACCCGGACCCTTGAAGAATCGGAAAAAATCCGCAATGAACTCACCGAATTGAACTTGCTGGAATTAAAAGAAAACAATATCGTTGCCCAAAGCAATCCCATGAAGCAGGCCCTGCACCTGGCCCTGAAGCTTTCCGGTATTGATGCATCCAATATTATGATCCAGGGTGAATCTGGAACAGGCAAGGGGCTGCTGGCGAAATTTATCCATGCCCACAGCTCCCGGAGAAAAAAAACCTTTATCCAGATCAATTGTGCGGCCCTGCCGGAAAACCTTTTGGAAGCGGAACTCTTTGGTTACGAAAAAGGGGCCTTTACCGGGGCAAAGGAGACGGGTAAGCCCGGTCTTTTTACCCTGGCATCCGGGGGCACCCTGTTTCTGGATGAAATTGGAGAGATGCCCCCCGGAGTCCAGGCCAAATTGCTAAAGTGCCTGGATGACCATGAAATCATGCCCATCGGGGGGACCACGGGTAAAAAAATCGACTGTTCCATCATTGCCGCCACCAACCGGGATCTGAACCAGAGGGTCTTGAATAAACAGTTTCGCCTGGATCTGCTGCACCGTTTGAACACCTTTCCTTTGTCCATTCCCCCTTTGCGGGAACGGCCCGAGGATATCCTGGAACTGGTAAGGGTGTGCCTGAAAAAGTACAATCAAAAATACAATCGCCGGACCCATATGGGATACAAGGCCTTTGAAGCATTGAAATCATATCATTTTCCCGGAAACGTCAGGGAGTTGATCAATATTGTCAAACAGGCTGTGGTCATGTGCGATCGAAGGTTACTTGATGATTATATCATCCATGTAACTGAACCCCAAAAAATATGCACGCCAGCGGTTAACGCTACGAAAAATCCCACCGATCTTCCCGGAAAGCTCATGGCTGTGGAGCATGAGATGCTTCTTAAGGCTGTGCAGCAGTGCCGGACCACCCGGGAGGCTGCCGCGTTTCTCGGGGTCAGCCAGCCCACCGTTGTCAGAAAATTGAAAAAACATGGTATGGGCAGGCTTAACGGATAGCCTTGATTCACTTGTAAATCAAAATTCTTCAGATATCTGTTATAATAGCCTTATGATGTATTATGATTAGATTCTTTTATGAATCTAATGTGATATCTTTTTAATTCAGCAGCTTGTCCCTATCTGTTTGATTCATTTGTGAATTATTTTTCTTGTGTTGCTTTGGTGTGATTCATCAATAAGTGATTAATTGTCTTTAAATTCAGCAATATGAAAAAAACAATATTCAGGGGCATGCTATTTGTATTGTAGCTTATTCAATTATCTTTGACTCGGTGATCCGGTGATCGCGTTTTTAGCTCACCCTGTGTGGACCAACGGGGTCGGGCCCTATGTTTTTGAAGACTTCCTTTGTATGAAGGTGAAGATTAACAGAGTCGCCAATAATGTGAGTTAGAGCCTTCCCATGCAGTGTCAAGATAACAAATTGGATCATTTTGTTTGATGACCATAATAAACAGGATTTCATTTATGAAAGAAAAAACATGGAAACCGTGGTTACTGCTATCGCCTTCACTGGCAGCGGTATTTTTGCTTCTTGTGGTTCCGGTGTGTTTTGTCATTGTTTACAGCTTCTGGCTCAGGGCCCCCAGTGGTCAGGATATTCCTGCGTTTCAGATGGGGAATTACGCCAAATTTTTTGCAGATTTCTTTTATCCCTCCGTTCTTTTAAAGACCCTGAGGGTGGCCCTGGAAACCGTTATTCTCTGTCTTCTCATGGGGTATGTCCCGGCGTATTTTTTTTATAAAACCGAATCCCGGCTCAAGCCCTACCTGATGGTTCTGGTTATGCTTCCTTTCTGGATCAGCTTTATCATCCGGACCTTGAGCTGGATTAACATCCTGGGGGATTCCGGTCTGATCAATCATCTCCTGCTCAAGATGGGCATCATTAACACTCCCCTTGCCATGCTGTACAATGAGGGGGCCGTGATCATGGGGCTTTTGCAATATTTGCTGCCCTTTATGATCATGAACATTTATGTGAGCCTGGACGGTATTGATAAAAGCTTGACAGAGGCGGCCAAAAGTCTGGGATGTACCGAATGGCAGGCCTTCCGGGAAGTGACCCTCCCCTTGAGCATGCCCGGGGTGAGTGCCGGGTGCCTTTTGGTATTTGTGCTCACCTGCGGCACCTATCTGCCCCCCATGATCCTTGGGGGGCCGGGTAACGGCATGAGTGCCAATCTGATTTTCAAGCGGGTTATCGGCACCCTGGACTGGCCCTTTGGGTCGGCCATCAGCACCATTTTGCTACTGCTGCTGATTCTCATTGTTTACACCTATAACCGCTACCTGGGAATCAATCAGATTTTTAAATCCATGAGTAATACCTGATCGGGTTGGAAAATCAAGTTAGTGAAAAAAAGCGTAAGGATGTAATATGAAAAAACTCATTTCCGGATGGTCATTGATAAAACTTTATACCCTGCTGGTTTATGTGTGGATGTTCACCCCCATTGTGGCAGTGGTGATTTTGGCATTTAATCCCCAGCAGTTCGGGACCTTTCCCATGGAAGGCTTCAGTTTTAAGTGGTTTGTCAAGCTGTCCCACAATGCCACCATTCTGGATGCCTTTAAAAATTCCCTGGTTCTGGGCGGGTTCACTGCGGTGTTTTCAACAGCCATTGGGGTGCCTGCGGCCATGGCGTTCATTCGATATGAATTCAGGGGCAAAGAGTTTTTAAACACACTGCTCATTGCCCCCATCATGATTCCCGAGGTGGTGCTGGGGGTGGCTTTGCTTTTGTTCATCCGGTGGTTGCAGCAGCCCAAAAGTTTTGCATTGTTGCTCATTGGCCATGTGGTGCTCACCTTGCCCTATGTGTTGCTCATTGTCCAGGCCCGGCTGGTGGGGATCAAGAGAGAATATGAGGAAGCGGCGTTGTCCCTGGGGGCCAATCCCTTTCAGACCTTCAAGGAAATCACCTTTCCCTTGCTGGCTCCGGCCATTTTTGCCGGGATGCTGTTTTCTTTTACCATCTCCTTTGATGATGTCACGGCAACTCTTTTCTGGGCAACGGCCCAGAATCAGACGGTGCCCGTAAAAATATTCGGAATGCTGAGAAATTCCATCAGCCCGGAAATCAATGCCCTGGGCGCGGTGATGATCGTTCTTACTGTTTCCATCCCCCTTGCGGCGGGCTACGTCACCCGGCGTTTTGCCCGGGGGAGTAAGGGAAAATGAAGGGTTTGCGTTTTTGTTTATGGCTGCCTTTGCGCGGGGAGTGTCATTGAAAACACAATAAAAAAAGCCTGACCCAGTCCACGCAAAACCGCCCAGAAAAAATTGATTCATTAAGTAAAAGGTGGTTGAAAATCAAGATTCAAAGGATGTACCTGGTGTTTAACCTGAAATAATAAGGAGAAAAGAATGGGAAAAGACTTGGAAAAACGACTGGACGAAGTGTATGAGAATTACAAAAATGGCAATATCTCCCGAAGGGATTTTGTTAAATTCGTCGGTATTGCCGGTGCATCCCTTGGCATCATGGCCGGCCCCACCGGTCTGGTGACCCGGGCCTTTGCCGCCGATAAATCCATTACCTGCCATTCCTGGGGGGGCACCACCTCCGAAGCATTGAGAAAATTTGCCTTTGATCCCTTTACCAAGTCCACGGGCATTAAGGTGATTGATGCAGCCTTCACCGGAATGGACGCCTTTTTAACCCAGGTAAAAGCCTCCATTCCACCGGGGGGAGAGTTTAATATTGCCCATTTAAGTGCTGTGTATGATTATGCCCGCTACACAGACCTGGGATTTGGGGTGGCCCTGGATGAGGCCAAGATTCCCAATTTGAAAAATGTCATGACAAAAATGACAGAAACCCTGCGTAAAATTTCCAAGGGGACCCTCTCTGCTGTGCCCTACGATCTCGGGCAGACCGGTATTGCCTATAACACGGATAAAATATCCAAAGAAAAAGCCGAAAAGCTGGGGGCCTCCCTGCTGTACGACAAAGACCTGAAAGGAAAGGTTGGCTCCTGGGGTGGCGATTTCAGGACAAACATGTGGTATGCGGCCCTGCACACCGGCCAGAGCCCTAATAACATCACGGATGAGAAGGCCGTGTGGAATGCCCTCACCGAACAAAGGGGGCTTATCAAAAAATACTGGGCATCGGGATCGGAACTCATGAGTCTTCTGGCCAACGGCGACATCTATGCCACAGTGGCATGGTCCGGTCGGGTGGCAGCATTACAGAAACAGGGGCATCCCATCGGGTATCTGGCCCCGGACGGCACCTATTCCTGGATGGAGTACATGTATGTGCTCAAGGGCACCGATCTTGGCGTGGCCCAGCAGTTGCTCAATTTCATGCTGGAACCGGAAGCATCCATTGCCGTTGCCAAGGGACAGAATTATCCCACCAGCCTGGACCCCACCAAGGTAGAGATGCCCGAAGAAGTGAAAAAACTGCCCGCCTTTGACCCCACCGGGAAACTTAATGGATACCTGTTTGCTGATCCTGCTTACTGGAACAGTCATCAACTGGACTGGGCGGAAAAGTGGGACCGGATCATGGCTGGCTGATCAATAACAATTGGATAACCCAGAGCCCCCTCCGGTTTTGGCGACAAAGCTTCGGGGGGCTTATATTGAAAACAGTGGGAGAAAGTGGTTTGACACAAGAAAAAAATCCGGCTTTTGTCAGGTTTCAGGGAATTGAAAAACGGTATGGCAGGGTGATGGCCGTGAAAAAAATGGATCTGGAAATCCCGGAAGGCGCATTGGTCACCCTATTGGGGCCTTCGGGGTGCGGAAAAACCACCCTGCTTCGCATGCTGGCAGGCCTTGAGACACCCACCGGCGGGGAGATTTTTATCAAGGGAAAGCGGATCAATGACACCCCCATCCATAAACGGAATCTGGGCATGATTTTCCAGAATTATGCCCTGTTTCCCCATAAGAGCATTTTTGACAACGTGGCCTTTGGGTTGAAGTATCGGGATGTCCCTAAATCTGAAATAAAGGCAAAGGTTGAAAAAGCCCTGGAAACGGTGCGCCTTCCCGGGGTGGGTAACCGGAATCCCTCCCAGCTTTCCGGGGGGCAGCAGCAGCGCATTGCCCTGGCCCGGGCCATTGTCATTGAACCAGATGTGCTGTTGATGGACGAACCCCTGTCTGCCCTGGATGAAAATTTAAGGGAAGACATGCGCCGGGAAATCGATAACCTCCAGGATGAACTGGGGGTGACCACCATTTTTGTGACCCATGATCAGAGAGAAGCCCTTTCCATGTCGGACAAGGTGGTGGTGATGAAGGACGGGCTTGTCCAGCAGGAGGGAAGCCCCGAAGAGGTTTATAATAATTCGGTAAACCATTTTGTTGCCGATTTTCTGGGCCATTCCAATTTTTTAAATGCCCTGGTTGAAGAAAAACACAACGATTTTCTAAAGGTCCGTCTGGATGATAAGAGCAGCTGCCTGGTGAGTCCGGTGGGGGATTTTCAGAAGGGGGATAAGGCGGAAATCGTGATTCGTGCCCAGAAAATGAAACTGGGGTATCAGAGCGAACATTCTCTGGAAGAAAACATGAATTATTTCCATGGCACCATTGTGGACCGCAGTTACATGGGGGGGGAGGTTAGTTATTTTGTGGAGCTTCCCGGTAAACAGGTGCTGCATGTCATTAATTTTGTGAAACGTTCTCCCTATCGTCGGGGGGATGATGTGTTTGTAACGGTGGATCCATTTCACTGTCGATTGCTGCAATCATGAGTTGATCCTCCCAATATATTCGGTGTTGTGGTCAAGATTTTCTACTCGATGACCCCTTTTTTACGAAATAGGCCATAAAAAAACGAGGTCATCGCGTTTTAACAGGAGCGTTGCGTTTTGGCGAAGGCAAAGGTGAAAACAGCGTGGCAGATTTTTCGCATTGCACACCCTTGAAAAAGAGTTTTCTGTGGATCAAACAACATCTGGATCCCTCCTGGAGCTATATCATCATCGAAAATGATGGGAACCCGCAGGAATCGTCCCTGTTCAAGATGGAGCACACGGCTTATACCAGTTTAAAAAAAGAGAACTACACCTGGCTACAGGTCATTGACATGGATGTTTCCAGGGAGTACCTGGTGATTCGGATTCCGCCAAATAATGAGCAAAAGTTCCTTGGCAGGATCATGGGCTTCGGGTTTCCCGGAAATACAGTGTATTATTTATACAAAGCTGAAGAGATAAGAAAATGAAAGAGAATCAGGATAGGCGGGTAAAGATCCGCTTTGAGCATTCAAAAAAAGAGGCAGATGTGCCATTGTCCACCTTGGTGGATGGTGCGGTGAAGTTTCTGGAATTTTACGGAAATGCGCAGTTCTGTGGCCTTGAATTTGTTGCCGTTACTGGACAAGGGAATGGGGAAAGCAAGTTTTCCGCACTTTTGGGGGCCACGGGATATGAAGCTGATGCTTTGGGGTTCTTCTCGGCGATGTTTGGGGCCATTGGCAGTGCCCGGGCACAGAACCTGGTCTTAAATGGGATAACGCTGCCCCATATGCTGCTGGTGGCATTGCTGGAGCGGGTGATACCGGGACATGGGTATCTTTCCATTAAAGGGCCAGACCGTCTGGAGTCGACCACCAATTTGGATATCCCAGATGACCAGCGGGAGGATCTCCAGAAAGTCATGGATAAATACCCGGTACGCCTTTCCCGGCATACCATTCGGCAAATGATGGTCTCCCGGGATGTGGCGTATCAATACATGCCTTTTGTGGAAGAGTTGGGTTCCGTGGGGCATGTCAATACCTGGATTGGCCAGTTCCATGAAGGCCTTCTGGAACAGATGTACCAGAACCGGGTTATTTTTCTGCTCAATATGAGTTGTCCTGTCTATTGCCGGTTCTGTTTCAGGAAGCATAAAGAATCCAGGAATGAAAACAACCCCACGGTGGAAGATGTCCGGGCAGCAGTGGCACATGTGAAAAATTCGCCATCCATCAAGGAGATTGTGGTCACCGGAGGGGACCCCTTCATGAACCGGGAAAACATGGCCGCCACCATTGACGGACTCATGACCGTGGAGCATGTCCAGACCCTGCGCCTTGCCACGCGTTCGGTGGCCTATTATCCGGATCTGTTTCTGGAAAACGAAGGGGCCTATCTTAAATATCTCAAGCAGAAAAGTCTGGAACTCCAGCAGAACGGCAAGCGCATGGAGCTTGCCACCCACTTTATCCATCCCGATGAAGTCTCCCCTGAAAGCCTTGATATTATATCTGATCTGGTTAAAAACGGTATTGCCGTGTATATCCAGACCCCGTTTTTAAGTGATTGCAATGATAAAGGCCCAGAGCTTGTGAAACTGTTCCATCTGCTCCGGGGGGCCGGGGCCGAGCTGCATTATATTTACATTCCCTGCAGTCCCATCCATGGGAATTCCATATACTGGAAACCCCTGTCTGACGGCATCTACATGGCAAAGCACCTCCGGGCACATCTGTCAGACAGGGTCATGCCCCGGATCTGCACGGCCACCCCCATTGGTAAGATGGACTGGCACACCAGCGGCTGGGCCGTGGAGCGGGTGGCGGACAATGAGAATTTTGTCTGGATCAGAACCCCCTATACCCCGGCATATTTCAAGGCCTTTGCCCCTCTGACTGAAAAACTCACCAATATTCGCCCCAATGCCGAAGGCACCATTGACATCCAGTACATGGCAAAAATCGGTGATGATGCCCTGCTCCTTGGGAATCGTCCTTGTCGGTTGGCCCCTAAAAATGCACCGGCAACAGAGGTACAGATTCAGGAGCTTAAGCAGGAGCTGATGGACAATTGTCAGACCCGGTTTTCCGTGGTGGAAACTGGCCTTAAAGGTCTTGATCGTCTCCATGAAACAAGGGTGCTGCTGGTGGCAGACCAGGTGGGAGAAGAGGAGGTGGCTTATATCTCAGCTGATTCTAACATCACCGATGTGGTGATCACTGCCAATGGGGATGCCGTGGATCATCTGTATGATGTTACCCGGATTGTTCGGCGTTTACAGGATGTCCCCCATGTCAATGCCGTACGGCTTTGTTCCATGGCCTTTGCCGCAACCCCCGAAGCCTATACCCTGGGCGTGGTCAATACCCTGGGGGAGCTCAACCGGTTGACAGTGGTCAATCCGTTGCGCCTTGAAATTGAAACCTGGTTTTTACAGGATCGGGAGGTTCAACCCATCCATGCAGCCGTGGCAAGGCGGCTCAACAACAAGGGTATCACCGTATACGCCAATGTGCCGTTGCTTGGCGGGGTGAATGACACGGATACCGCCATCCATGATCTGGCCTATGCGCTTCGAAGGTCCGGTATTGAGTTTCACCATCTCTATGTGGCGGGGCTTCCCCTCCAGAGGCAATGGAATGTAAAGCATCCAGTGGATTCCTATGATGTTATTGACATTGCCACCATGGTGAGACGGGAAGGGTCGGGCAGAGAGATCCCCAGATACATTATTGCAACGCCCCTGGGTGAGGTGGATTATGGATTAACTTCGGAATTTATCCGGGAGGGGGATGCCGTCAAGGTAAAACTCTCCTGTTATGATGCGGATTACTATCGATCCATGGACCCGGATTTTGTCTTTCCCGCCGGTGTTGAAGAGGACCCGCATGGACGCCCTGTTATGGACCTGCCAGGGTTTGTTAAAACCAATGATTTTCCCATTTCCTGATCTGGAGGCATGATGCGATATCCCTATATTGATTACAGTGCTCGTGTGAAAATCTGCCCTGTTTTTGAAGATTTGACCGGTGATCCCCTGGTACTGGACCTGGGTGCCGGTGCGCCGGTTTATGAGAAGGTCGACCTCCAGGACCAGAAGGCCTTCCAGGCATGGCTTGACCGCACCATGGACGGGCAATACACCTGGGGGGTGGCCTCCTATCTGGAAAACAGGGAACCCCTGCTTTATACCTACCCCCAGATGCGCAGGGAACAGCGGTATTATCACCTGGGGCTGGATATTATTGTGGATCTGGGTACCCCTTTACATGCGCCCCTGGATGCCACCGTGGTGCACAGTGACTACGAAGAGGGGCCTGGTAATTATGGCGGTAATGTGCTGCTGCGCCACGACGGTGAGGGGTTTGAAACATTTTATTCCCTGTATGGTCATTTAAACCGAAAACAATTACCATCGGTGGGGGAGGCCTTTGGAGCAGGGGATACCTTTGCAATGATTGGCGATTTCCATGAAAACGGTAATTGGTTTTACCACACCCATCTCCAGGTGATTACCCAAAAGGGATATGAACAGGGCTGGGTCTCCAAAGGCTATTGCACGGCCGGGAATCTGGCCGTTATGGATGGCATTTGCCCCTCGCCTCTGTCTTTGTTTAAACTCTAAAATTTGGCCCTGGTTTTAATTTTTATAAAAAAATCCCCTGACCGATTTTGACCCGTCAGGGGATTTTTGCGTCTTAGAATCTATCTTAAATTGGACTTGATTTTAAAGATTATCCGCCAAATGAAGCGTCATCCATGTCCACGGCCACTGAACTTGTGGTTTTAAGGGCTTTGAGATTACCCATGGTGATGGGTAGCTGGGTTTCCACAAAGAACTGAAGGGATTTAACAACACCCTCATAAAATGGTTTGTCCTTCTTTTTAGCCTTTTCAACCTTGGGGGCAGCAACGGAGGCTCTCCAGAGAAGCATCCAGGCCACCACCACATCACCCACGGCATCCTGGAAAGGATGAGCATTGGCAAAGGCATTCAGCACTTTGGCAGACATGGCGGTCTGTCCCATGTGCATGGCCACTTCACCCATACTGTTCAGGGCCATTTCAATTTTTTCTGCCTGGTCCTTCAAGGTCTCTATTTTCTTGGCGGCTGCCACGGCTTTTTGCATTTCTCCAAAGAGATCCATCACCGGTTTTCCCTTGTTCAAGCCGAGTTTCCGGCCCAACAGATCCATGGCCTGAATACCGTTTGTGCCCTCATAGATCAGGGTAATACGGCAGTCCCGCAGCAGCTGGGCCATGGGATACTCTTCAATGAAACCATATCCGCCATACACCTGCATGCCCTGGCTGCACACCTCAAAGGCTCGGTCCGTGACATACCCCTTGGCAATGGGGGTTAGGATCTCCACTATGCCCTGGTATTTGGCCCGCTCTTCCGGGGTTTCACCGATGGCGGCAAGATCTGCACAATAATTAACATAATAAAGAATGCTTCTCATGCCCTCCACAAACACCTTCATTTTCATCAACTGCCTTCGAACATCGGGGTGATTGATGATGGCAACGGATTTGGCCTCGGGATTCATCATCTCCAGAAGATTTTTCCCCTGAACTCTTTCCCTTGCATAGTTCAGGGCATACATATAGGCGGAGGTGGCACAGGCAAACCCTTGGTAACCCACCAAAAGTCTTGCCTCGTTCATCATGACAAACATGGCCTTCATACCCTTGTTTTCTTCACCCAGAAGGGTGCCCACGCAATTTCCGTTGCTGCCAAGGGCAAGAGAACAAGTGCTGTTGCCGTGGATGCCAAGCTTGTGCTCAATGCCGGTGCAGATGACATCATTGAATTCACCCAGGGAGCCGTCTTCGTTGACGTGGAATTTGGGCACCAGAAACAAAGAGATACCCTTGGTGCCTTCAGGGGCACCTTCAATGCGGGCCAGCACCGGATGGATGATGTTCTCTGTGAGATCATGCTCCCCACCGGAAATAAATATTTTTTCACCGGTGATATTGTAGGTGCCATCGTTATTTTTTTTTGCAGTTGTGGTCAAGGCTCCCACATCGGAACCGGCACCGGGTTCGGTTAAGAGCATGGTGCCTGCCCATTTGCCGGAGTACATGTTTTTGAGGAACACTTTTTTTTGTTCATCGGTTCCAAACTCTTCCACCAGCTTGCCAGCCCCGTGGGTGAGACCGGGGTACATCATAAAGGGATAGTTGGCACCGTTAAAATATTCCATGGCAGCAGAGGCAATGGTTCTGGGCATGCCCTGTCCCCCCCATTCAGGGTCTTCTGTCATGGCCAGCCATTCGCCTTCATTAAAAAGATCATAGAGGCGTTTAAAAGATTTTGGTGTGGTCACCACACCGTCTTTCAGGGTGCATCCTTCCTGGTCTCCTTCCTGCTGGGTGGGCAGGATTTCCTTGATGGCCAGATTCCTTGCCTCGGACACAATGAGGTCAATGGTCTTTTTGTTGAATTCAGCGAAGTCTTCGCTTTTTTTTGCAAGGGATGCAGCATCCAGCAGCTCATGCAGTAAAAAATCAATGTCCCTTCGATCAGAGATAAATTGTGCCATGGTGAGTTCCTCCTTATAGTGGCTGCCGTGGCGGACGGGGGACCGGGCAGCTATTCAAAATTAAGTAATAAGTGAATATGCCTTCATTTTATATTTGTGTTGCTTTTCTTTTTGATTTTTGTATGGACATAAACTCATTCTTATTATAATCGTTTGTATAAACATTAATTTTTAAGTCTAATGTCATAATGTTTGCCAGGATGCTAACCCCAGCTTGTTTTTAAAATTAAAAATGAATATCTATTCATTGCATGCACAAAAGGGATAGTCAACAAAAATTTTGTTTTTTCAAGGAAAAAAGTCTTATGGAAAGAATTTTGATCAGTGGTTGTCTTTTGGGACTTTCTGTACGATATGATAATAAAATACAGCCTGTTAAAAATAAATGTATTCGTATGTGGCGCAATGAAGGACGTCTTGTTGTTGTATGTCCCGAGGTGGACGGTGGCCTTTCTACACCAAGACCACCTGCAGAAATTGTGGCCGGTTCGGGTGAGGATGTTCTCACCGGTGATGCCGTTATCCACAATGCAGCGGGGCTGGATGTGACCCAGGCATTTATCACAGGGGCACACACTGCTCTTGAATTGACGCAACAGTTTCACATCCGGATGGCCATATTAAAGGAGAAAAGTCCCTCATGCGGCTCCGGTTTTATTTATGACGGCACCTTCAGTCGTCGCTTGGTTTCCGGTCGGGGGGTGACTGCTGCCCTTTTGGTAAAAAACGGTGTGGCTGTTTTCAGTGAAAAAAACATTGGGGCTGCCTGTGAATTCCTTGGGACGCTTTAGGGGATCGCCTGTGCCTGATCACCATCTTGGGGGGGGGCATCGCAGGCAGAATCGGGGACAATGGGGCAGTGCTGTGTGTAAGTGGCCGATTTTCCAAAAAGAGCTGGATAAAAGATTGGATTTTCAATATATTGACCCTCATGTGGTGGACGTATTTTTTTCTATTCCGAGCATCTGTGCTACTTCTGTTTGATTTGTTGATTTCACGGTTATGTCGAAGATCGGTTATTTAAAACCGTCCATGGATGCGTACCTGTCACAATTCTATCGGGGGTGATGGCGATGAAAGGTTTAAGTATAAGTAAAAAAATATATGCTGTTATGGCTATTTTGATTTTTGTAAGTGTTACGATTTTGTTGGTCAGTGTTGGGAAGATGTCGGAAATGAACGATCAAATTCATTTTTTGGTCTCTGTTTCAACCGAAAAAGAGAAATTGGGGGCGGGGATCAACCAGGATTTGCTGTTGATTAATAGAGCTGAAAAAAATATAATTTTGTCAAAAACTGACGATGACATGGCGGCATTTGCCGCTGTAATAACTGAAATCCAGTCGCAACTTTTGAAGAAAACGACGGCACTGAACGCACTTCTGGATACTTCCGGCAGGGCAATTTTGGTTCAATTTTCCGAAAAATGGGATCAATATCTTGGGGTTCACGCAAGGGTTCGGGATCTGGCACGTTTGAATTCCAATGTGCGTGCCGCTCGGTTATCGTCCGGTCAAGGGCAGGAAGCCTATGAGAACTGCGCAAAAATATTGACGTCCATTTCCGAAACGAACCATGCGCTTGCGGAAAAAAAATCAAGAATTGAAGATCGGTTTGGCATGCAGGGACGTCTGGTTTCAAAACTGCTACAGGCCCTGCTTCAAATTCATCGATCCGAGAAAAATGTTATTCTTGAAGATGACCGTCAGAGAATTAAAAAATATAAAAAAATCTACAAAAATTACATAGAGAAAACCGATTATACTGCCGCAATGATTAAAATGAGGCTGTCCGGAGAAATTCGTGTTATTTTTGATGAATTTGAAACCGCTTACAAACAATTTCTAAAAATCAGTAATGAGGTGGTTGATTTTGCCGCCATGGGAATTGTTGTGGAAGCACGTACCCTTTCTGCCGAGGAAGGACGTGATGCCTACATCCGTGCGGAAAATGCCTTGATCCATCTTGAATCGTTGAATGACGAGATTTCAGAAACGACAAGAAAGGAGGCGGATAGTTCCATTCAGCTGGCATTTTTATCTGAAAAGATTATCCAGGATCTCCTGTCCATACATCGCGCGGAAAAAACCCTGATCGGTGAAACCACCGGGGAAGGTATGGATATATATGAACAATTGATTGCGGATACCAGGGAAGATCTGGAAGTAAAAACAGCTGAAATGAAACTACTTGCTTCCGGAGAGAATTTTGCTTTGATCAAAGGGTTTGAAAAGGAGTGGGCTGGATTTAAAACCATCGGAGATACCGTTCAGGCCTTGATCAGGGAAAATGGAAATGCAGAAGCACTGCGGCTTTCTTCGGGGGAAGGGCAGTCGTTGATGGATCAATGTGAGTTTTTTATACAAAAACTCCTTGCCATGAACGGCAAGGATATGGATCAGGACAAGATCGAAAGCGACAGAAAATATATCCTTGCCGTAAGAGCACTTATTCTGGTGAGTGTTCTGGGGGTTGTTCTTGCCTCTGTTCTGGGCGTTGCGATTCTCAGAAATATCAATAAACGCCTGAATCGGGTAGCGGAGTCGCTGGATGAGAATGCTGTCAGGGTCACTGTCACGTCCAAGACAGTTTCTGATGCCGGTCAGGCCCTTTCTCTTGGGGCATCGCAGCAGGCGGCCTCCCTGGAAGAGACCTCCGCCTCCCTTGAAGAGATCGCTTCCATGACACGGCAGAACTCTGAAAATGCCCATCAGGCAGATACCTTGATGAAGAATACCACCCAGATTGTAGGGGCGGCAAACGAATCCATGAAGGTCTTGATCCATTCCATGGATGACATCGCAAAATCCAGTGAAGAAACCTCTAAGATTGTCAGGACCATTGATGAGATTGCGTTTCAAACCAATCTGTTGGCCTTGAACGCGGCGGTGGAGGCGGCTCGGGCCGGAGCGGCGGGGGCAGGCTTTGCCGTGGTTGCAGATGAGGTAAGAAGTCTGGCCATGAGGGCTGCGGATGCCTCAAAACATACATCCATGCTCATAGAAGACACTGTCAGCAAAGTCAACCGAGGAGCAGGGCTGGTGGAGACAACCAATAAGGCCTTTGGAGATGTTGCCTCTTCACTTGGTAAAGTAGAGGGGCTTGTGAGTGGCATTGCCGCTGCCTCCAATGATCAGGCAGAAGGGGTGGCGCAAATCAATTTGGCCGTTGCAGACGTGGATCAAGTAACCCAGCGCAGTGCCAGCAATGCAGAAGGCGCTGCCGGTGCATCCCGGGAGATGAATGAGCAGGCCGATGAGATGAAAGTCCTTGTGGGTGACCTCATGGCGTTGATCAAGGGAGAAGCAAATGGGAGAGAGACTTCCTTTGCCTTGGATGGGGGACTGCATCATAAACAATACCTTCGCCAATTTAATATTTGATCGAATTGCATTATTTAATGGTGTGTTGTTTACAATAGTATGTATGATATTTGATTTAAACTTTTTTTATAAGAAACCCGCCCTTGATGTGATTGTGGGCAAAGCCCCGGCCACCCTGGAACTGGTGTTTGGTGCAGCCCTTATTATCATATTGGAAGTAGAGGATCTGGAAGTAAAATTTGCCCTGAGGGGCGGGGACCTCACCGCCATTAACGGGGCCAGTTTCACCCTGGACCCCGGGGAAAAAATGGGCATTGTGGGCGAAAGCGGGGCCGGGAAATCCGTCACCGGGTTTGCCATCATCAATCTTATCTCCAAGCCAGGATTTATTTCCGGGGGGAGGATATTATTCAACGGAGAGGAGATCAGTACCTTTTCCGATGAAAAGATGCGAAAGATCCGGGGCAACCGTATCAGCATGGTTTTCCAGGACCCAATGATGACCTTGAACCCTGTGTTCACCATCGGTACCCAGATGGTGGAAACCCTTAAGGCCCACCGGAATATCTCCCGCCATGAGGCGGAAAAAATTGCCCTTGAGAAACTCAGAAAAGTGTACATTCCGTCGCCGGAAAAACGGCTTGCCCAGTATCCCCATGAGTTTTCCGGGGGACAGCGCCAGCGCATCAGTATTGCAAGGGCATTGATCCTTGATCCTGACTTCATTGTGGCCGATGAGCCAGTGTCCGCATTGGATGTCTCCATACAGGCTCAAATTTTAAATCTGCTTATGGAGGCGGGAAGAGAACGGGGACTGACCTATCTTTTTATTACCCATGATTTGTCCGTGGTACAACACATCAGCTCCCGGGTGGCGGTGATGTATCTTGGCACCCTGTGCGAGGTGGCAAAGGCCGATGCCCTATTTACCACGGCCCGGCACCCCTATACCCGGGCATTGAGCAGTGCCATTCCCCGGGTGGGGGAGAAAAAGGCCAAACATATTAAATTAAAGGGGGAGGTACCCACCCCGGTGAATCTGCCCACTGGGTGTGTGTTTCATGGACGTTGTATCTATGCTCGGGAGCGATGTGTTAAGGAGGTACCAAAATTTCTATCCCTGGGTACCGGGACCTTTGTGGCCTGCCATGGGGTTGGAGAAAACTGGGCGATGGCTTGATGTAGGCGATGGAGACTCCATCGTTATTTGCATTATTTGTGGATTTTTATAAGTGTTGTATATATGGAAAAATTGGAAATTTGATGGATAACAACGATGTACTGCGCCGGTTTCGCTATGCCATGGATGTGAAAGACACCACCATGGTTAAAATTTTTCAACTGGGCAAATGTAATGTGGATCTTGTTGGTGTAAAGGCTTTGATGGCAAAAGAAGATGCCCCGGGATTCATGGTCTGTGGTGATGATGCCATGGGATTGTTTCTGGATGGTCTGATCAGCTATAACCGGGGAGAGCGGGAGGATGGGAGTCAGGCCCCATCCAAATCATCCCAAAAATTAAATAACAATCTTATATTAAAAAAAATGAAAATCGCCCTGGAACTGAGACAGGATGATCTCATGGAGATCTTCCGCCTGGCTGGTGTGGCTGTGTCCAAAGGGGAGCTGACAGCCCTGTTTCGAAAAGAGGGACATAAAAATTATCGGCCCTGCCAGGATCAATTTTTGCGTAATTTTTTGAAAGGGCTTGGGCTCCGGCATCGGCGGTGATATCTCCCCGACGTTCTCGTCAGGGTAGTGGTCGGGGGGGTATTATGCCATTCTTATTGTTGGCTGTTACTGGATAACAATATCCTCCCGGTCCAACAATAAATCCGTTTTTACGGTGAAAGTAGTCCGGGGATATCTTGTCTGCAATATTTTCATATTATGATTTTTATCCCCCCTGAGCCGGGACTGGGACGTGGGATGGACAATCAGGCTGAGCTGCTCTGATACCGTGGTCGGGTATTTTTTTCGAATTTTATCCAATGCCTTATCAAGAAACAGCTCAGAAAACACCAAATGCCCAAAGGCCGGATGCCAGGGACCTGCCACCATGGATTCCGGGTCCTGGAGAAGATCCGAGGCCTGGAGGCCCATGCGTATCACCGGGATCTTATGTTCGGTGAAGACCTTGTACAGCTCCTTAACAAGGGAAACACTTTCCGATAGCTCCATGGGGGTATACTGTCCCTGGCGATACCATCGGGTAATCAGGCTTCCCTCAAGCACAATCAGGGGATAGATACGCATGAAATCTGGCTTTAAAAGGCAGATGGCCGCTGCCGTGTCAAGGGCAGTTTGGGATGTATCACCGGGAAGCCCCACCATCATCTGCATGCCGGTCTTAATGTTATATGCCTTGAGCAGACGGGCCGCATTCCGGGTATCTTCCCGGGTATGGCCCCGGCGGGCCTGTTCTAAAACCCGGTCATCCATGGACTGAACCCCCAGCTCAACGGTGGTTAAGTCATAGTTTTTGATGGCCTTAAGAATGGATTCAGAAATGGTATCCGGTCGGGTGGAACATCGAATTTCATCAATTTTGTTTTCCCTGACCAGCTGCTGGGCACATTCCAGAAGCTCCACAATTGTTTTTGGAGGCAGCCCCAGAAAATTCCCGCCAAAAAAGGCCAGTTGTACCTGGCAACGGTTTCCCTTAAATTCCAGAAAATGATCCACCTCTTTTTGAATAAAGGTTGCATCGGGCAGGGAATGCGTCTCGCTGGTGATGATGGATTGATTGCAAAAGGCACATTGGTGGGGGCAGCCGGAGTGGGGGATAAAAATGGGAATGACCAGGGGTTTATATAAGGCATGGGTCATTCCTGGCATACCTTATCTACTTGGTCTTGGTCATTTACATTGTTTTTTTCGTTGGATGGGGTGGGGGTATTGTCCTGGTCTTTTAAATTTTTTTGATCCGGAATTTCCATTTTTTTCAGGCGTTTCAGTGCCTTTTCCGCAGCATCCTGCTCTGCGGCTTTTTTGCTTTTTCCCACGCCAGTGGCCTGGATGCTGCAAACCCTTAGATTGATTTCAAATGTTTTGGCATGGTCTGGACCCCGTTCTCCGGAAACCGCATAACGGGGGGGCCTTTGACCCATTTCCTGGACATATTCCTGCAACAGACTCTTATAATCATCCACCACCGTGGTTTTACTGGAAATATAATCCACCTCATCCTGGAACAACCCTTTGATCAGCTGGGAGGTTTTGATAAATCCCAGGTCCAGATAGATGGCGGCCATAACCGCCTCAAAGGTATCGGCAAGGATGGAATTTTTTTCTGCACCGCCAGACAGCCATTCTCCCTTGCCAAGGAAAATGAATCGCCCCAGGTCAATCTTTCTGGCCATGGTTGCAAGGCCAGGTTCACTGACCAGTCCAGCCCTCATCTTAGACAGATCCCCCTCTTTCATATCCGGGGATTGTTCCATGAGAAATTCACCAATCACAAGACCCAGAACGGCATCCCCCATGAATTCCAGCCTCTGATTGTCGGAAAGGTCGGCATCCTGGGATTCGTTCACATAGGAGCTGTGACGCAGGGCCGTGGCCAGCAACTCTTTGTCCTGGAAGGTATGCCCCAGGTTTTCCTCAAGGATTTCCAAGGCTGCCGGGGATTTGTGGAGATCTGTGATGGCATTGGAGAGGCTTTCAAATAAATGACAGGGGACATGAAGATCTCCGGTGCCTTTTCCCATTTGTACTTCAGGTTTCATATCTCCATGGAAGTCAGATCCCCCAGTGATCAGCAATCCTCTGTTTTGGGCCATTTTTTCAAAATATCGGGTCTGTTCTTCCGAGTGATCCGTGTGGTGGGCTTCAATGCCGTTGAGTCCCATGGCCACAAGATCATCAATTAGTTCTCCCATGGGGTAGGTATCGGGGGTTTTGATAAGGCCTGGATGGGCCAGAACGGCAACTCCCCCGGCCCTGTTGATGAGTT
>CAKZLA010000468.1 GCA_937124525.1 uncultured Desulfobacterium sp.
AATGTTTTAATCTAATATTTTAACACTTAATTTACTGACTTTTACGAAGTTGTAGTTTTTTTGTCATGTACTAAAAACAATTTTATAAAATTATTTTTTAACTAAAGGGTAGATTTCTTGTTGAATAAACTTTTTAGGAAATTCCTCATCACCATTAAAGCCTAATTCTATATCTCGTCCAGAATGTGGAATGTAGTTTGTTTTAAAAATATAATCCCAAACGCTTAATGTAATTCCGAAGTTTACACCATTTTTTCTTTCAGTCGGTAATTCTTTTGCATGATGCCAAATATGCATTTTTGGATTGTTTAAAATGTATTTTAACCAACCATAATCCCAATTAATATTTGCATGGTTTAAATGTCCAATTGTAATATTAAAGAAATGTACAAAAGCAACATCTTGAGGTGTAAATCCGCCCATAATTGCTAAAGGAATGTATTTTATAGAATTGTAAACTACAGGTTCCATCCAATGATAACGCAAATGTGCAGCAAATCCCATTTCTTTAACTGAATGATGTACTTTATGAAAATTCCAAAGAAATTCGAATTTGTGCAACAATCTATGTGTACACCATTGTACAAAATCAATAATGATAAAGAGACCCACAGACTGGGGGGGCGGATTGAATACTCCCCCGGGGATGCCATGGACTTTGTTTTAACCGCCGATCACATGAAGGATGAGCGTGGATTGAGTGGGTTGCCCGCTTTTCCCACACCTTTTTCCCGTAAAGAAACAGATATCTCTATTTTTTCTTTCTTGTCTTCATTTAAATCCCTCACCGCTAAAACATACCTCAATCAGGGAGAGAAGCACAACACCGACATGAGTAAAGGTCTGGATAAAACCATTAAGGTGAAAAAAATGGGCCAGGATGTCAATTATAGCTGGCAGTTGAACGAAAACAATGGATTCAATTTTGGTGCAGCCTGGGATCTGGGGCGGGCCTCGGGAACGGCCTTTTCCCGCAAGGAGGAGTATTCTCTCTCTGCCTTTTCCACCTGGTCAAAAGGGTTTGAATCCCTGCCAATCACCCTTTCCATGGGCTTTCGCGGCAATTATAACTCGGATTTTGAGAATGCCGTAAACCCCGAGTTAAAAGTGGTTTACAAGAGAAACAACTGGCAGGTATCGGCTTCCTATAATCGTGCCAATAACACTCCCTCATTCTACAATAGATACAATGAAACCTCCTCCACCATTCCCAACCCTGATCTGAGCATGGAAACAGCAAACAATTATGAACTGGGATTTTCCATGGCCCTTTCCGCTTCACTCTCCACCCACGCAACCTTGTTTTATAATCAACTAAAAGACAAAATTACCTATGTTCGCAATGATTATGGCATTGGCCAGTATCAAAATGTGGGGGAGGCAACCTACAAGGGAGCAGACCTTGGGGTTAAGTATACCCCCCTGGAAATGCTGGCAATCAACGGTTCATACACCTATCTTGAGGCAAAAGATGAAAAAACAGGGTTGTGGCTCACAGCCAAACCCGCCCATCGGGGAAATGTGGATTTTAATTTTACCCCCACCCCGAAATTATTTTTAAATCTGAACTTATTGTACACATCAAAAAACTACACCAACAAAGCCAATACCCAAAGTGTTTCAGAATATTTCATTGCAAATGCCCGGGCAGAATATTTTTTCCAAAAATTCAGTATTTTTTCCGAAATAGAAAACATTGCCGATACCACATATTATTTTGTGGATGGCCTGCTTGCGCCCCCCCTGTTGTGGATTGTAGGAATGAAATATAAATTCTAATATTGTTGAGCTTCGCCTTAAAATAAACGGGGCGGCTCATAACATTGTCCACCATTATGATGACTGGCCGATTGTTATAACCAACCCTCAAGAAATTAAGTACCTGAGCATATATTCTTCAAAATAAAACATTGAGATATCAGTAATCTATGTCCATGGAATAATGAGAAACATATGTTTGGGTACTTACATGCCCGGATCTTTAGCCGAAATCAGAAACGCCGGTGCGGGTATAAAAAATATTGACTATTTATAAAAAAGGTGTTTAAAGCGATCTAATAAAGTTGTTTGGGTGCTTGATACGCATAGGGACGTCCGGAGGGTTCAGCCAGAAAAAAATGGTATGACGCCCGGGTGTTTTGAACAGGGAACTCCGTGAAAATCGGGGACGGGCCCGCCGCTGTAATCCTTAATTCCTTTTTTTTAAGGAAAAGCCCTTTCAGTTGAGTATGCCACTGCCTTGACGTATTTAATCCGTTTTTCAGCTTAAAGAAAATGCTAATTTTCGACAAATGAGATCATTTAAGCCCATTGATGTCGGATGTCTAAAATTAAATTTTGAAAAAGCTGCTCTGTACTTTAAAAGTCAGGAAAACAGATAAAATACCGGGTGGGAAGGCTGCTGAAAGGGTAAGGAAAGTCAGAAGACCTGCCTGAACAATAGTGAACCATCTTTTCGTGGACGGAAAAAATGGTTTTATGATCCTGCCGGATAAACATGGGACATCCCAGGTCGTTTTTATAATAATTTGGGGTGTTTTTTTGTGTCTGATTTTATTGTCTGAAATTTAATGGTTTTTCGCATTCCTGCAAATAAGCCATGTTCAGGACGATCCTCACAAATTCATTTCAAATCGTAAATTGTTGTCCGTGTTAAAGGGAAGCCAATGCCTGGAGCTGAATCCTTGTTTTACCTGTTCCACAGGCTATGACAATGTTCAATTCAGGTCATCAGCTTTGATGGACATCTACGTCATCAGGCGTAATTGTTCGCCATGATCAAAAACCGTTTTAGGAAAGAATCAAGGAGGTGGGATTCATTTTAATGTGTTCCTGCCAAATTGTGTTTACAAAGGGAAAAAGATGAAAAAGAGAGTATGTGCCATTGTTGTTGCAGCAGCACTATCTTGTCTGCCGGGGTTGGTCCTGGCCCAGGACAGTGATACGGTTCAACGTCTGGATGAGGTGGTGATCACCGCCACCCAGACCGAAAATACAGTGATGAAAACAGCATCCAATATTTCCGTTATTTCTGCGAAAGATATTGAACGATTGGATGCGGAAAATGTGGCAGAAGTTTTAAGAACCCTGCCGGGTATTTCCTATACCAATTCCTCGGGCCTTGAGCCAAAAATAAATTTAAGGGGTACCAAAATGGGCATGAGCCCCGGTGCCCTTGTGTTGTTGAACGGTATTCCCGTCAATATCGGAAAATTTGGATATGTGGATTACGAAGCGCTTCCCATTGAGAACATCGAAAAAATCGAAGTCGTAAAAGGCCCCATGTCATCTCTTTACGGGGGCAATGCAGCCCGGGGGGTTATTAACATCATAACCAAACGGGGCAAGAATGACTTCGGCGGTGCCGTAAGCGCCATTGTGGGTTCCAACAATGACCGGAGGCTCTCCGCTCTGAT
>CAKZLA010000469.1 GCA_937124525.1 uncultured Desulfobacterium sp.
TCGACCGCGCAGAAAACAGCACTGATCGAGGGAAAATTTTTGATACAAACCTCTTTCAAAAAGACTTCGCGGAACTGCTGCGCCGCTCAGAAGCTCTTTATGATAACCTTAAGTTATATAACGAGCAGCTGATGCAAGCGGCCCAGTAGCGGAATATTCTCCTATTTGCTATGAGATAAAATATGAAGAATATCCCTTACTCAGAGTTAAAAAAAGGAACCTTCCTCGTTGCAAGTCCTGATATTCAAGGAGGGATCTTTTACCGCAGCGTAGTCCTTCTGTGTGACCATAGCCCAGTGGGGTCTTTTGGGTTAATTGTGAATAAGCCTCTGGATATTGAGCTGGAAGAAACTTTGCTAAAGGCGCTCAGCGCTGCCTCCAACCAGCTTAAAGACCAGCTTGGAAGTGACATCGATATGTGGGGTAAGGGAAGAACGCGGTGAGTGAAAATACAAGCGCCCCACCCTCGCACGTTTGCTCCAAAGTCAATCTACGAGGCTACAGGTAAAGTTCCGTCGCCATTTAAACCTGCGTGATTTGTGTTGACCCATAATCAGATGCGACGACTTCAAGAATCTTCGCATTGATTTGGTCTGGCAATGTGGAACCAATTTCAAACTCTTTGAGTTCGCCCAAAAGGCTTTGGGCATTTTGCTTCAGCACTGGATGCAGTATGTTCGCATCTATATCACAAAGGGGTTTTAAGACAAAGCGCCTTTTGTGCATCCGGGGATGGGGAAGAATGACCGCCTCCTGATTCATCACCAGATTATCATAAAACACAATGTCCAGATCAATGAGCCGGGGGCCGAAACGCACCGATTTTTCAAATTGGCCCAAAGTCTGTTCAATGACCTTTAGACTGGCCATTAAGTCAACGGGCAAAAGGGGCGTTGTTATCCTCACCATGCCGTTGATAAACCAGTCCTGCTCAGTGAAATCCACAGGATCAGTCTGATAAAAGGGGGAAACATCGGTGACTGAGGTGTGATCCAGCTGGTTTAAAAGCTCAATGCCTTTGATGCAATTATCATACTTGTCTCCCATGTTGGACCCGATGGAGATAAAGACTGGCACCTGTTTTTCCATAATATATTTATCTTTTTTTTATATTAGTCATTATACCGATTTAGATTCTTATCTCTGATTTTCGTGTTATTTTGGCAAGAGAATCAGAAAAACAATTTGGTTCTGGCTTGTCAGGTTAGGTTAAATGTTTAATTTTATTGAATTTTTAAAATTCACTTTCTCAGCGAAATCAATAGGTTGTGGCAAATCTATATAACTGCCACGGGCAGACCGTATTGGGGATTTGGCTTGCCCACAACAAATATCGAAACTCCAGTTATTACAAATCATTGGACGGAGTTTCTTATAAATGTCTACTAAACCCGTAAGTTCTCAATAGCCTGGGCTGATATAAGGCCTGATTACCCTTTAAGCGCCGGGTGCTATTCAAATAGGATTCCCTGAATGCCCGGACTTATTGAAAATTTACTTAGGAAACAGTCTTAAATAACTTGCCCATCTCAGAACACGCTACCGTTGAAGGATAGTGTTCACCAATTTTTAAATGGGTATGTTATTTCGGACTCATTCCTTAAATCCCACTCAACAGGCCTGAATTATAAAACATTTAAATCTTCATTGTGGTGGACAGATCTGCCATGGCAGTTATTTAAAATCAAATTCAACCGTTTCAGAATACTCACTGACAATATTGCCACCCCTGGCAGTTCTCAGGCGATAGAAATATCGAAAACCCCTTTCAAGGGAGTCCCTATACCCCAAGGTCGTTGCCGGAAGGTCTGCTAATTTTTCAAAGGGCAAAGGGCATCCTTTGCATGCATCTTCGGAAAGAGGACGACTGGCTCTATAAATCTCAATCCCCATGTCGCCTCCTTTGATTTTTTTTTGAAATTCAGGATCAAGTTCCCATTGTAGCATCACCTGATCCGCCGTCAACTGATAACTGACATGAACAGGTGGCGGTGGAATCAAGGCCAACGGCGCCAAGGGTGGTCCTTTTTTACCGCAACCCACGCCCATTACCACCCATAAAAGCACCATGGTAGCCACGGTTATCTTTTTCACTGTATACCCCATGTCACCTGTCCAGTTGATCACGGGCCTTTTCCACGGCCAGCTTAACGTTTTCATAGCCCGTGCCCCCGTGGGTGACCCTGCGGGAAATCATCTGCTCCGTGGAGAGAAAGTCAAAGATATCCCCTTCAATGAGCTGGGAAAAGGTTTTAAAATCTTCAAGGATCAGTTGATGCAACTCTTTTCCTTTGCCAAGGGCAAAGGCCACAGCCTTTCCTGACACCGAGTGGGCTTCTCTAAAGGGCATGCCCCGGACCACTAAGTAGTCGGCAAGATCTGTGGCATTTAAAAATCCATTTTCAGCGGCATCTCGCATGGTGGGGGCATTCACAGCAATGTTGGGCAACATGCGGGCATAGATGTCCACACAGGCCTTCAAGGTATTCACCGTATCAAACAACGGCTCTTTATCCTCCTGCATGTCCCGGTTATAAGCCAGGGGCAAGGATTTCATCAGGGTGATCATGGCCATGAGATTGCCCACCACCCGGCCGGTCTTACCCCGGACCAGCTCGGCCACATCGGGATTTTTTTTCTGGGGCATGATACTGGAACCTGTGGTAAAAGCATCGGAAATCGGGATAAAGGAAAACTCAGAAGATGACCAGAGAATCAGTTCCTCGGAAAGCCTGGACAAATGAATCATGCAGATGCCGGCATGGGCGATGAACTCCATGACAAAATCCCGATCGGACACCGAATCGATGCTGTTTTCAGAGACCTTACCAAAATCAAGCACCTGACGTGTATACTCCCG
>CAKZLA010000470.1 GCA_937124525.1 uncultured Desulfobacterium sp.
TGGTATCAGAAGAGTACACGAGTAAAACGTGTGGAAAATGTGGGAAAGAGAATAAGGGATTAGGGAAATCGAAGACGTTTGCGTGTGTAGATGATGATTGCGGATACAAAGTGGACAGAGACATAAATGGTGCAAGAAATATACTAATAAAAAGGGTAGAAAAATATATGAAGCAGGAAGAATGTGAAAAGTAAAAGAAGAGAAAACTGGGCGGGATTTGATTCAGCCAGTATAAATATTATTGCTTGGACTATGCGATAATAATATTATTGCGTGAACTTTATTTAAGAGGTTCGATTTTTTGATATCTGAAATAGAAGAAGTAATTGTAAAACATAATAAATGAATATATATATACACAAATTTGGGTGTATATACACTTCAGAGAATACAATGTTCGATGCATATATACTTTTCCTTATTCTGCAATCATTGTATAAAAATTGAAAATTTATCAATATATAGGCATAAACAATAATTCTTCATTATTATATCATACAAATGGGAAACGATCATAGTTCCATAAAAGATAATGATCCCATCTACGGCAACCGAGCCATCCAACGTACCTTTGCTGCCCTCAATGCAGGAGGTACCTTTGCTGTTTGGGGGGAAAGCCAGGATGACGGGTTTGTCCGACGCCTCTCCCAAGGCGGTTTTTCCGTAACATGTGAACGTCCAGGCAAGGGCGGTTATCGCCATACGGTATTTATGGCCACAAAAAAATAAGGCCCATGTTCAACTATGCCGGGGCAGGGATGCGGTCAATGGGGCCGCCAGAGCTCTATACTGAAGGAATGAAGTGTGCTAAGATTATAATTGATCATCAAAGAAGCAAGTACAATTTTTTTTAAAGGGGTACCATGGGGATATTAAAATTTTCCGTGCCTGAAATGTTTTTGGGCCGTGATAGCATGAAATATGCCGGGGTGTGTGCCAAACGCCTGGGCGCAAAAAAAATTTTCTTTGTATCCGATCCAGGCCTTGAGAGCACCGGATGGGTGGATGCCGTGTTTGACATCCTTGACCACGAAAAACTCAAATGGGTTTACTATTCCAATATTTCTTCCAACCCCAGGGACTGGCAGATTGAGGAGGGGGCACGCATTTATGAACAACAAGGCTGCGATGTGGTCTTTGCCCTGGGCGGCGGAAGCCCCATGGATGCAGCCAAGGGTATTGCCCTTATTACCAGCAATGGGGGCAGACTTCTTGATTATGAAGGGGCCAACCGCATCCAGAAACCCCTTCCTCCCATGGTGTTCATGCCCTCCACGGCCAGCAGCGGTTCGGACGTTTCCCAATTTGCCATCATAACGGACATGGAACGTCAGGTAAAAATGTCCATCATCAGCCGAACCCTGGTACCCAATGTCTCCATCATTGATCCCACGTTGTTGACCACCAAACCAAGGAATCTGATCATTGCCGCTGCTGTGGATGCCCTGTCCCATGCCGTGGAGGCCCATGTCTCCAGACTTGCCTTTCCTCTGACTGAAGTTCACTCCCTGCGGGCCATTGAGCTGATCATGAAATATCTTCCCCTGACCCTGGAGAACAACAGCCTGAGCAACCTGGAGCAACTGAGCATTGCCGGCACTTCAGCTGCAATGGCCTTCAGCAATGCAAGCCTTGGCCTTGACCATGCCCTGGCCCACACCCTGGGGGGGGTCTTGGATGTCCTGCACGGCATTATCCATCCCATTTTGCTACCCAGTGTCATGAGATACAACCTGCCGGAATGCGTGGACAAGCTTGCTGAAATCGGCAAGGTGATGATCGGTGGGTCCATGGGGTCCCCCGAAGCCACGGCCCTGGCCGGAATTGAGGCCCTTGAAACTTATTTTAAGAGCCTTGGGGTGAGCACACGGCTGCGGGACATTATCCCGGACCGTTCAAAGCTTCCCCAAATCTGTGAAATGGCCACCTTTGATTGCTGCCTGCTCAGCAATCCCCGGGAGGCAGGTGTGGAAGACATGATGAATGTGTGCAACGATGCTTGGTAATCAGCATAAGAGGTCTTTATTCGGGACCTGGAAGTGATTGTTATGAACAAACCCACAACCCTGGAAGATATCATCGGGCTGGAGTACACTAAGCTTGGTTTTTTCGGCGAAGTCAAAAAAAATATGGCCAAGCTCCAGGCCACCAACCGACAACTGGAACGAAAACAACGAAAACTTGAGGCCATTTTTGACGGCATCTCCGATGTCATGGTCATTATTTCGGCCAACTTTACCATCATTTCGGTGAACGAACTTTTTTCCACCTTTTTCAAGCATGCCAACCCCAGGGGTAATTTTTGCTATGAAATTTTAAAAAAACGGGACTGCCCCTGCGTGGACTGCCCCATTTCCAAATCCAGGAAAACAAACAAGGTCTGCCGAAAAATGATGGCCTTTGACATAGAAGACAAGCATTACCAATTTGATGTCACCGTATCCCCCCTGCTGGATGCACAAAAAAAGGCTTTCAGATTTCTTGTTTTAATGCGGGATGTCACCCGGGAAAAAGAGTACCAGTCCAAATACAATTATTCTAAAAAAATGGCCACGGTGGGGGCACTGGCTGCGGGGGTGGCCCATGAGATCAACAATCCGTTGACATCCATCAGCGGTTTTACCAAAGGGCTGCAACGAAGGCTCCCCATTCTGGATAAAACCTTGCCGGGCACAGAAGAAACCCGGGCACTTATGGATGATTTCACAGAATACATAGACACCATCCTCACCGAATGCGATCGATGCCGTGATATTGTCCAGGGGCTTTTAACCTTCAGCCCAAGAAAAAAGGTGGATTTCACCCCCTTGAACCTGAAACGCCTTGTCACAGGTGTGTTAAGACTGCTCCACCATCGTTTTAAAGAAACCCCCCAGGTGACCATTACGCTGAAAGCAGAAAAAAATATCCCCCATATCATGGGGAATGCGGCAGAACTAAAGCAGGTGATTCTCAACCTCATCTGCAATGGCCTTGATGCCGTCAGTGGAAAAGGTTACTTGCAACTGTTTCTTTCCCAAAATGAAGATCAAATAATCTTCTCCATTAAAGACGATGGATACGGCATTGATCCTGAAAATATGGATCAGCTGTTTGACCCTTTTTTCACCACCAAACCCATTGGGCAGGGCATCGGCATTGGCCTTTCCACCTGCTACAACATCATCCACCAGCACCATGGAGAGATCCTTGTGAAAAGTCAAAAAGACGAAGGAACGACGTTCACAGTCGTCCTGCCCCATCCCGATGAGGTGATGCCATGACATCCATGGACGGCATTATGAATATTCTGGTGGTGGACGATGAAAAATCCATCCGAAGGCTATTACAAAAAGAAATCGCCTCTCCCCGGCGCATCATCACCACAGCAGGCAGTGCAGAAGAGGCCTTGACAGCCGTTTCAAAAGACAGCTTTGACATCATCATCCTGGACATCAATCTTCCCGATGCCAACGGCATTGAACTCATGAGCCAATTCCAGGAATCCATTCTGGCCGTCCAGATTATTTTGATCACCGGGTACGCTGATGTGGACGATGCCGTTAATGCCATGAAAATCGGGGCCTATGATTATATTACCAAGCCCTTTGATCTGGATCGGCTGGAACTGGTGGTGGAAAAGGCCTATCAAAAGGTAACTCTCCAGAGAGAACGGGTGCTTAAACGACAGGGGGTGGAACAAAAACCCCAGGCACCCAAACTCATTGTGGGACACTCGGCTGCCACGGATAGAATTCGATATCTCATTGACAAGGTGGCCCCCACATCGGTGCCGGTGCTCATCACCGGAGAGAGTGGTACCGGGAAGAACGTTGTGGCCCGGCAGCTCCATTCCCAGAGTCTCAGGGCCGATCAGCCACTGATCACCAAAAATTGCGCCACTCTTCAGGAGGAGTTGATTCGAAGCGAGTTGTTTGGCTATTGCAAGGGGGCATTCACCGGGGCGGAAACCTCCCGCAACGGTCTTTTGGCCATGTCGGATAAAGGCACTTTATTTCTGGATGAGATCGGTGAACTTTCCGTGGGGGTGCAGGCCTCTCTGCTGCGGGTCATGGAAAATCAGACCTTTCGGCCGGTGGGAGATAAAAATGAGATTAAGGTGGATATCCGATTTATGTTTGCCACCAACAGGAATCTGAAAGAAGAGGTGGCAGAAGGGCGCTTTAACGAAGCCCTTTTCCATCGGCTCAATGTGTTCACCCTGAAAATCATGCCCCTGCGCCAGAGAAAAGAGGAGCTTCCTGTCCTGGTGGACTATTTCCTGGCTCATTTAAGCCCCGGGGATGAACCCTATAAAATTTCTCCCAATGCCATGGCCTGCCTCATGGCATATGACTGGCCCGGCAATGTCCGGGAATTGAGGAATGTCATGGAAAGGGGGGGAATCCTGGCGGAGAATAATACCATCACCGAACATGGCCTGCCCCTGGAACTGATTGAAAAAATGACCGATTTTTCTGCAACTTCCCCCTTTCCTCCCCTGAAAGATGTGGAAAAACAGCATATCCTGAAGGTCATGCACCATGTCAAGGGGAACCGATGCCAGGCCGCCGAAATTCTGGGAATAGGCAGAAAAACCCTTTATCGAAAACTGCAAAGCTTTGAAAAAGCATAAATAAAAAGCTTGGGCAGACAGCCCCCCATCTGACGAGCTTGATCACAACACCGGCCTTTGGGATAATCGATGGCCTCAAGCAAGAAAGGTAACCAATCACCAAATTGATAGCTTAAATTCAATGATAAGGAACCGGTCTTAAATAACTTGCCCATTTCAGAACACGCTACCGCTGAAGGGAAGTATATCCCCAATTTTTAAATGGGTATGTTATTTCAGACTCATTCCTAACACTACAGCGACACTTTGCTTACTTCACTAAAAATCGAGTGGCGAAAGGTGGAGAAACGCGCTTTAGAATCCTCTCCCAACAGGGTGGTTCATGAAAGTGTCGCTGTAGTGCTAAGGTTTTGGGGGCTTGGTTCTAACTTCAGTCATGGGGCTGACAGAAGTGAACGCCAAACCCAGGATTACCCAACGGGAGATCAGACATGGAAAAAAAAATCCTTATTCTGGACGATGATAGCGCTCTGGTCAAACTGATCAACAGAATGCTTGAAGGTGAAAACTATCACTGCTCAAGGGCCCTGGATACCACCGAGGCCAGATATCTGCTTCGCACGCAGTCCTTTGATATGATCTTAAGCGATATCAACATGCCGGGGGAATCCGGTCTTGAGTTCGTCCGTTTCAGTGTGGCACAATACCCGAACACTGCAGTCATCGTGGTATCCGGCATTGCCAGTAGACAAACCGCTGCAGAATTTTTATCAATAGGTGCTTACGGCTATCTTGTCAAACCCTTTGACAGAATCCAGCTATTGATCGCCATGGACAGTGCCTTCAGACAATTGAAAATTGAAAAAGAAAGAATAGACCACATTGAAAAATTGGATATGCGTGTTCTGGAACAAACCACAGAATTACGGGAAAATATCCGGGAACTGAAAAACAGTGAAGAGCGACTCAAGAGCATCATGGAAAATGTTCCGGCTGGTATTGTGGTCATAGAAATTCCCCACCGAAAAATTGTGACGGCAAACAAGTTTGCTGAAAAGATACTTGGATACCCCCGTGACAAATTTATCGGAATGCCATGTCATCAGGTGATCTGTCAAGGACCTCATGAATTCTGCCCGCTCATTGACAAAGGAAAGAGGCTTTATAAGCATGAGACAACAATAATGCAGCCCGATGGCAAGGAGCTTCCCATTCTTCTAACTGCTGTTCCGGTTCTCCTAAGAGGGAAAAAGCATCTGATTAACATCTTTGTTGATATCACAGATCAAAAACTCGCAAAGGAAAAATATCTTCAGGAAAATAAGGAAAAAAAGCAGTTGATGGAAGCGATCCCATCCATCCTGATAGGGGTTTCCGAAGAGGAAAGAATCATTCAATGGAACATTGCTGCGGAAAACACCCTTGGCATAGACAGCATTGACGTCATGGGAAAAGACTTCAAACAATGTGGTATTTCATGGGACTGGAAAAGGCTGGAAAAGGGGATATTCTTTTGTAGAAAACATAGAATTCAAGTACGATTGGACAATTTTTGTTTTACAAAACTAAACGGCAGTGAAGGGTTTCTGGGAATAACGCTGGCTCCCATGGCATCTGAGAATGCCGACAAAATGGGTTATATTTTCATCGCTGCAGATATCACCGACCTGAAACAGGCTCGTACCGAACTGCGCAAGAGTGAGATACGTCATCGCATTCTTTTTGAAAGCTCCCAGGATGCCATTTTGACTCTGGAGCCGCCCTCCTGGAATTTCACCTCATGTAACCAGGCCACCTTAAAATTGTTTGATATAAAGACCAAAGAGATTTTTACAAAGCTTGGCCCATGGGATGTATCTCCGGAATTTCAGCCGGACGGCGATTGCTCCATGGATTTTGCTCTGAAGCAAATCAACAACGCTATGGTGCACGGCTCCGTATTTTTTGAATACATGCACAAAAAATATAATGGAGATGTCTTCCCGGCAACCGTCCTCCTGACCCGCATGGAATTAACAGGAAAGGTACTACTCCAGGGTACGGTAAGGGACATTACCGAACAAAAATCCCTTGAGATTCAACTCACTCAAGCCAGAAAACTGGAGGCTGTCGGCCAACTGGCAGCAGGAATCGCCCATGAAATAAACACTCCCATACAATATGTGGGAGACAACAGCCAATTCATGTCTGAAGCCTTTGAGCAGTTCATTGGCCTGTTCGAATTATATGAAAAACTGACGGAACATGCAAAATCGGGCCTGGGCTGTGAGGATCTGATTAAAAAAATAGAAGAAGCTGTTGAGCAGGCAGATATGGACTATCTTAAAGAAGAGATTCCACAAGCCATGAAGCAGAACCTTGAAGGCGTGAGCCACATATCAGAGATTGTTAGGTCCATGAAGGAATTTTCCCATCCAGGTGTCAAAGAAAAAATTGCCGTGGATATTAACCGGGCCATTGAAAATACACTCACCGTGTCACGCAATGAATGGAAATATGTAGCGGAAATTGAAACGGATCTGGAGTCGTCTTTACCCCTCATCCCCTGCCTTCCAGGGGAGCTGAACCAGGTATTTCTCAACATTATTATCAACGCGGCCCAGGCCATCTCAGAAAATGCCTCTTCTCCCCCCACTGAAAAAGGAATTATCAGGATCACCACCCGCATCCATGAAAAACATATGGAAATCCGCATCAGAGACACAGGGCCGGGAATTCCCGAAAAGGTTCAGCCACGAATTTTTGATCCCTTTTTCACCACCAAGGAGGTGGGAAAGGGGACGGGCCAGGGACTGGCCATCTCCCGGTCAATTATTGTGGAAAAACACCAGGGAACGCTTGATTTTGAAACAACCCCCGGGAATGGTACCAGTTTTATCATCCATCTTCCCATACATGAGACGGTTATATGACTCACAAAAAAGCTAAAAAACAAATTTTATTTGTGGATGATGAGCCCAATATCCTTAAGGGATTGCAAAGAATGCTCAGACCCATGCGGCATGAATGGGATATGGCATTTGCCGGTGGTGGTGCCCAAGCGCTGGAAATGCTTTCCCAGGGGACATTTGATGTCATCGTTTCCGATATGCGGATGCCGGAAATGGATGGGGTGCAGTTACTGACAACGGTAAAAAAGCAATACCCCATGATCGTTCGTATCATCCTCTCAGGCCATTCAGACCAGGAAATGATTTTAAAATCAATTGGTTCCGCCCATCAATTCCTTTCCAAACCATGTAATTCCCAAGTGCTGATATCCACCGTGAGCCGATCGTGCACCCTGCGGGACTTTCTTGGCCAGACCAACTTGAAACAGATCATCTCAAAGACCGAGTCCCTGCCAAGCCTGCCCTCTCTTTACACAGACATAATAGATGAACTTCAATCTCCGGATGCATCCTTAAAACGGGTGGGTACAATCATAGAAAAAGATCTGAGCATGTCGGCAAAAATCCTCCAGCTGGTAAACTCTTCCTTTTTCGGACTGCCCCGACACATTCCAGATCTCTCCCAGGCCGTAATTCTGCTGGGTCTTGACACCATCCGATCACTGGTCCTGGCCATTGGTATTTTTTCAAAACTTGATGCCTCAACAACGACCACATCACACATTGAAAAGATCTATACACACAGTATCAAAACCGGGACCATTGCACAAAAAATTGCAATATACGAAAATGCGGACAAAGAAACGGTGGACAACGCATTCATGACCGGACTGCTGCATGACCTTGGCAAAATTGTCCTTGCCGTCAACTTTCCGGAAACCTACGAAGAGGTGTTCGAGCTATCACAAAAGAGCGGAATATCCTTTATTGATGCGGAAATTCAAATAATGGGAGCCACCCATGCACAAGTGGGTGCCTATCTTTTAGGGCTGTGGGGTCTTCCCGATATCATTGTTGAAGGGGTTGCCTTTCACCATACCCCCGATAAATGCAGAAACAAGGCGTTCAATCCCCTCATTGCCGTCTATGTTGCGAATATTTTTGAAAATAATGCCCATTCATCCGGCGAAAAAATGGACCAGATATTTGATACGCCACACATGATGCAATCCGGATTTCATGAAAAAATACCCGATTGGGAAAAAATATCTAATCGGGTAATATCCAATGACAAGCCAGCGAAATAAGGACTGACGAAATAACAGGGGAGTAAAACAAGCATGAACAAACGCATACTGATCGTAGACGATGAACAGAATCTGCTGGATTCGCTGAAACGCCAGTTACGAAAACATTTTCACATTGAAACGGCCCTGGGACCTGAACAGGGCCTGAACCGTATCAAAACCCAGCCCCCCTTTGCTGTCATTGTGTCAGATCTTCGCATGCCCATCATGGATGGCATTGAATTTCTGGCCCAGGCTGGCAAACTCAAACCAAACAGCGTACGGATCATGCTCACCGGCAATGCAGATCTGCAAAACGCCATAAAAGCTGTGAACGAAGGAAATATCTACCGATTTCTGACCAAGCCCTGTGCCATTGATCTCTTGACAAATGTACTGAACCAGGGAGTGGAGCAATACCGACTGGTCACCGCGGAAAAAGAACTTCTGAACAAAACCCTTAAGGGCAGCATCAAGGTCATGAGCGAACTGCTCTCCCTGGTGAATCCCGAAGCCCTGGGCCGCTCATCACGGATCAGAAGGTATGCCACCGACATTTCAAGACAACTGGGGATTACCAATTTGTGGCTCATTGAAACAGCCGCCATGCTGTCCCAGATCGGGTGTGTGTTGCTGCCCGAAGAGACCATAAAAAAACTGTACCAGGGACAACAACTGAGCCCGGATGAAAGCCAGCTGTTTGACATGCACCCCGGCATTGCAGCGAACCTGATATCCAAAATTCCACGCATGCAGCCGGTGGCCGACATCATCGCACTCCAGGACAAACGCTTTGATGGATCAGATCAGCCTGAAAATTCGCGGAAGGGAAAAGATCTTCCCCTGGGAGCGCGTATCCTGAAGGTTATCCTTGATTTTGATATGCTGGAGTCAAAGGGTTTTTCCCAGGCAAAGGCATTGAGCCAACTGAAAAAACAATGGAAGTGGTATGATCCTTCGGTTCTGAAAGCTCTGGAACTCTTTTTGGGAGGGAAAACTAAGTATGTCGTAAAAAAAATACCCCTGACATCATTAAGAGCCGGGATGCTGCTGTTTGAGGATATCACCACCACCCGGGGCCAATTGCTTATATCAAGGGGGGAAGAGGTGAGTCCCATGCTGATCAAACGCTTGAAAAATTTCGCTGCTAACACAAAAATTAAAGAACCCATCTGTGTTTCTGTTTCCTTGCAGGTCAGCGATGATTAAATTTTAAGGCCAGGGCCAAAATAAGAATGGGGACGAAAAAATATCTCCGCCCCCACTCTTCCCCTTAACCATAACAACTAATCAACCAAACTACTACTAACTTATTTAAAAGGTCTTGGCCTTCTGAAGATCTTCTTCGGTGAAGGTCCATGTGGTATTGTGCGGTGGGAATTTTTCATTGAACATTTCCGGCAGCTGATCATCCTTTTTGGTGAATCCTGCCCTAAGATTAAATTCATTTTCATTTTCAAGGATGGAAATGCCCAGGGCCACCACATCATCCGGTGTCAGGGAAATGCCATAGTGCGCATTGAGCATATCCACAATGAGCTGGACTCCATTGTCATTGTCCAGAACCGCAAAGGCAACAAACAGACAAAGGCCTGCGGCGTCAATGGCAGCGGTGGCAATTTGAAGATTTTTGGACAACTCCACCTGACCATCGTTTTTCAGGGGATCAACGGTGCCACCCACGCCAAGGATGTTGGCTGTAACGCCATACCCGGCCGTGTGGTCTGCCCCCATGGGAGTGGTGGCATAGGTGACGCCAACGCCCTTTACAGAACGGGGATCATAGGCCGGAAAGGCCTGACGTTTCACCACTGGGATACGATCCACCCCCAGGGCATCGCCGGTGAATGCAGCGCCATTGCCAAGAATTTTACCATTTCCGGTACCTTTGGCCACCTCGTGGATCAGTTCGATGCAGGCCTTGCCATCTCCCCACTCCAGAAGTCCACCCTCCATGGCCACACCCAATGCCACGCCGGTGTCAATGGTGTCCAGACCATAATCATCACACAGTCGATCCATCATGGCGATATCATCCAGATCTTTCACCATGGTGTGGGCACCAAAGGCCCAGAGCGTCTCATACTCAAACCCGGATGTCAGCTGCTTTCCATCTTTACCATGGTACACCTGGGAGCATTTGATCACACAACCCGGATGGCAACCTTCAGAAACAATGCCGCCCCTGGCTTCCATGTTTTCCACCATTTTTTCGCCGCTGATCTCATGGGCATGTTCAAAACGACCGCTTCTAAAATTCTTGGTAGGCAGGGCACCGGCCTCGTTAATGACATTCACCAGCACGGCGGTTCCAAGTCCAGGAAGACCCTGGCCAGTAACAGGATGTTCCCTTAAAATTTTCACCCACTCTTTATTGGCAGCTTTAAACGCCTCGGGATCTGCCTGGGGAATCCTGCCGCAGCCCTTGTCATCCACAACAATGGCTTTAATTTTTTTGGAGCCCATAACAGCCCCCAGTCCGCCACGGCCAACGGCACGACCCGGCCGTCCTTTGGGATCCGCCTGCTGCATGCTTGCCGCTTGAAGGCGCTGCTCGCCGGCCTGGCCGATACTCATGACACCGGTGTTTTTTCCATATTTTGCCCAGAGTTTTTCCATGATCTCATAATTACCCATACCCACATACTCATCGGCGGGCAGGATCTCAACACTGTCTTTTTTAATCACGATCATGTAGTAATTGTCATCTTCGGGCTTATCTTCCAGAACCAGGGCCGTAATGCCCAAACGGGCAAGTTTCTGGGAGATGAGGCCCCCGGAATTACTTTCTTTAATGCCACCGGTAAGAGGGGATTTTCCCCCCACGGAGAGACGTCCGGAATTGGCTGCAGGGGTCCCAGACAACAAACCCGGTGCCATGACAAGCTTATTGGCTTGTCCCAGGGCATGACAGGTGGCAGGCACCTCGTCCAAAATCATTTTAGAGGTCAAGGCCCTTCCGCCGAGCCCCTGTAGAGACTCCGGGACGGCCTCAAAAACGAACTGTCTTTCCTTCGTATTAATCCTGAGTAGTTTTCCCATTTTTATTCCTTTATATCAGACCCGGAGACACGACAGTATCCGGATGTCTCTTCAATATTTATTTGGGGTTGATCATTAACATTTTAATAAACAGGCAAATACCGGGTACCTGCCTGTTCATCATATGGAACATGCTTCTAATTTCGGGCCGGATTCCATGGCATCCAATGCAATGCATGGCGACCATGGCACAAGGCCCGAAATCCGTATTACAATGCGGCTTTGTAAATATTTACAACATCGTCCAGGGAAGGTCTTCTGGGGTTAGTCGCGCCACAGGCATCTTTCTGGGCATTTTCAGCCATGGTGACAAGGTCTTC
>CAKZLA010000471.1 GCA_937124525.1 uncultured Desulfobacterium sp.
GGCATCTTTCAAAAGTACCTTACACTTTCTTTGATCATTCCCCATTTGCAGGGGCTTTTCCCAAAAGACTGTAAAGTTCTTTTAAGGTCATATGAAGGATGCCTAATTCTTGTGTGCAATTCTCAGTGTTTATACATCAGAAACTATGAATTTCCACACAAATCCGTGATGAGTCATTTTTATTTGTCTGTACCTTTGATGTAAAGGCCACGGCTTAAGTTCTGTATCACTTTTTTTTGTTTTGCCTGGTGGAGGATATTGCGTATTTTTGTGTCGCCAATGTCGGTACGTTCCTTAATTTCCTTGAATCCTATGCCCTTCACCCTTCTGCGCCGGATGATGCCCACCACCACATCGTAGTCTGTGGCAATTTTCCCCTTGGTGCTTACCTCTGGGGGCGGTGATGTTGTCTTTTTTTGAGGTGTTGCCGATTGTGCCGGTCTGGAGGAAGTTAGGGTTTTTTTACCTCCAGTACGCCCGGTGGATGTGCCCGGTGATGCGGCAGGCTTCGCCGGGGTAAGGGGCTTGCCCCCCTTTTTAATGGATGCCGATGACGAAGGTGAAGGCAGGTCCATGTCAATACCAAAGGTGGCTGAAAGATCCGCTTCACTGATGATGCGACCGGAATTTTTTTTCTTTGCCCGTTGCAGAAGCGTTTCTGCCTCGCCTTTGACGGCCTGGGACACCAGGTCCTCCATCTTAACCCCCCGGAGGGTGAAAAAAAGAGACGGATCATGGTCCAGCCGGGCCCCCACACCGTAAAGGGTGGCGGCCACATGTTTGCACATGTAGGCACTGTCCGGGCAGGAACAGTTGAGATGTATTTCAGCCGGTGCCGGGAACATGCCGTTTCGGGGCTGGGTCAGCACGGTTTCCATGGTTTTGGGAAGTTTGCCATCCACGATGGTCTGGAGGGAATCAATCTGTCCCCGACATTCAGAAAGGATATTTTGCCACACCGATGATTTTATCTTTGAGATTGAAATTTTAACCTCATAGGGCCTGGACGTGGAGCCCTGGACCAGGGAAAGGATTTCTCCCTCCTTTATTTTAAGATCCAGCACAGACCCATGACGTACATAGGAGCGGCCCCTTCCGATGCGATTGGAATAGTCTGCGTAGCTTTCCAGGTTTTTATTCCAGGAGATGCCCCACCAGGAGTGGGCAATCTTTGTTCCGTTTATTACAACGGGGGCGATGTCGGGATTTTTTTTCTTTAGCTGCTGGATTTTTTTTTCGGCTTTTGCCTGTCTCTCCCCGACACTGACATATTGGGGGTAGCCATAATCATTTCGTCTTCTATATCGGCTCATTCTTTTGTTCCATTTTAAATTTTCAGGTAAATATTCGGCCAGCACCCCATCTTCCCCCTATTTGGGCCTACCCACATAGCATTAGGGAGTTCATTAGAATAAAAACACCCTCCGTTACATGTGGCACTCTGGATAGTCGGTATGACACATCATTGATGTTGGGTATATTATTTCCCATGAACTCCCTTGGTATGCTATGCAGTCCCAAACAGGCAACTATGGGGCACTGGCCAAACTTTTACATTACCAACTCGAATATTTACATTTTCAGTGTGAACAGCTCCATGAGTTCTCTGTTATCCATGGCGGTGATCCAGGTGCCCTGGGAGTCGGAGATAATCTCTTGGGCCAGCTTTTTTTTCTGTTCTATCATCAGATCAATCTTTTCCTCAATGGTTCCCCGGGAGATGAACTTGTGCACGATCACCTTCCGGGTCTGGCCGATGCGAAAGGCCCTGTCCGTGGCCTGGTTTTCCACCGCCGGGTTCCACCACCGGTCAAAATGGATCACATGGTTTGCCCGGGTGAGATTCAAGCCGGTTCCTCCGGCCCTAAGGGAGAGTACCATAAAGGGGCAATATGCCTTGCCCTGGAATTTCTCAATGGTCTCTTTTCGTTTTTTGAGATGGATGCTCCCGTGGATGATGCCTCCTTCCTCTTGAAACACGCTGGAAAGAAAGGCCTGGAGGGGGGCCACCATCTCCTTGAACTGGGTAAAAACCAGCACCCGTTCCCGTTTGGCATGGATGGTATCACAGATTTCGCCCAATCGCACAAATTTTCCGCTTTCTGCGGGGACAAAATCCCCTGTGCCAAGGTATTGATCCGGGTGGTTACAGATCTGCTTGAACTTCATGAGGGCGGAAAGGACAAGCCCCTTTCTCTGGATGCCGTCATCGGCATTTTCCAGGAGTTTTTCAATCTCCCGGGCAAAGTCGATGTAGAGTACCCGCTGTTTTTTGGACAGCTCTGGAAAGGTAGACATCTCCACCTTGTCCGGCAGTTCCGGGGCTATGCGTTTGTCGGTTTTCATCCGTCTCAAAATATAGGGGGTCACCACCTGTTTCAATCGAGCATAGCCTGCCGGTTCTTTTTTTAGCTTTTTTGAAAATGCCTTGAATTCCGCCATGTTGCCCAAAAGGCCAGGGTTCAGAAAGTCAAACAGGGACCAGAGATCGGACAATGCATTTTCAATGGGGGTTCCGGTCATGGCGATACGGGTATCGGAATGGAGCAGTTTTACGGTTTTGGATTGCCGGCTTTTGTGCTGCAAAAAACTTTTCAACCGTTATCTCCACCCCATAATTTCTTCCAATCCCTGTGTTTTCTAAACTATCTACACTCGGTATTCCATAATCTGCCCCAACATTTAATGTTGAAAACGAACCAGGATTTATAGTAACAGGAACATCATACAAATCTTGGTAATAGGTCTCCACTTTTAGCCTTAAATTTTCGCCTATGTTGTAATCATAGCCCAACACATAATGATTGCTTTTGGTGAAAGACAAATTTTGGTTGGTGTTTGCCAAAGTACCATCATCGTGTTGGGTTTCTACAAAATAGATAGCCATCGGTTGCAACTGAGCGTGCATACCTACAGCAGCACTTAGTGTTTGTTTTTCAGCAAAGTTCCATTTTATCCCTAATCTTGGTTCAATGGCTTTGGTGTTGTTGAGGGTAAATTGTTGGTAGTGCAATCCCGAATTGAGCGTTAGCAAATCTGTAAACCTGTGTTGCCATTGTGTATGTGCTTGAAGCAGATTAGCTGTTCCATCAAAATTAGTAATGGTCTGGTATTCCGAATTCCTGTAAAAACTATCGGCATAATTGTAATTCATCCTGTCGGCTATCCAACCAATGTTGAGGGTGTTTTTGGCACTAAATTTTTTAGTGATGTTATAAATGGCAGAATATTTTATTTCATAAGATTGATTGCCATAAATTCCTATCTTACTTTGGTTGTTGTTAAAAAGGCTGTCTATCGCTACTTTATCTCTTGTGCCAGAAATTGCCAAACTTAGCTTTCCTCTTAGGGTTTCATTAAAAAAATAAAGGTGAGAAAGTCCTATTACTCCCATGTCAGAACCATAATAAATATCGGAAGGGTTTAATTGATAAGTCTTATCCGTAGTGTCTTGTTCATTCTCTAAGATTTCTATATAACTCAATCCTCCTATCCCGAAAAGGGTAAATCTGCCATATTTTAACCCAGCAGGAAGGTCTATTTTAAAAGAAATATCTTGGTATTGAGGCACACCTCCAAAGTTCAAATCTATCATCTTATCTAATAATCCCAAGGTGGAATACCTGTAATTGGCTAAGTATGAACCTCTTTCTCCCAAAGGTCCTTCTGCACCCAACTCAAAACCATTGAAGCCAACTTGCCCAATAAATTCTTTTTTCTCGTTGTTGCCTGTTCGCATGTTCAAATCAAACACCCCACCAATGGCATTGCCATATTGATTCGTCATATCA
>CAKZLA010000472.1 GCA_937124525.1 uncultured Desulfobacterium sp.
AGTCTATTCTCGGGGAAGTCCCTGGGTAGCCGGGGCCGGATGTGTTTATTTCAAGGGCTGGGACCGGTGGGAAATTTTTTTGTCATGGCGTTGCCAGAAAGGTTGCAACGGCATCTGCGCTGTTTTCACCATCAATGGCCGAAGAGACGATGCCGCCAGCATAACCTGCCCCCTCACCCGCCGGAAATAATCCCTTTACCTGGGGATGCATCAGGGTTTCCCGCACCCGGGGAATCCTCACCGGGGAGCTGGTTCTGCTCTCCACGGCCAGGACTTTGGCTTCCCTTGTCACATATCCTCTCATCTTTTTGTCGAATTCTTTAAATGCCATGCGTAGAGTTTGGGAAATCAGGGGCCCCAGGATATCATCCAACCGTTGGCTTGTTATTCCCGGAATATAAGAGGTATCAGGTAAGGTGGTGGAAACCTTGTCCTGGATAAAGTCCGTTAATCGCTGGGCTGGCGCCTCCTGGGATTCTCCTCCGGCAACAAAGGCCTTTTTCTCAATATCTTTTTGGAACTCAAGTCCGGCAAAATGGTTGAATTGAGAGAAATCTTTCACGGCCTTTTCATCAATGGTCACCACCACCCCGGCATTGGCAAAGGGCAGGTCCCGCCGGGAGTTGGACATACCGTTGAGAACCAGTTCTCCGGGTGCGGTGGCCGCGGGTATCAAAATTCCCCCCGGGCACATGCAAAAGGAGTAGACCCCCTTTCCATTTATCTGGCAGGAGAGGGAATAGGTGGCCGTGGGCAGGTGATCGTTTTTGGCATAAACGCCATATTGAATTTTGTTGATCAGCTCCTGGGGATGCTCCACCCTTACCCCCATGGCAAAGGGTTTTGCTTCCAGCAGGATGTCTTTTTGGTGAAGCAGCTGGTAGATGTCCCGGGAAGAGTGGCCCGTTGCAAGGATAACGGCCCTGGCCGGGAAAACCTTGTCCCGGGTCATGACAGCCACGAGTTTGTCCCCCTTTTGTTCCAGATCAATGACCCTTGAATTAAAGTGGATTTCCCCCCCGCAGCAGAGGATGGTCTCCCCCATGGCGGCAATGATGTTGGGCAGCCGGTTGGAACCGATGTGGGGGTGGGCATTGACCAGGATGTCTTTGTCTGCACCGTGTTGGACCAGTAGAGACAGGATCTTTTTGACATTACCCCGCTTCAGGGAGCGGGTGTAGAGTTTTCCATCACTGTAGGTGCCGGCCCCTCCCTCTCCAAAACAATAATTGGAATCAGGGTGCACCACACCGTTGGCATTGATTTTTTTAAGATCAAACCGTCGGTCCCGCACGTTTTTTCCCCTTTCCAGCACAATGGGCTTGATCCCAAGTTCTATGAGGCGCAGGGCTGCAAAGAGTCCGGCGGGCCCACTGCCGATGACCACCACCTCCTGGCCGGGTTTTATGGGCTTGTGCTTCACCGGCCTATGCAGATCCTGGATCTCTTCCCCTTGGTAAACCACAAGGCTCGCTTGGTAAACCGGTTTTCTTCCCCTGGCATCAATGGATCGTCGTCGGATTTGAACCGCATCAATATCTCCGGGGGAAAGCCCCATTTTTGTGGCGGCAAGTTGTTTTATAAAGGTCTGATCCCCTATTTTTTCAGGGTCGATCCTCAGGGAAATCTCCTTGAGCATTATTTTTCCTTGTTTCATGTTGGGTTTCAGAGCCTGATAATTTTTAAACAGACTCTAATACCAATCTTCAATGGAAAGGGCATTGACCCTTTTAAATTCTTTTATATTGTGAGTTACCAATGTGGCGTGGATAGATAGCGCGGTGCCCGCAATAAGTGTGTCGTAAGGGCCAATTGGAATACCTTTTTTTTCAAGATCAGCTCTTATCATTGCTGCATTTTCTGCTTCTTCTGACCCGAAAAAAGAAATGTTGATACGTGACATAAGTAGTTCCAATTGTTTCTTTCTTTTAGCCGGTTTTGTTGATTTGGCGATTCCAACTTTGAGTTCATAGAGAACAATTGATGGGATGGTAATATCATTTGGAGATTTGGACAGTAAAATGTCAGCAACACTGCCCATACCTTTGAAAAAATAAATGAGCGTATTGGTGTCAAGGACATACAATTTTTAAAGAGCCTCCCGATTGGAATCTGTAACCTCAGTGGAACGAATTTCTTCCAATGAAGGGAAGTCATCTTTCCAGCTTCCAGCTAAATTTATTACATCTTGTGGCCATTCTGTTGATATCTTTTCTTTTATGATGTTTGCGACCCATTTACTGACAGATAAATGTTTTGTCCTGGCAGCATGTTTCATTTTATTTTCAATTTCATTGTCGAGATATATAGTTACTTGTCCCATTATTTCAGCTCCTCTGGTTGATTGCAGTATATGTGTAATTATAATTGTACAAAAAGTGCCTGTCAAGAGAAGTATAATTGATCACCACCCTGAATCCATGTGTGTCTGGGGTACAATCGTGGTGCTGGTCAGCACCGTGAACGTCGCTAATCAGCCTCGCGGTTTTTTGCGTCGGTTGAATTAGCCTTGTTGGGCAAGTTGCATTCCTCGGCATCAACGTGGTCATGCCGATGGTGCAAGTCGGGCCAGTGTTTGTGGTCATGTTCTATGTGGTCGTGTTCATGCCAGTGCACATGGCTTGCCTCAGCCGGATCATCATGATCGTGGTCATGATGAGCGTCTGTGTGTCGATGGCCATGCTGGTGAGATATCGAATCATGTCGGTGACTGTGTGCATGCTTCTCGGTGAAGAGCAACACCAGCGAAGTAGCAATGATCCCGGTTGCCAGCGCCTGAATCCCAGTGAAGGTCTCTTTCAGAATGGTTACAGAAAACACCAGTCCGAAGAACGGCGCTGTTGAAAAGACCATCTGACTGCGAGAGGCCCCGAACCCTTGCGCCGTGATGGTGTACAGCGTCACGCTCACTCCGTAAGCGAGTGATCCCACGAGTAAATCCTCAA
>CAKZLA010000473.1 GCA_937124525.1 uncultured Desulfobacterium sp.
CTTTTACGGCGGTATGGTATGGCATGGGCTGGGTATAAATGTAGTTTGTCACAGCTCCTTTGTTTTCAGCCTTACAGGGTTTGCCTGCCTGTTATGGGGGACAAAAAACTGGATTCCGGAACAGTAAGACTTGACGGTGGAAAAAAATAATTATAAAGCTCTATGATAAAAAGGGCGTTGAGGTATTGAATGTAAATATTCTGGTTGGTAATGTAAATGCTTGGCCAGTGCCCCATATTCGCCTATTTGGGATTGCGTTCTAATTATTCCTCCTTTACAAGCTTGGAACCCAGTGTTATTCTTATTAGAATTAACTGCCTGTTTGTATATTGCAGTGTTCATTATAAATCAACACAGCTTCAGGAGTTTTCTGTAATGGAATATTTAGAAATTATCTTTGGTGAAGATTTTGAGCGCTCTTCAAGGGGAGAGAGAGAGGGACAGGATATGTTTCAATCCATTAATCCCATGTTTTGCCTTTCAAAGCGAATCTGGAAACCGCAGATGGATATTTTTGAATCCAGGCATCATATTACCATCCAAGCCGAAATATCAGGGGTTGAAAAGGATGATATAACCATCCAGGTTAGCAATAAGGCCGTCAAAATATCGGGAAGCCGATGCCGGAAACCCCCGGAACATCCCGCCACATTCAGACTTGCTGAAATTCAGTTTGGCCGGTTTGAAAGGGTTCTTTATCTGCCGTCTTTAATTGATGTGGATAAAGTTTCTGCCTCATATTCCAATGGGTTTCTTGAAATAAGCCTTGCAAAGCTTCCAGTGGAAAGAACCGAAACTGTTGAAATATCTTACAGATAAATGCATAGGAATTTCCCATGAGTGAACTTCAGACTTCCGTAAATGTCAATCCAGATCACATACCGGAGACCCTTCCTGTTTTACCCATTGTGGATACAAATCTGTTTCCTAAGATGGTACTTCCCCTTGTGATCATGCAGGATGAGGCCATCAAGCTCATTGATGAAACCATGGCCGGGAACAGAATGCTGGGTGTGCTGTTATCAAAGCGTTCTGATGTTACATCCCGGCACTCTTCAAAGGATCTCAATAAAATTGGCACCGTGGCCATTATTTTAAAAATGGCTAAGATGGAGGATAACAGGGCCCAGTTATTGATCCAGGGATTAAGCAGATTTAAGGTAAAAGAATACATTGAGGGGAAACCCTATATCCAGGCCCGCATAGAAACCATTGAAGGGGAAAATTTAAAAGACGATAAAGAGACCCGGGCACTCATGTCCAATGTGGTGGACCAGTACGAAAAAATTGTCTCACTTTCGCCGGGATTACCAGCGGAAATCGGTGGGATGGTTAAATCCATCAAAGAGCCGGATGTGCTGGCGGATATGGTGGCTTCCACCATCAACGCGCCCATCCTTGAAAAACAGAAAGTGCTTGAAATTCTGGATGTAAAAAAACGATTGACCAAGGTAACCCGCCTGGTGGCGGATCAGCTGGAAATCCTTGAAATGGGTTCTAAAATTCAAACCCAGGTCAAGGAGGACATGGATAAACGTCAGCGGGAGTACTATTTACGCCAGCAACTCAAGGCCATCAAGGAAGAGCTGGGAGAAACCGATGATGAAAGCGTTGAGATTGATGAATATCGTAAGAAAATAGCCTCAAAAAAGCTACCCGAAGGAGCTGCCAAAGAGGCGGAACGGGAAGTCACACGCCTGTCTCGCATGCACCCCTCATCCTCGGAGTATGTGGTGGCTTCCACCTACCTGGATTGGCTCACCTCCCTCCCCTGGTCTGAAAAATCCAAAGATAAGCTCGATATTAAGGCGGCCCGCAAAATTTTGGATCAGGATCATTATGGTCTGGAAAAACCCAAAAAGAGAATCATTGAATATCTGGCCGTGCGTAAACTTAAAAAAGATTCCAAAGGCCCCATCCTTTGTTTTTCCGGACCGCCTGGTACGGGTAAGACCTCCCTTGGTAAATCCATTGCAAGGGCACTGGGGCGAAAGTTTGTTCGCATTGCATTGGGCGGGATCCGGGATGAGGCGGAAATTCGTGGTCATCGGAGAACCTATGTGGGAGCCATGCCCGGCAGAATCATCCAGGAGATCCGCAGGGCTGGAAAAAACAATCCGGTGTTTATGCTGGATGAGATTGACAAGGTGAGCTCTTCCTACCAGGGAGATCCTTCCAGCGCCCTTCTGGAGGTTCTTGATCCGGAACAGAATTATTCCTTCACCGATCATTACATGGATGTTCCCTTTGATCTCACCGATGTTATTTTTCTCACCACTGCCAATGTGCTTCACACCATTCCTGCTCCCCTGCGGGATCGCATGGAAGTGTTGGAGCTTAACGGGTACACCGAAGATGAGAAACTGAAAATAGCCACCAAATATCTTTTGCCAAGGCAGCGCCTGGCCAATGGGTTGAAAACCTCCCAGATTACCATCACCAAGGGGGCGCTCAAGGATATTATTTCAGGGTACACCCGGGAATCGGGGTTACGAAATCTTGAAAGAGAGATTGGATCCGTGTGCCGGGGGGCTGCCAGCAAAATCGCCCAGGGTGAAGCTGAAAAAATAGCCGTGGGTAAAAAAGAGATCCATGAATATCTTGGATCTGTTCGAAATATGCTGGAAAACGGCACCAACATCACCGTGCCCGGTGTGGTTGTGGGACTTGCATGGACCCCTGTGGGGGGAGATATCCTCTTTATTGAGGCCACGGCCATGAAGGGGAGCAAAAACTTGATACTCACCGGTCAACTGGGGGACGTCATGAAGGAATCCGCCCGCACAGCCATGAGTTATATTCGATCCCATGCGGAAAAATTAAACATTGAAGAGGACTTTTTTGATACCCATGATATCCACATCCATGTGCCCGCCGGGGCCATTCCCAAGGATGGACCCTCTGCCGGTGTGACCATGTTAACGGCTTTAACCTCCCTTATCACGGGAAAGATGGCGAAAAAGAAACTGGCCATGACCGGTGAAATTACCCTGAGGGGTGAGGTATTGCCGGTGGGTGGCATAAAGGAAAAGGTCATTGCCGCCAACAGGGCGGGTATAAAAAGCTTGATTCTGCCTCTGTGGAATGAAAAGGATCTGGAGGATATACCTGAAAATATCAGAGAAACCATGGATTTTCATTTTACCGACAAGATGGACGATGTGATTTCTCGTGCCCTGGAGCTGGATGTCTGATTATCTGCGGATTCAATGGATTCTGATCCTGTTACTGGCAGTGATTATGTCTGTGGGGGGATGTTCATCATCCTCCCCTGTCCCCCCCCCTGATGAACTCAAGGGTTATGGTGGTACAACATCTCCCCAGGTGCCTGGAAAAAAAACAGGCACCTTCAAGTCCTATAAAGTTGCTGGAAAAACCTATCATCCCCTGTCCCATGCCCAGGGATTTTCCCAAAAAGGGATGGCATCCTGGTATGGTAAAAAATTCCATGGTAGAAAAACCGCCAATGGAGAAACCTATAACATGTATGCCATGACCGCAGCCCATAAAACCCTTCCCATGAACACCTGGGTCCAGGTGAATAATCTTGATAACGGAAAAAAAGTGGTGCTTCGCGTCAATGACAGGGGACCCTTTGTTGCCAACAGAATCATTGATTTGTCTTATACCGGGGCAAAAAAACTAGGAGTGCTGGGGCCGGGAACGGCAAATGTGAAGGTGGTTGCCCTGGGAAAAAGTGCTGGAAAAAATGATAATAAATATATACCCCTGGATTATTGGAAGGGAGATTTTACCCTGCAGGTGGGGGCTTTCACCGTTCTTTCCAATGCCCGGGCCTACCGGAAAAAATTATCAGCCAAATATGATAATGCCCATATAATCACCCACAAGGATTATCGGGGAACCTTTTATCGGGTACGTGTGGGAAAATTTACCCAATTGAAGGTTGCGGAATCCTTTAAATTAAAACTCAAAAGATCGGGTATACACAATGCCTTTACCGTGGCCCGGTAAATAACCAGGACCTGTGGAGAATGTGGAAAAAATCAGGACTGGAATTATTTTCATTGCCTTTGCCAATCACATACGAAAATTACAAATAAGAGTCTCATGCCAAATACAATTTTCCTTGACCGGGACGGTGTCATCAATGTGGATTCCCCGGACTACATCAAAACCCCGGATGAATTTAATTTTATTCCCGGCAGTACAAAGGCCATGGCTCTTTTGACGTCCCATGGATTTGATGTCATTGTTATCACCAATCAGTCGGTTATCAACCGAAAAATGGTGACCTCCCCCACCCTTGACGCCATTTTTGATAAATTAAAAAGCGGTGTGACAGCCGCAGGAGGGACAATTAAGGATATCTTTTTTTGTCCCCATACCCCCCATGAAAACTGTTCCTGTCGTAAACCCCTGCCGGGTCTTATCCTCCAGGCGCAAAAAAAATATGACATTAATCTTGAAAAGACTTGCATGGTGGGGGACAGTCCCAAGGACATTATGTGCGCCCGGAATGCAGGATGTGGCAAAGCCGTGCTGGTGGAAACCGGTAACGGTGTAAATGCGTTGAAGACCCTTCAAGCCCAGGGGCATTCTCCAGACCATGTTGTTCCTGACCTCATGGCAGCGGCCAGACTTATCATCCAACATTATCAGCAGTGACCAGAACTTTCCATGATTACCATTAAAGGCACCCTGGCCCGGATTACCTTTCGTAACGAGGACAATCACTATACCATCGCCAGGATAACCGTTCATGGTACCAGAGAACCCGTTGTTATTGTGGGCCACATGGCAGGGGTTGCCCAGGGTGAGACCCTTGCACTTAAAGGAAGCTGGGTGACCCATGTGAAATATGGGGAGCAGTTCAAGGTGGAATCCTTTGAAGTGATTTTACCTGCCACGGTGGGGGGGATTAAAAAATATTTGGGCTCCGGTATTATCAAAGGCATTGGTAAAACCATGGCCGATAAAATTGTGGAGAAATTCCAGGAAGACGCCCTTGATATCATTGAAAATGAGCCCCATCGCCTCCGGGAAATCCAGGGAATCGGGAAATCAAAATGTGATCGTATTACCAAGGCCTGGGACAGTCATCATGCCGTTCGCCGGGTGATGCAGTTCTTACAGGACAACGGCATCGGGGTTACCCATGCGGCGGCCATTCTTAGTTTTTATGGCCCCCAAGCCCTGGACACCTTGAAAAAAAATCCATATTGGATCAGCCGGGATATTCCCCAGGCAGGCTTTGAGGTGGCAGATACCATTGCCATGAAAGCCGGTGTAAAACGCGATGATCCAGACCGTATCAAAGCCTGTATTGTCTATTTCTTGTTGAAATGGGAGTCCGATGGCCATGTGTTTGCCCACAAATCCCAGTTGTTGCAACGGTGTGTTCAGATGACCTCTGCCCCGGCTGAAGTGATGAACAAGGCCCTTAAAGCCCTTGAAAAAGGGGCTGAAATCGTCATTGAAAAAATGAACCAGGCCGAAATAACTGACGATATGGAAGCAGATGAAAAAGTCTATTTAAAACGTCTTCACCGGGCAGAAGAAGGAATTGCCCAGAGAATACAGGCCATGCTTTCCATTGGCCCACCGTCCTTTGAGCTGGACGAAAATATCATTGAACAAGAGGTTCTCCAACGTCTGGCACTGAAACTATCCGTTGAACAGATGTCCGTTGTTAAAGAGATTTTGACCCACCGGGTGGTGGTGATCACCGGCGGCCCTGGCACCGGAAAAACCACCTTGGTACGGTCAGTGTGCTCTATTTTTGCCAAGTTAAAACAGTCGGTGCTGCTTGCTGCTCCCACGGGCCGGGCTGCAAGGCGTCTTGCCGAGGTTACGGGCCGCAAAGCCTTTACCTTGCATAAGACGCTGCTCTATGACCCCGATGATGCCACCTTTGGCAGAGGTATCACCAACCCCCTGGATATTGATGTGATGATTGTGGATGAATCCTCCATGGTGGATACCATGCTCATGTACCATCTGCTCCAGGCGGTTCCCATAACTTCCGTGTTAATTCTGGTGGGGGATATTTTCCAGTTGCCGTCGGTGGGGCCGGGAAATGTACTGTCTGATATTATTGGATCAGGTAGAGTTAAAACATTTTCCCTGACCCGGATTTTTCGCCAGGCAGAACAGAGTCCCATTGTGATGAATGCCCACTGCATCAGAAATGGTCAGATGCCATGCCTGGATCGGGATAAGGATGATAAAGGGCTGTCGGAATTTTATTTCATTGAAAATAATGATCCTTGCCGGGTGGTGCAAACCATATTGGATCTGTGCGGCGGCAGGATTAGAAATGCCTTTTCCCATGTCAATGACATCCAGGTACTAACCCCCATGCACAAAGGGGAAGCGGGTACCATTAATCTAAATCATCAGCTCCAGTCCGTTCTCAACAATACCCCGGGGGGAATTAATGCCGGCGGTATGATATTTAAGACCGGGGATAAGGTTATGCATCTTAAAAATAACTACCAGAAGGATGTTTTTAATGGTGATATTGGGGTGGTGGATGAGGTGGTGGCATCTGAAAATCGACTGGTGGTGGATTACGAGGGACGACTGGTGGATTACGATATCATGGAGCTGGATGAGTTGACCCTGGCCTATGCTGTTTCCGTGCATAAATCCCAGGGATCTGAGTATTCTGCGGTTGTTATTGCCATCACCACCATGCACTATCCCTTGCTCCAGCGAAATCTCTTGTATACGGCCATGACCCGGGGAAAACATCTTGTTATTCTGGTGGGGTCCCGACGGGCTGTGGAGATTGCCTTGAACAACAATCGTACGGATTTTCGACTTTCTGGATTGAGTCAACGGATTCAGGTATAGATAAGCCATAAGCCATAAAGGTTTTGCTCTACCCGTACAGGTCAAAATTGAAATTATTTATTCAGCTCGCTTCAAATTGTGTGCACCTTTTTGATCTTTTCCGTGGGGGGTGGTCATAAGCTGGGCCACTATACGGGAGATAAAATTTTACTCATCACAAATTATTGTAATGACTTGATTTAATTTTTGGCATTAAAATTCCATCACAAAATGGCCGACGTTATGACCAAGCCCGATTATTTCTTGTCGGGTACTTAGGTCCCGGAATTCAACAGGTACTTATTCCATAACTATCAGGTTTTTTAACGTCCCTATTTTTTTGATGGTTGTTTCTAAAACATCCCCAGGTGAAAGAAAGACCCGTGGGGTTCTTGTATAACCAACACCGCTGGGTGTTCCAGTTAAAATAACGGTACCCGGAAGCAGCGTTGCGCTTTCAGACAGATAGGAAATTATCTCAGCCACGGAAAATATCATATCTTGTGTATTGCTTTTCTGCATTACCTCTCCATTAAGGAGGCACTCTATGTGCAGGTTTTGGGGATTAACAATTTCGTCGGCCGTCACGATCCATGGCCCCATGGGGCAGAAGGTGTCAAAATTTTTGCCTTTGATCCACTGGCCTCCGCCAGCATGCTTTTGCCATCTTCTTGCGGAAATATCATTGCTGCAGGTATACCCGAAAATGTGATCAAGCGCTTTTTCAATACGGACATTTTTGGCTTTTTTGCCTATTATCACAGCCAGTTCTGCTTCAAAATCCACCTCGGGTTTTGCCTGGCAGGAGATAGGGATCTCTATGTCGCAATTATGTCCGGTTACGGAGGATGGGCTTTTCATGAATACAATGGGATATTTGGGAAGTGCCATTCCAGTCTCTTTGGCATGTCTTCTATAATTGAGTCCAATGCCAAAGACCGCACTGGGTTCAATGGGGCTGAGTAAGGAGCATACGTCGACCCTTTTTCCAATATCATTCATTCCCTGGAAAATATTTCCTTCCATGATTGAGGCTCTTCCATCTTTGTATTCACAGCCGGTATAAACTCTGTTGTCCTTACTTATAAATCGGATAATCTGCATTATTTATTTACTCCTGAAAAATTTTAAAATTGCAAAATGAACATACTATCAATACCTTCGCCAAATTCAAAACCGATTTGAAACTTGGCAATCACAATACAATATGTTGTATTGATATGGGTGGATGAATCACCAGATATAGGTTGAAATCTAAACAAAAATAAAATTGGCGAAGGTATTAACTATGGTTAACCTTTAAATAACTTATACAGGGCCTGGGTCCCTTCATTCTCATACCCCCTGGCGGCCAGTTGATCATATAAAGTGGCAGCCAAGCTTAAGCCAGGCATGTCCAACCCCATGGCTGTTGCTGACTCCAGAGCAATGGTCATGTCCTTGATAAAATGTTTTACGTAAAAACCAGGGGTAAAATCATCATTGATAATTCGGGGCCCAAGGTTGTTTAAAGACCAGCTGCCGGCAGCTCCTTGTCCGATGTTCTCGATTACTTTCCCGGGGTTTAGGCCTGCTTTCTGGGAATAAGAAAGGGCTTCGCACATGGCAACCATTCCGGCGGCAATGGCAATTTGATTGGCCATTTTAGTGTGCTGCCCGCATCCGGCCGGGCCTTGGTGATGTATATTGCCACCCATGAGTTTTAAAATGGGAAGTATCTTGGTAAAAATGTCTTTATCTCCGCCCACCATAATTGAGAGGCTGGCATTTTTAGCTCCGATATCTCCCCCGGTTACCGGAGCATCCAGGCAATGTGTTCCTGCTTTTTTACCTTGATTATACAAACTGATGGCAAGATCAGGCCGGGAGGTCGTCATGTCAATGGTGATGGTGCCGGGTCTGGCGTTTTCAAAAATCCCACCATTCCCCAGATAGATGGATTCCACATCGGTAGGAAATCCCACCATGGTGATAATCACCTGGCACTGTTTTGCCAGATGGGCAACGGTTTCATGCCATACAGCACCTTGGCTGCACAGTTTTTGTGCCTTGGCATAGGTTCGGGAATGGACATGGAGGGGGTAACCGGCGTTTAAAATGTGTCGAGCCATACTATTACCCATTACGCCGATTCCAATGAATCCCACGGTGTGTTTTTTAACTGAGCTATTCATACGTTCTCCTTTTTAAGTACCTGATAGGAAATAATAATAAAAAATTGTAGGCCGCCTTCACTCATCAATCGATATTTATAGGTAATATAAAGAATGGTATAAGTACATGGACTAAATTTTTTTCCTGTTCTAACGTTGAATATGGCCTCATAAACACCCTCTATTCGCTTATTTTTTTATAACTTATTGAATTTATTAATACCAAAAAGTTGGCCATTAAAAAAATAAGGTAATATTATGTAGTAATTACATAATATTATAAAAACGAGTGAATATGGGTAAACAGGCAGATTTAAAGCGAAATAGAGAAAAAAAATTATGTCCGAGCACTTAAGCCATCTGATAAAATACCGGGTTAATTTTTCTTAGTTACTTACATGTTTGCAACTAAGGCTGCCGGTCCCAGTTTCACAGATTTTTTCCAGGGGGGTACCATCTGACGCATAAGGGGAAGAACGGGACATATAAATTGGTGGCAGTCAATGGTGGAGATTAAATGGGAAGGTACGGTGATAAATTTAAGATCCAGTTTACTCTTCTGGGCGTATGCTCTGACAAATTCATACCCGTTGTAAACGTGGGCAGGTGTGGTTTCTTCAATTAGATTGGCGTTTCCAATGATGCCCGTTACCTTAAGTTTGGACACGTTTTCGATCTCTTGTTTTAATTTCAGGCATCCCTCAATGGAGTCAGATTGGGGACGATGGGGATTGACAACTTGAAGGACCTGGATAGTGGCGGTGTTTATAAGACGATTCAACGCCGCAAGAACGGTGGTACCAACATCATCACCGCCAGCATCAAGAATATTCAATTCTGATGGATCCTGGAGCATCCCATAAATTTTAGGAGTTAAAATAGGTAGATCCGCATCCATGTACTGGTCATCGGGCAGGATGACATCAATGCCCATTTCTGTCAGTGTCTTTCTGGCTTCACGTGTTCTAAAATAAGGGTTTACAAGGTCCAGATCTGCAAGCTTGACTTTTAGCCCGTCATTTTTTCTGGCAAGGGCGAGATTCACGGCAATTTCTGTTTTTCCGCTGCCATAGTTACCCACGATGGCCACGGTTCCTTTTAGATCGATTTTCATGGATATCTCCATAATAAAAATAAGTGAACGCATCCTGGATGGATGCGTTCACTCCCGTTTTTTTTAAATACTGGATACAGAAAGCTATGACATGGGCATCCAATTTTTTATCAGAACTTTACAGCACGAATTGCCGAAGGCAATACCTTAAAAAATGAGTCCTCAATTACATACCCATTTAAAAATTGGGGACACGCTAGCCTTCAACGGTAGCGTGTTCTGAAATGGGCAAGTTATTTAAGACCGGTTCCTAAGTGCTCTGAACATGAGCATTCAGCGAAACGTTATTCAAGCGAGATTTGTTTGTTGCCAGTATAACGAAAAGCGCTGCATAAAATACGGCAGCAATACATGTTCCAAGGTTCATGGCTCCCTTGGACTGCCAGTATAGGAACGAATACCCGATGGCACCAGGTACAATGCAGTAATATAGAAAGACCATAAAGGTTTTTCGCACCACCACCCCTTCTTTACCCAGTAGACCTACCACGGCAGATGCGGCAACGATATTATGGATACAGATGGTGTTTCCAGCCGCCCCGCCAATGGCCTGGAGCGCAACAATCCATGTGGGCCAGTCAAGGGCATTGGAAACAAGCGCAGGGTTTCCGTGCACAATCAGTTGGGCAGTTCTAAACTGGAATAGAGAAAAGGTCATGTTGCTAACGGTGTTGGAACCGGCAACAAAGGCACCCATGCCGCCAATGATAGTTGAGAATATGGGCCACAGGCCACCGGTGATGGCATAGGTGGCCGCTGCCAGGGCATAGGGCATTTTGTCAAACCCGGCGGACCCGCCGCTGGAATTGATAAACACCTGGACCATGGGAACAGTGAAAATCAGAGCAGATCCCGCGCCCACCATAGTCTTTGTCGATGTTTTCCAGGCCCTTACATAGGCATCCTTTTTCATGCCATGGAGAAAAAAAGTGATCAGAGAGACCACTACGAAAACGCTTCCTGGAGAGTATCCAATGGCAAATTTTGAGCTGATACCAGCTATGGCGGGGACTTGTATGGTCAAGCCTTTAAGAAAGGTGGTGATGGTGGGAATCAGGCGAGTGATGAGGAGCAGGGCTGCTATCATAAAATAGGGGGACCATGCCATGGAACTGGTCATGCCGCCGGGTTTACCAATATTTTTGATTTCAATGCTGCCAGTCCACGATTTGTCCCATTCTGATTTGGGCTTGAAATCCCAGGGCTCGCCCTTGGGAAGGAGAAATCCTTTTTTAGCGGCGGCGATGACGATGAAAAGACCTGTAGCACCACCAATCATGGATGGGAATTCAGGGCCGATGAAGGTAGCCACAAGCACATAGGGGATTGTCATGGCAAATGCGGCAAAAATGGCAAAGGGCCATACTGCAAGGCCTTCTGAAAAGGATTTGTTTTTTCCAAATAGTTTTGTTAGAAATGCAACCAGAAACAAAGGGATCAAAGCACCGGCGATAAAATGCAGCAGCGCTACCTTTGCGGCAACAAATGCGATAAAATTATCGTAAGCTAAACTGTTAAAGTGGCCAGCGGCATCCATGAAGGTGAATCCCAATTTTGAGGCATATTCATTGACAATGCTTTCGCTGCCACTTCCAAGTCCAGAACCTATGCCAATCCGCATGGGGGTGCCCACTGCACCAAAAGATACCGGTGTGCTTTGAATTATAAGCCCGGATACCACGGCTCCCAGTGCTGGAAACCCAAGACCCACCATAAGGGGAACAGCCACGGCGGCCGGTGTGCCAAAGCCTGAAGCACCTTCAATGAAACTACCGAAGAGCCATGCCACAATGATGACTTGGATACGTCGGTCTTTGGTGATATCTGTAAATCCTTTACGTATCTGTTGAAGTCCGCCACTCTCCTGCAACGTATTTAATAGAAGAATGGAACCAAAGATTATGTAGAGGAGACCAACGGCAACAACAAGTCCTTTAACAGATCCACCGAGGATCTGCATTCCAGACAGGCCCCAGACAAAATATCCGATTATGACAACGGTTATGTACGAAAGGGGCATTGCTCTGCTTGCGGGCCATTTCATCCCAACCAAAAATACAGCTACTACAATGATTGGCAATAACGCTAGAAAACCTTGCAGTCCTATACTCATTCGCTTTTCTCCTTTAACTGAAAGTCCAATTAACAATAATCTGGTACCGCTAAAAAAAAGAATACTTAACACATGGGTGAAATCCATATTTAACTTTTTAAAAGATTACATAACCTGTGTTTCGGGCATTGACAGCTACAAATTTGTCGTTTAAGACTTGTTGCCATAAAACAAAGCCAGATCTTGCATACGTTTTTAAACCGATACTTCAATAAATAGTTAATTCGTTTGTCATGGTTCAACGATTAACTATAGCCATTTTATATGAAACTCCGTCCAAGATACTGATATTGTAAGAGTTTTATTTTTTATTTAGCAGGTATTTATTACCATGTAAGTTATATTTAAAAAGATACAGAGTTCGTGTTTGTCCTTTAGCTCAGAATAAAAATCCCGGTGAACTGATATAAAAATTTGGCATCATTTATTTACCAGTTCACACTTGGTGGGGTAAGAGACCCATTTTTTTGGAATTGTCCCGCCAAAAGTGTAAAACACTTTTGGGACTATATGAAGAATGCCAAAATTTTTTATAAAGCAGTAATCAAGTCTGTTGCAGACCCCATGTTAATTTTTTACTGGACCGTTATTTATTGGTAGGTCCAGATCGTCAAGTATCTGGTAGGTCCAGATTGATGATGGATATCTATAAACCGTTGAATTTGAATTGTCAAGGCGTAAATTTGCTAAAAATAAGCCTTGATGCAAAATGTTTGATAGCATATCTTAAAAAAAATACTTGACATTGTTTCTTGGGTATGTTTTCTGTCATTTGGTCGGACCAGTTGATGTTCATAGAATATGGTTGATCAATTTATAGTTTGAGTGTATTTAACTTTGAATTTAAAGGGTGGGATTAGCGTCTTCATATTTGTTATCAAGCTCACTTCTAAAGATGAATGCGAAAAGGCAATGCTTTTAGAGATAGAATAGAGACGGGGGTGTCTAAAATTTCGCTTTTGGGGCATCTTTTTTTCTCAATTCCCGGATCTGCTGATATCGATTACGGCCTTTGTTTTGACAGGTTTGTCCACTGAAATAAAGATGGCCAGAAATTAGAAGAAGTCAAAAGGGCAGATATAGGCAGTTAAAAACGGCCAGCAGTCGTTCACACGGTAAAATATTTTAATTCTGATTTGTACGAAAACAGGATGGCACCTTACCCAAGGAGAATTATAATGAATAATGAATTTTCACAATTATCACCTACATTGCTTGCAGATACTTTAAGTCATGGGCAAATTATGTCCATTGGTATTCGACCCATATGGCAACCGATTCCCCGCATTGCGGGACCAGCTTACACAGTGTATTGTAACGGGAATGATAATTCCATGGTACATGCGGCCATTTACAAAGCTAAGCCCGGTGATGTTATCGTGGTGGAAACCACAAACAATAATTTTGCTGTAGCCGGTGGAAATGTTTGTGCCGTGGCCAAGGAAAGAGGAATTGCTGGATTTGTCATTGACGGCGTCATTCGAGATTTACTTGAAATTCGATGTAGTGCTTTTCCTGTTTTTTCAAGGGGCGTGTACCCGAAACCAGGTGTAAAAAAAGGAGAGGGTGAACTTGAAATGCCCATCTGGTGCGGTGGTGTTGCTGTTAACATGGGGGATATTGTGGTTGCTGATGAAGAGGGGATTGTAGTTGTGCCAAAATCAAGACAGAATGAGATATTTCAAGAGGCTATGTTTTCTGAAAAAATAGAGCTTGATCAATCCCTTGATGCCTGGCGCCAGAAGCATTTTAAGGCGATTGAACGACTCCTTTCCCAAAAAAAATCTCTCCTGGAGGATAAGCCGCTTGTCCCCTCAATTTAGCTGTTCTACATGTCTGGACAATGTGGCGGAGAAGTCCCCACTCCAGAAATACTTAAAGTATATATTGGGCTTGAGCATAACATGGGCCACTTTGAACTGCTTTTTTTTGATTTAAAAATAAAGCCAGTAATTACAGATAATTGAGCATAAAAAATTTTCAGTCTCCGTATAGTGGCCCACCTTATGAGCAACCCCCATATGTTTGTTCACAGCTGAAGCACCAATAAATATGGGGAGTTATGGGGAAAACACTTGCGCGACCAATGGCCCTTTCAGAAAATACAACCCACTACTCCTGGTTGTACCCACGGCATTGGACATCGCCTGGCAGTAGAAATATTGAAGAGACTGTCATGCCGGTGCACATGTGAGCTTCTTTCGACCCTTGCCACACCGGGATACATTGCAAGGCAGACGTTACTTTCCCCCAAATATATAAACAGGCAAAGAAATCAATTAACTTAAATGTTGTCTGAAACCAGTTTGAATACTTTAAAAAAGATGTATAATCAGGATGTTAGGGCACACTTTCTTTATTAAAATCGCAAATCCGTAATTTAATTTAACAATTCTGTAATTTATTAAATTTACAGTAATTATTTAATTATCTTTCTGAAAAACAAATTTTAAATTTTACTTGCAATTTTAAAGTGTGACATATACTTGTTAGGTTTATGGGAGCCTATTGTCTGCGAATATATGGGGTTTAAGTACAAAAAAAAGCAACATACAACTTACGCAGAACTATACTAATTTTATTGATTTGGAAATCTTAAATTATGAAAAAAACAATACATGTTATTTTAAGCTTGGCCCTGTTTCTGTCAGTATCCTCTTTATCCATTGCTGCAGACCTAAGCGGTAAAAAAATACTGTTTATTGATTCGTATCATGAAGGTTATGCCTGGAGTGACGGTATTACCGAAGGAATCAACTCTGCTGTTTCTTCCAGCGGTGTTAAGCTTAAAATCGTCCGGATGGATACAAAAAGAAACGGTAGCGATGAGTTTAAAAATGAGGCAGCTCTTAAAGCCAAGGCCGTTATTGAAACATTTAAACCGGATGTGGTGATCGCAGCAGATGACAATGCCTCCAAATTTCTGGTCATGCAGTATTATAAAAATGCAGATCTGCCCTTTGTTTTCTGCGGAGTTAACTGGGATGCAACAGGATACGGATATCCGTATAAAAACACAACAGGAATGGTTGAGGTCACGCCAGTCCCGCAGTTGATTGAACAGCTGACACCCTTTGCAAAGGGGACAAAAATTGGTTTTTTAGCGCCGGATCATCTGACCTCAAAAAAAGAGAATGACAATTTTAAAAAAATATTTGGTTTGGAAACAACAACTTTTTTTGCAAAGGATTATACAGACTGGAAAAAAGGGTTTATGGAGTTGCAGGAAAAAACAGACATGGTAATTATCGATACCGATGGTGGTCTTTACAAAGACAATGCTGCTGACATGAAATCATTTATTGAATCCAATACAAAAAAACCCACCGGCACATCCTATGATTTTATGGCGCCTTATGCCTTGATTTGTTTTGCAAAAATTGCCCAGGAGCAGGGAATATGGTCTGGTGAAGCCGCCTTGAAGATTCTTTCTGGAACCGCTCCTGCAGACATTCCCATAGTCAAAAACAAAGAAGGACAACTCATTATAAATGTAAGGATAGCCAAAGCCCTTGACGTGGAGATTCCGTTTGAAATCCTGGAGTCAGCAGCGAGAATAATTGAGTAAAGAAAAAGGTAGAATTACCATGAAATTTAACTTGCGGAATAAATTTCTCATCCCAACACTTGCTTTAATCATTCTTGGGATGGCCGTTTCAAGTTACGTCAGCTATTTCTATTCCAAAAATGCACTTTTGGATACGTTGACGAGCCAAATGGCCTCGACAGTCAATATGACGGAAAGAACCTTTTCAGCATGGGTAAACGGAACCATGGCTGATCTGGAGACCTGGGCATCCCAGAAGATCTTCCAGTCGGCCCTGGAGGACTCGTTTGTTGGCAGATCAGCCAGAAAAACAGCCAACGCTTCGCTGGTGGATATTAAGACAAAATACCCCTATTTTGAAGATATCAGGGTTTGCAATAAAAAGGGTGATACTGTTAGCAGTTCCAACATTGCTATCATCGGGAAAACAAATGTTAAGGATCGGAAATATTTTACAGAAACCATCTCAGGTAAAAATTTCATTTCTCAGGTAAGAATCAGCAAGAGAACAGGAAATCCTGTGTTTTTCATCACTGCTCCCATTGTGCAAAAAGGAGAGATCCAAGGCATTATTACGGGTGTGATTGATCTGAACTCCTGGACCAAAATATTTGTTGATTCCCAGAAAATTGGTCGTTCTGGTTACCTTTATGTCTTCCAAAGCGACGGACTTGTCATTGCCTACCCGGACAAGGAAAAAATCCTCAAGTTAAACATGACGGATTTCGAATTTGGACGGAAAATGATTGAGCAAGAAGAAGGACAGATTTATTATACTTTTGAAGATATTTCTAGAACCGTGACATTTAAAAAGTTGGCCGACATTGGATGGATACTTGCAGCGGCCCTTCCCACAGAAGAACTGCTGGCACCTGTTCGTAAAATTGGCTTTATCAACTTGTTCGTGGGCAGCGTGGTCGTCCTTCTGGCAGCGCTGCTGGTTTTTCTCATTACCCGATCGGTGGTGAATCCTATCAACCGGATTTCCAGAGGGTTGTCCCAGGGGGCTCTTCAGCTGGCTTCGGCTGCCGGTCAGATATCCTCTTCAAGTCAAACCCTTGCCGAGGGATCTTCCAGGCAGGCGGCCTCCATCGAAGAGACCTCCGCCTCAATGGAAGAGATGGCTTCCATGACGAAAAAAAATGCCGAAAACTCAACCCATGCTGACAATTTGATGAGAAATACAAATCAAGTGGTTAAAACTGCCAATGAGGCTATGGATCAGCTGATTCATTCCATGGCAGATATCTCCAAGGCAAGTGAAGAAACCTCTAAGATCATAAAAACCATTGATGAAATTGCATTTCAAACCAACCTGTTGGCACTCAATGCCGCCGTTGAAGCCGCCCGGGCAGGAGAGGCTGGCGCGGGCTTTGCCGTGGTGGCAGATGAAGTTAGAAACCTTGCCATGAGAGCGGCAACGGCAGCAAAAAACACAGCGGAACTCATTGACAGTACCACCACAAAGGTAAATGAAGGCTCACAAATTGTTTCCACCACCAACCAGGCATTCAGGGATGTTGCGGAAAATGCTGGCAAAGTAGGTGAAATTGTCGCGGAAATTTCCAGTGCATCCGATGAACAGTCCAATGGCATTGACCAGGTGAACATTGCTATTAACGAAATGGACAAGGTGGTTCAGCAGAATGCCGCCAGTGCCGAAGAATCTGCCTCGGCATCCCAAGAGATGACCACCCAGGCCCACCAGCTCAAGGGGTATATTGCTGAACTTGTCATTCTGATTACAGGCAGAGAGGACAGAATGGATAACCATCGGTCTTCTCCTGGGACCGTGCCCATGACGGCACGGACAGAATCAGTTCGGGTTTCTAAAAAAATCATGGCCCCCATTGCCGGAAAAAATAGGGTAGCCAGAAGAGGCTCTGAAATCAAACCAGAGCAGGTTATTCCATTTGATGATGAAGACGGGTTTGAACATTTTTAATGTAAGCTGAATGAGATGGGAAGGAAAAGGTGCGTTTCTCTTGCTCCTTCTTTGAACGGGCACAAAAAAGGCAGGTCCCTTAAAATGGGCCTGCCTTTTTCATTTTAATAGGGCATATCATAACATCACCTCAATGCCCCCGGTTTTCATTAAAAATGATGCACTGAAAGCGAAATTTTCTGAAGTTCGGTATGATAATCATCATGATTCTCCTGATGAGATTTTAGGCACGCTTCCTGTCCTACAAGTGTTTCATCACCTTGAAGCCTTTTTTTAGCGTTTGTTTTCCAAAACCATATCTTCAAATGATAAAAATACCCTTAGTAAAAAAAATAGCAAATTCGAGAAAAATATCCCGCCTTAAATGAGTAGCCGTATATTTTTACTAAACTGACAGGTTATAATCCCAGATTAAACCAGAAGCATCTCCGATAGAGCGCCACCTGCTGGAACCATTGGATAAACACCTTCTTCGCAATCCACAACAAACTCCATGATTGCAGACCCTTTCATTGCAAGACCCTTTTTGAGAACGCTCTCAACCTCATCCATTTTGTCGGTTCTTAATCCGGCGGCGCCATACGCTTCTGCCAGTTTCACAAAATCAGGGCTTGGTTGTTGGTTTGTGAATGCATATCTCTTTCCATAAAAGATTTTCTGCCACTGGCGAACCATTCCAAGACAACCGTTGTTAAGAATCACAATTTTTACCGGAAGATCCGCTTCAATGGCGGTCATCAGTTCCTGACTGCTCATCTGAATGCTGGCATCACCGGCCACGCATACCACCTGTTTTTGCGGGCAGGCGGCCTTGGCTCCGATGGCTGCAGGAAGCCCAAAACCCATGACACCCAGTCCCCCTGATGTAATAAAGTGATTTGGGCGTTCAAAGTGATAGTATTGGGCTGTCCACATCTGATTTTGCCCCACTTCTGTGGTGATGATGGCCCCGGGTCCGGCCAGTTCATGGAGGGTATCAATGACAAACTGGGGTTTGATCACATCCGGTCCCTGGGTGAACTGCTGGGGAGAGGTGGCCTTCCACTGGGCGATTTGCTCAATCCAGTCTTTCCGGCCCGTGGTACTCCCGTTGATCTGGTCTGGTTCTTCTTTTTCCAGCAGCTCATTGAGCAGTGCCAGACTGATTTTGCAATCCCCCACAATGGGGCAGGTGGCCTCAACGTTTTTATGGATGGAGGTGGGGTCAATATCAATTTGAACAATGGTGGCCCCGGCGGCAAATTTATCGGTTCTGCCGGTGACCCGGTCATCAAAGCGAACCCCGGCAGAAATCATGAGATCACAGTCACTGATGGCCATATTGGCCCGGTAGGTCCCATGCATGCCGGGCATTCCCAGCCACAGGCCATCAGATCCAGGAAAGGCACCCAGGCCCATGAGGGATGCCGTCACCGGTGTCTGGGTCATGCGGGCAAGCATTGTCAGTTCCGGGGCGGATTTGGAAAGCACTACGCCCCCCCCGGCAAAGATGACAGGCTTTTTTGCATTTTTGATCAGTTTTACCACTTTTGCCAACTGTCTTTTGTTGGGATCATAGGTGGGGCGGTAGGAGCGCAGGCTGGCTTTACCCGGGTCTTTAAATTCAATGGTTGCCGACATGAGATCTTTGGGAAGATCCACAAGAACAGGCCCTGGTCTGCCCGATGTGGCAATGTAAAAGGCGTCATTGATGATTTTGGCCAGCTTTTTAATATCTTTCACAAGATAGTTGTGTTTTGTGCAGGGCCTGGTGATGCCAACGGTGTCCACTTCCTGGAAGGCGTCATTGCCGATGAGGGCCGTGGGAACCTGGCCTGTGAAAATCACAACGGGGATGGAATCCATGTAAGCCGATGCAATGCCGGTGATGGTGTTGGTGGCACCAGGGCCCGAGGTAACCAATGCCACCCCCACGCCGCCCTTGGCCCGGGCATAGGCATCTGCCATGTGAACCGCTGCCTGCTCATGGCGGACAAGGATGTGACGCAGATCCTCATGTTTTTCCAGTTCATCATAAATATCAATGACAGCCCCCCCGGGATATCCGAAGATAGTGTCCACGCCCTGGTCTTTTATCATTTTTATCAGGATCTGTGCGCCTGTGAGTTTCATTTTATTGCTCCTTTAATATGGCACCATTACCAGCAGAACTGACCTGCCTTGCGTATCTTGCCATGTATCCCTTTTTGATTTTGGGTTCCGGTTTTTTCCATTGGAAAAGCCGTTGGGCGATCTCTTCCTCTGACACCAGAAGTTCAATGGATTTTCCCGGGATATCAATTTTGATCTGGTCATTTTCCATCACCGCAGCCAGAACACCTCCCTGCATGGCCTCCGGTGAGATGTGTCCAATGGATGCCCCCTTGGAACCACCGGAAAATCGACCGTCTGTGATCAATGCCACATCACCGTCAAGATCCATGCCGGCAATGGCCGAGGTGGGGGTGAGCATTTCCCGCATGCCAGGTCCCCCTGCCGGGCCTTCATAGCGGATGACAATGACATCTCCCTTATTGATGCTGTTTGACATGATGGCTTCGGTGCCCTCCTCTTCGGAATTAAAAACCCGGGCCGGGCCCTGGTGGGTGAGCATCTCCTTTTTCACTGCAGATTGTTTGACCACACACCCTTCAGGGGCAATGTTTCCAAAAAGAACGGCAAGTCCCCCCTCTTTGTGGTAGGGATCATCAAAGGGGCGGATCACATTTTTATCTTTTACGGTTACCCCTTCAAGATTCTCGGTGAGAGATTTACTCGTGGCGGTGATGCAGTCTCCCTTAACCAGTCCCTGCTCCAGCAGAATTTTCATGACGGCCCCAATACCACCGGCATTGTAAAGATCAACAATGTGGTCTTTACCCCCGGGACTCAAAGAGCACAGGTGGGGGGTTATTTTACTGATTTCATTGATGAGATCAAGTTCGATATTAAGGCCTGCCTCGTGGGCAATGGCCTTTAAATGAAGGACAGTGTTGGTGGAGCAGCCCAGGGCCATGTCCACGGCCAGGGAGTTTCTAAAGGCTTTTTCCGTTAAAATATCAAGGGGTTTGATATTTTGTTTGTATAATTCCATCACGGCCATGCCCGCCTGTTTGGCCAGTCGGATTCGTTCGGACATGGGACCTGGGATGGTGCCGTTGCCGGGCAGTCCCATGCCAATGGCTTCGGTGAGGCAGTTCATGGAGTTTGCCGTGAACATACCTGCGCAGGAACCACAGGTGGGGCAGGCGGCATCTTCAATGAGGGTCAGCTCTTCTTCTGCTATTTTTCCGGCACTGACAGCCCCCACGGCTTCAAAAACCGAGATCAGATCTATCTTTTTTGTGTGATCCTGGGGGTGTTTGCCCGGCAGCATGGGGCCGCCACTTATACAGATGGCCGGAATGTTCAACCGGGCTGCTGCCATGAGCATGCCTGGAACGATTTTATCACAATTGGGTACCATGACAATGGCATCAAAGGGGTGGGCCGTGGCTGAAACCTCTATGGAGTCGGCAATGAGTTCCCGGCTGGCCAGGGAGTAATGCATGCCCGCATGATTCATGGCAATGCCGTCACATATCCCAATGGTGGAAAACTCCATGGGAGTTCCCCCGGCCATGCGGATACCAGCCTTCACAGCGTCAACAATGGTGTCAAGGTGCATGTGCCCGGGGATCAGTTCATTGGCGGAGTTTGCAATGCCCACAAGGGGTTTTTTGATCTCTTCATCGGTGAACCCAACCGCTTTCATCAGACTTCTATGGGGTGCCCGGGCAATGCCCTTTTTTGCGATGTCACTTCTCATTATATGCTTTTCTCCTTTAAAACATTTTGAATCTGTTTTAGCCTCTGTTGTGTTTCGGGACCAAATTAAGTTTGATAAAACTAAAAAAAGCCGTTATCAGCACCTGGGCTGATAACGGCTTTTTTAATAATTCTTAATGCTTATGCCACAGTCAGCCCTTTCTTAGTCGGGTGATAATAATCACCTCCACAAGAATGAGAGATAGTAGCACATTAATAATAAGTATATTGATCATCATTTTCTTTATTTTGTCATCTGAATTTTTGTTTGATACATAACCACATCAAATCGTTTATGATTATGCAAACAAAATGGTATTATCCAAAAAATACCATTCATCCATACAAGGAATAATACCATTCATTACAGGAGGCGAAAATATATGTCAAGGTAAAAAAAATACTGAGGCTTGGTTTAAAACAATTGGAATTGCTGGATCTTGAAGGAAGTCATTGACTTTTGTATGGAAAAACTGGCAACATACAAAATAATGAAAAACCTTATTCCTTTAGATTCTTATCTCTTCTTTTCGTGTTATTTGGGCAAGAGAATCAACAAAGCCTTTTTGATTCTGGCTTGTCCAGGTTAGGAGTTTATGCATGCGGTTAAGGGTTATCGTTCTTGTACTTGCCATCCTTGCTTTTCTTTCGGTGTCCACCGGTGGGGGACTTTACTATCTTTCTTTAAGAAAAACGGTGTTCAGCCAGGCTGAAGACCATGCTGAGACACGGATTGAACTGCTTCAACGGCAGCTTACCACCTTTTTGTCGGAACACATTCGACCGGTGAAAATACTGGCAGGACTTAAAGAATTGAGAATGGTCCTGGAAAAAAAAGACATGGTATCCCAGGCCAATGTGGACAGTATTCTGGATAACTTTTTGAAATCTCTCAATGTTGAAGTGTGCTATCTCATGGATGCCCATGGTATGACCATTGCTTCCAGTAACCGGAAGGATTACGACAGTTTTGTGGGAAAGGACTTTGCCTTTAGACCCTATTTTAAAAAAGCCATCAAGGGAACCGCTGCGGTCTATCTTGCCAAGGGAACCACCTCACGAAAGCGTGGTATCTATTACACCCACCCAGTGTATGACCGCCATGGTCATGTGGTCCTGGGGGTGGCAGTGATTAAAGCCTCGGTGGAGCGCATTGAATCTAAATTATTTGCCGGCTCTGAAGGAGTATTGCTGGTGGCCGATGCCAATGGTGTTATCTTCATTGCCAATAAACAGGAGATGCGGTTCATGCTTTTATGGGAGCTGTCCCGGGAGCGCATTCATGCCATTAATGCATCCCGGCAGTTTGGGGATGGTCCGTGGCTGTGGACCGGTTTTGAAAGGAAAAATGACCTTGGGGTCGTGGATCGAAGTAAGGCACGTTTTTTATATTCAGACATGGAACTGGATGGTTTTCCAGGGTGGAAGATTGTCCATTTAATGAGCTGGGAGGATATCGAAAAGCACCTGGCAGACCCCTTTGTCCGGGTTATCGGGCCAGTGATTGTGGTTGTTTTGATTTTCACAGGCATTGCGGTTTTTATCTTGTACAACATGGCCTCAAAGGAGATTGTCCGGCGAAAAAAGGCGGAAAAAGAGTTGAGGTACAGCGAAGAACGGTACCGCCACATCTACAATCACACGCCGGTGATGCTTCATTCCATTGATACCCGGGGGATCATCATCCGGGTCAGTGACTATTGGCTGGATAAAATGGGGTATGAACGCCATGAGGTGATTGCAAAACCCCTCACCGGGTTTTATACTGAATCTTCCCGGAAAATTGCCGAAGAGGTGATTTTCCCCGTTTTTTTTAAAACAGGTTTCTGCAAGGATGTGCCCTATACCTATGTGAAAAAAGATGGCGGTCACATTGAGATACTGCTCTCCTGCTTCGGGGTGAGGGATGATGACGGCAAGGTGGAGCGATCCCTGGCTGTGAGCGTGGACGTCACGGAAAAAAATCAGGTGCAAAAAGATCTTGAACAGGCCAAGGAAAAACTGGCTCGGTACTCCCAGGATCTGGAACAGCAGGTGGAGACCCGGACCCTGGAGTTAAAAAGGGTGCACGATACCCTGAGACAGCTATCTGGTAAAGTCATGGCAGCCCATGAAAATGAGAGGCGAAAGGTGGCAAGGGAACTCCATGACCACCTGGGACAGATCCTCACAGCCCTTAAAATGGACACGGTATGGCTTGAAAAAAATCTCATGGCATCCAATGAAACTGCGGCTCTTCGTGCCCGGCGCATCTCGTCCCTCATTGATGATACCATTGAAGATGTCAGACGAATGGCCTTCCAGCTTCGCCCCGGCGTACTGGATGATCTGGGGCTTGTGGCGGCCCTGGAGATCCTGACCCGGGATTTTGAGGATCGATCGGATATTTCCTGCATCTTTTCCCATGACAATGTACCCGAGGTGGATGATACCCTGGCCACGGCCTTTTATCGCATTGCCCAGGAGGCCATGACCAATGTCGCAAGACATGCCGGTGCAACCTCAATTAAGATGGCATTAACCTCAACCCATGGAACCCTTGTGCTCTGCGTGACGGATAATGGGTGTGGTTTTTCCCCGGAGGATCAAAATGAGTCTACAGGTCTTGGGCTCACCGGCATGAAGGAACGGGCCACCCTGGTGGGGGGGGATCTTTGCATTGACAGAGCCCCCCATGGGGGAACCCGGGTGTGTTGCCATGTTAAAATTGATGGGGATGCTCAACTGATCTAAAACAGGAGCAAGGAATATGATGATTAAAGTACTGCTGGCCGACGATCACAAAATCGTACGGGAGGGGTTGCGCCGGATAGTTGAAGAGAGTGGAGAGATGGAGGTGGTGGCCGAGGCCGCCGATGGGCATGAGGCCATCTCCCGGGCATTGGATACCCGACCCGATGTGGCTGTGGTGGATATCTCCATGCCGGGCATGGATGGCCTTGAAGTGGTTTCCCAGTTAAAATCCCTGGCACCTTCCATGCCGGTGCTGATTCTCACCATGCATGATGAAGAGCAATATGTGGTGCGGGCTGTGGAATCCGGGGCCATGGGCTATGTGACCAAGCAGTCTGCACCGGAACAGCTGGTGGATGCGGTGAAAAAATTGTATGCTGGTGGCCTGTATCTTACGGAAAAAGCAAGTGAAGCCCTGGCATTAAGAGTTATTCGGGGGGATAAGTTTAAATCCGATGCAGAATCACTTTCCATGCGGGAACTACAGGTGCTTCGGAAGCTTGCATTGGGACAGACCAATCACGAAATTGCCGACAGCTATCATCTTAGTGTTAAAACCGTGGATACCTATCGATCCCGGATTTTAAAAAAACTCAACCTTCGTAACAATGCGGAGCTGTCTCGATTTGCCATGCAGAACAAGATTGTTCAAATCTAATGAAGCCTGTCACAATTACATGTTTTTTATCCTTGATATCCATCGTTCAGGAACAATGCTGGAAAATTTTTGGTAAACAGGCATCATGGCCTTCTGAAGAACTTTTTTCTGGCTCTCATTTAAAGTCGTTATTCCGGGATGGCCATGGGTTTTTGCATAGGCCCTGATCAGTTCTGATTGTTGTATGTCCAGCTCCTGCGCTTTTTTCCTGACTTCCAGTGTAACCTCATCCAGTATAACGGTTAGTTTCTTCCTGATATATTTGGGCAATTTTTCCCAAAAGGTGTCGTTGATGATCACCACATACCCAAGATATCCATGATGTGAAAATGTAATATATTGCTGTACTTTGTGGAAATTGCCGGTGTAAATATTAGAGGCCGTGTTTTCCTGTCCATCCACAAGCCCCTTTTCAATAACGTTATACACCTCCTGGAAGGGGAGGCGAATACCTGTTGCACCCAGAGATTTCATCTGGGTTTCCAGAACATCGGAGCTCATGATTCTAAATTTAAGTCCCTTGAAATCATCGGGGGATAAAAGAGGATGAACATTGGAGGTAAACTGTTTAAACGCATTATCCCAGAAGGTGAGAAGTCGAATATCCAGATTGCGGTTTAGAAAAATTTCCTTCATCTCCTTTCCAATGGCACCGTCCATGGTATCGTGGAGGGATTGGATATCGGAAAAGAGAAAGGGCATGTCAAACAGCTGCAATGCCGGGACAATGCCCATGAATTTAGCCGAAGAGGGGGCTGCCATTTCAAGATCTCCTGCGGCCAAGGCTTCAATGGCTTCATTATCCTGATAAAGGCTTCCATTGGCAAACACCTCCACCCGTACCTTTCCATGCAATTCCTGGTTGACACGACGTGCAAATTCCTCTGCCCCCCATCCTTTGGGGGTGTTTTTGGCAACTACATGGGAAAATCGGATGACAATGGGACCATCCGATGCCAGTGATTTCCCCAGTATTGTAATTAAAATCAGCAGACCCAGTAAGAAAAACCCATATTTTTTTTCCACCGATTTCTCCTCTTTGATTCTGGTATATACAATTTAGCAGTGTCGATCATGGTGTGTTCCTGATTTTTATGATTCGGATTTTACAATCAAGCAATGGCTGAGGCAATCAGAGAATTTTGTATTTCAATGTAGGTAAAAATATTACATTGGTGATTTTTTAAAGTTGTATCAAATACTTATTGTTGTTTGTAAGAAAAACACCTACACTATAATCAGAAATACCCGCATTGATCTTTATCCATTGCGCTGTTAAAAAAATATCATGTAGCATTTGTGATCAAGGTCCATTCAACACAACGCATTACATATTAATTCAAGGAGAGTTTCATGAAACGCAAACACGTTGTTCTTATTACAGGAATCTGTCTTTTCTCTGCCATGTCACTGATTTTTTCAGCATCTGCATTTGCAAAAAAAGAAAGAATTATTTTTGGTGGTGGTCCTGCCGGTGGTACCTTCCAGGTGGTGGCCAATGCCATCCAGGTTTTTAAACCTATTAAAGCTGCCGAAACTTTTAAGGTGCAGGCCCAGTCTTCAGCCGGATCTGTGGAGAATTTAAGAAAAACAAATGCGGGGCGGCAGCACATGAGCGTTGTCTATTCCGGTCATGTATGGCTGGGAAGCAAAGGCAAGATGAAGAACGATACTAAGGTATATGAAAATGTTAAGGCGGTATCTTATCTTTATGGTGCTCCGGGTCAGCTGGTTGTTCGTGCCGGTTCCGGCATTAAAAGTGTAAAAGACCTTGTGGGCAAAAAAGTGGGCGTGGGCAATGCTGGTTCCGGTGCCTTTGCCAATTGTGAACTTTTCTTTTCCCACATGGGTGTCTGGGATAAAATAGAAAGAAATGCCATGGGTTACAATGATGCAGCCCAGGCCTTTGGAAACAATCAGCTGGATGCCTTCTGGCTGTTTACGGCATTCCCAAGTGGTGCTGTCATCATGGCAGCCCAGACCAATGACATTGATATGGTTAATCTGGGCGCAGATGCCGAAGCTTCTGGATTTTATAAGGAATACCCCTATTTTTCAAAGCTGATAATCCCTGCTGGAACCTACAAGGGTGCTGACTATGACTCTCCTTCTTTCCAGGATTCAGCCCTTTGGGTTGCCAATGCCGATGTGTCTGCCGATGTCGTATATGAGATGCTCTCCATAGTCTATACTGACGAGGGCCTCAAACACATGATCGGTCAGAAAAAGACTTTTAAAGAGATGGCCATTAAAACGGGTATCAAGGGAATCGTTACCCCCCTTCATCCCGGTGCTGAGAAGTTCTGGAAAGAAAAAGGTCTCTTGTAATTCATAATTTCCCATGGTGCAGATGAAATGCTCGGATGACGATTTTGTCTGCATCGTTTTTTTTAACACCCCTCCAGCCGGTTTTTAAAACTGAAAAAAAGCATCCTTCATTATCTGGTTGACGTTTTCTCAAAATATTCCCTTATTTTCTGGTGATTTTCTCAAAAAAATGTCAACTATTTTTGAGGAGATATGAAGGATGCCAAAAAAAGAACCATAACAACAGGCGGCCAACAGTGTACGAAAAATTAAATCAATTTGAAAAAATAGTATTTGATGTGTGCTCGGTGATTCTTGTACTGTTTTACTCCTATGCCGCGGTCATACAGCCGGCATCCACCCAGTATCACAGGGGCATCTATGTTATAATCACCTATGTTCTCATTTTTTTGCTGTATAAATCCAAATCATCCATCATGCGAATAGTGGATTATCTGTTAATCCTCTTATCTATTTTCTGTGTGGGTTATTGGATTCTGAACTTTGAAGCCATCAATTACCGTACCGGTGCCGAGACCCAGTTTGACATGATGGTGGCCATTGTGGGTGTTTTGATCGGCATTGAACTGGCCCGTCGGGTGGTGGGAAATGTCTTTGTTTTGATCGGTGTTGTCATGCTGGTTTACGGGGTGTATGGATATCTGGCCCCGGATCTGGTGTCCCATGCAGGGGCACCCTTCACAGAGCTATGTACCAGTATTTTTTATAAGAGTGATGGTGTGTTTGGCATCATGGCCAATGTCCTTGCCACCTATGTGATTTTGTTTGTGCTTTTTGGTGCCTTTCTGGAAAAATGCGGTGCCCAGCGATTTTTCATTGACTGGCCCCTGGCTGCTGTGGGTCATAAGGTGGGGGGGCCTGCCAAAGTATCGGTGATCGCCAGTGGTCTTTTTGGCTCTATTTCAGGCAGTGCCATTGCCAACACCGTTTCCACCGGGGCATTTACCATCCCTATGATGAAAAAAGCCGGATTTAGACCCCATGTGGCCGGTGCCATTGAACCGGCTGCCTCCATTGGCGGTATGTTCATGCCCCCCATCATGGGTGCCGGGGGATTTATCATGGCAGAACTCACCGGGCTTCCCTATTCCAGAATCATGCTGGTGGCCATTTTCCCGGCTTTCATGTACTTTTTTTCAGTCTTTGTTATGGTGCACTATGAAGCCAAGCGCTTTAACATTGTGGGTGAAAAATCAGAACACAGTGCCATGGAAATTTTTAAGAAAGAATGGTTCTATATGCTTCCCCTGGTGTTGATAACCATTTTCATGTTGACAGGGTTTTCCCCGGGATATTCAGCCATCATCGGCCTTATATCCTGCATTGCCATCAGCTGGGTGAGAAAGGATACCCGCATGGGGTTCAAGGAATTTGTTGAAGCCTCACGGGAAGGGACAGAGAATAGCCTCAAGGTGGGGGCCACGGTGGGAATCATTGGTATTATTATCGGTGTGCTCACTTTTTCCGGTCTGGTGTTAACCTTTGCCGACATCATGATTGAACTTGCCGGCGGGTCCCTTTTGATGACCATCATGATGGTGGCAATGGCCTCCCTGGTGCTGGGAATGGGGGTTCCGGTCACCGCAGCCTATCTTATCACCGCCGTTGTGGCGGTGCCTGCCTTGACCCATCTTGGGGTCAATGAACTTGCCGCCCACATGATCGTTTACTGGCTTTCCCAGGATTCCAATATCACGCCGCCAGTGTGCATTGCCGCCTTTGCCGGGGCAACCATTGCCAAGGCCAATATGTGGAAGACGGCTTTCACCGCCTTTAAGTTTGCCAAATTCCTTTACCTGGGACCGCTTCTTTTTGGCTATGTACCTGGATTTTCCCTGGACGGCTCCACCATGGATATCACCAAGGCCTTTGTTTTCATCGTTTTGGGTACCTGGGCCTATTCCTGGTTTTTCAGCTTTATCTGGATAGATTACATCAAAGGAATGTTCCAGAAAAAAGTAGCCTGATAACCCGCAACCTTAAAAAGTACTTTATGCCCCCTGAACAGATCTCCTTATTTTTTGGAAATTATTTCAGAAAAGTGTAAAGTACTTTTTTAAATTTGAAGGAAGTGGGGGGGTACCCACTATCCATTTCCAAAATATGAGGTTAAAATGAAGTTACCCCAAGTAAACATATCCAATATTTTATATCCCACAGATCTGTCGGACAATGCACGTTATGCCTTTGCCTATGCCGTGAGCCTGGCAGACCTTTACCAGGCAAAGATTACCATCCTCCATGTGATGCCCGAAGAGCAGAGCATCATGGAAGCCAATGTTTCCGGATATATCAAGCAGGAGAAATGGGATGAGATCAAACATTCCCATTATAACCAGACCCGGGAATCTTTGATTGCAAAAAAACGGGATCATGTGCTCATCCGGGAGGTGTTGGATCAATTCTCCCAGGATGTTCGCAAGGAAAATGATACCTCCCTTGCCGATGAGATCATCATTGAGCGAGGCAATCCGGTGAAGGAAATTTTAAAGCAGAGTAAAGAGCGAAACTGCGATCTTATTGTCATGGGGAGCCGGGGGCACTCCACCCTGGCCGATGTGATGATGGGCAGTATCACCAAGCGGGTTCTTCGACGCTCTGATGTACCTGTGCTGGTGGTGCGCCTTCCCGATGAAAATTAAATCAGGCTGATTTTACCCGAAAATTGTTAGCACCAGGCCGGTGCTTTTTTTTAGAAGAACCCGTTAAAGGACCAGGGTCCTTTGACGGGTTTTTTGTTTAAAGACTGGGCAAGTTTTTGTATAAACAGGCTTCGAGGGATATCCACAGCCCCCATGGACGACAGATGGTTAGTGGCCACCTGGCAGTCAATGAGATCAAACTTCAGGGCCGTCAGATGATGACACAGGGCCGCTAGGGCCACCTTGGAGCTGTTGCTCACAAGGGAAAACATGGATTCTCCAAAAAAGGTGCGTCCCAGTGAAATCCCGTAAAGTCCCCCCACAAGAACCTTGTTCTGCCAGGCTTCCACGGAATGGGCCAGGCCCATTTCGTAGAGATGTATGTAGGCCGGGATCATGCCGTCCACCAGCCAGGTCTCTTCACCTCTCCGGGTGCGCGAATCTGCACATGCCGTGATAACCTCCCTGAAACAGGTGTCCATGGTGATGGTGAACTGACCTTTGCGGATGCATTTTTTAAGGCTTCGGGAGATATTAACCTTGCGGGGAAACAGCACCATTCTGGGGTCCGGGGACCACCACAAAATGGGTTCTCCAGGGGAAAACCAGGGGAAAATACCATTCTGATAGGCCAGGATGAGGCGCTGGGGGGATAAATCCCCCCCCACACCCAGCAGTCCGTCTTCCCGTGCCAGGTGGGGCGGGGGAAAAATAAGGGCTTCGGATAATCTGAAAACCGGCATTTATTTTTTATAATTAAAGGAAAGTTCGTCGTTGCGAATTCCCATGGACACGGTGCCGCCCTTTTCCAGCTG
>CAKZLA010000474.1 GCA_937124525.1 uncultured Desulfobacterium sp.
CCCACATTTCGCTCATTTTTATAAGATTATGTAATTACTACATAATATTACCTTGGTTTTTTAATGGCCAACTTTTTGGTATTAATAAATTCAATAAGTTATAAAAAATAAGCGTAAGTTCTCAATAAGTCTGGATATTCAGTGCGGATAAGTCTACAAGTGTTGACCTGGGTATTTAGTTTAATAATCAGGTAGTTATTCGCGGTATTCATGAAGAAAGGGGCATGAATTTTGCCAGCTTCAAATTGCAAATGCCTTGAAAAATGGGGATGTATCATCCATGTGTATGTCCTTTTTTAATAAACAAATCATCAGAGTTGACTAAAATAACAAATCATTTTAGCATGTTAGAGTAGGTCAACACTTGTAGACTTATCCGAAAATTATCAGGCTCTAAAGCTTTTTAAACGGACTGTTGAAGTTTTTAACAATAATCCTGGCTATGCTCGAAAATGGTTGAAATCCGAAGACTTTGGATTAGACGGTGCTGTTCCGCTTGATTTTGCCAAATCTGAAATCGGGGCTAAGGAAGTTGACAATCTGCTGACCCGTATTGATGGAGGTATCTTTGCGTGATCACCGCCTGGCGAATCAACAAAGCAAAATACATGGAAACCGCCTTTGATGGGATGGGATCAAAGAAGGCCGGTGTCCGGTGGAATTCCATTGGGACCTGCATGGTGTACACATCGGAAAGCTTGGCTCTGGCTACATTGGAAGCATCTGTGCGAGCTGTTAAAAATTTACCAGTGCATCTCAATTACGTTTGCCATGGTCATGAGACCTGATCTGCCTGAAGAATGGAATCTGCTTCCGCCGGGGCCAGCATCACAATTTGTTGGAGATCAGTGGGGCAACAATGAACAATCAGCCGTCTTACAAGTCCCAAGCATTATTATCCCCGGGGAAAGCAACTTTTTGATCAATTCCAACCACCCGGATTTTGCAAAAATGAACATTGGAGCCGCTCTGGATTATCCTTATGATTCAAGGCTTGACAAGGCTTAGGGACTCAGCCGTTTTGAATTTACCGTTTAGGCACAGGACAATATCCAAATGATATGGTCATCTGGATTTAAGATACGGTTACCCGTCTAAAGCGGGGCAATTTTAAGCCTTGCTGATTATGCATATCAAAGGCTATCCAAGCCTTTAACTTTACAGCTTGTCCCGGCTTAAGTGGATAGCCTAAGAACATCATATCGAGTTCCTTAAAAACGTCTTTTTGGTACCCAAAAGGTGGCTTTAAGCCTGTATTTAGGGTTAAAGCCAAGTTTATTGCTAATTATTCCTGTATATTATTGGGGTCAGACCCCATTTCCTCATTTCCCCTTCCTCTAAAGATTACCCGTAAACATGCCGATATAATACTGAATGTATTTTTTCCAATGTGGTTTTTTTAATGCGGCCAGGTTCCCCAGGGGGTGGAGGTGAAGACTTTTTGTGATGACTGGGTCATCAAGCGGATAGGATTAAGATCAAGAAATTACTTCCAACTTATCTCTATCACTCCGTCTGATCCCATGGTACCCTGAATTATTCAATAGGGACGAAGTTAAATCCACCCCAGGAAGATTTCCCCAAATAAATGTGGTCAAAGGAGACAATCATGATTGATGATGTAACCACCATGAACCAACACAAGCTTTATCAGAATCAGAAAGCATCCCCCCAAAAGGGAAAAACGGCAGACAATCCGGAACAAAAACCATCGTTCTCAGGGGATACCGTCTCTTTGAATAACCAGCCTGCTGACACCGGCACCTATGGTGTTAGCAAAGCATCTGGGCGTGTGTCGTCAAATTTTTCTGATGTGCGTCAAATGATTGTTAATACATTTAAGGAACAAGGCTTGTCCACCCAGATTGCAGCGGGAGACACTTCCATTGATCTGAATAATATGACCCAGGCTGAGGCACAGGATTTAATTGCTGAGGATGGGTATTGGGGAGTGGAAAAGACGTCGGATCGCATTGTTGAAATGGCCATTTCTCTGGGGGGAAATGATCCTGAAAGACTGGCAGAGATTAAATCCGGCATTGAAAAAGGATTTCAACAGGCGTCGGATGCTCTGGGGGGAAGTTTACCTGACATTTCCATGCAGACCTACGATGCGGTTATGGAAAAACTTGATATATGGTCACAGGGCAGTAATATGGCCTAAAGTTGCTTTACCATCCTAATGATCCAGGCGTTCATCTTTTGGTATCCTTCATATGGCCTCAAAAGAACTTTACACTTTTTGGGGAGAAAAAAAACTGAAAACGTGGAATGCTCTGAGAAAGTGTAAAGTACTTTTAAAGAATGCCTGTATTTTTTATGCCTTACTTGGTTGTAACCGGAAAGTTTAAAATTGCCGAATCCCTTACGATTCATCCTGCACAGAATTATTTATTTACCGGCAATATAGCTATTCAAATTTTGCATGCTTGAAATCTGCTGGGTAAGATAATCCCCAGTAGCCTGAAACTCGGCAATTATAAGTTCCAGGGAATTGAATTGAGCCCGGGTACGAGCTTCCCAAGTAACCAGACGTGTTTGGTTTCGTTCAATTTGATCTTCAGCATTATCAATACTGCTTTGAATACCATCTTGCCGTGCAGTCAGGACCCCCCCTGTGCTGTCAAGAATTCCGTCCAATTTTTCCACCATACGCACGGCAAACCCTTCAGACCCTTCCGTTGACTGGGTGAAAAACTGAATGACATCGTCAAAATTATCTTCCAATGCACTTTCCAAAGTATCGGAATCAACCTGAAGCCGTCCTTCATCGTTCAAAGCAATGCCCAGATCTCCCAACCGGGTAAAGGAGGTGATTCCTGAAACTGCGTCTGAAACCATGTGTTCAAGGCTGTTTCTGATACTGTTGGTGGTGGGATCTCCCAAAAGGACACCGGCAACTCCGGTATCTGTATCATATGCTTGTCCAACCTCAATGAATTCAAGCATATTGTTATAGGCGCTGACAAAGGCATTGATTTTGGAGGTAACGGCACTGGCACTGGTGGTCACCGACAGGGTTGACTGGTTATCTGGCACATCAGGAGCGGAGTTCAGGGTCAGCGTTACGCCCGGTAGCACATCATCAATGGTGTTGGAATCCCTGTGGATATCCGCCACTCCGTCAATGGTGAAGATCGCATCGGCAGGGTCCTGGGTATTATCAACGTTTGTGGTTCCCCCTACGGTGTCATATACCAGACGGGAGAGACCCGTGGTATCTGTATTTTCAATATCTACCGGGGCTGTTCCAGCTTCCGTGACTGTCAGGCTGATGACATTATCCAGTCCGGATTTTTCTGCATTCAACGTCAAAAAATAGTCGGTACCGTCAAACATTACAGCCGCCTGCACTCCCGTATCGGCATCATTTATGGCTTGGGCAACATCCTCAATGGTATCGGTGTCAGACACCTCAATATCGGTGACATTGTCCGCCCCCACATTGATGTGCATAGTTCCTTCTCCCACCAGTTCTCCCTCGGTAAAAGCGGTGCTGGTGAGTTTGTGAGCCTCTGCCAGCTGCTGCACAGTTAAATTATATGATCCTAAGTCGGCATCTTCATCAGCTGAAACCGTAAATAGATCCGTATCCCCGGAAGTGGCTGTATAGGCGAGCATCTCCCCCTCTGTGTCAAAAGCTTCTGTGGCTGTCAGCAGTGAATTTAGGAGTCCCTGCATACTCCCATAGGTGGTTAATTCAACCTCGTAAGATGCTTGCTCCTGTTGAAGTCGTAATGTGGGTTGTTGTTGAATGGTCAACAGTTGAGAAACTATACTTTCGGTATCCAAACCTGTTGCAAGACCTCCGACTGAAAGGCTCATGATCACTCCTTTTCAGGGCAACACCCTGGTGGCATGGTTGTATAAAGCTTTATAAATCAGTGGATTTAACTTCAGCCACTGTGGATAGGTTAACAGTTGACTATAATGGCGGAAGTTAGAACCAAACTTGAAATCTATTCTAATATAGAATTTATCGGCATATTAAGCAAAAACTTTAATATTTCGTAAATATGGGGCACTGGCCAAACATTTACATTACCAACCCGAGAATTTACAATATTTCAATATAAACAGTACTAAAAAAAACTCTGCTTTTCATTCATTTTCGGAAAATGTATGATAGAATCAAAGGATGTCATTAAAATGATAATTCAAAAAATCAAACTGTTTAATATTTAAGGATCATACCGATATGATGACTGAATTGCCTGATTTTTATAAGATTAATATGAAGCTACTCAAGAAACATCATCCCCATATATGGTCCATCATTGAAGATGAGGACTGCGCCCCTGTGGGAGAATTATTTGTGACTCCCAATGGTAAGCCTAATTTACGGGTTCTCAGCACAGAAGGAGAGGAAGTAACACTTCATAATTCTGATAACCCCGACAATGAAATTTACGGCGCCTTGGAGGTAGTACCCGAAAGTGCCACAGGCGTGGTGGTGCTCATGGGCATGGGGCTGGGTTATATGATCTCCCCCCTTTTGGAACAGCGACCCAAAATTCGACATCTGGCTGTTTTTGATTTGGGAGGAGGTATTTTCAAGCAAGCCTTGAAGGTGATGGATTTTACCACTGCCCTTTCTGACCCACGTCTTATTCTTTCCTTTGATCATGAACCGGATTTAATACAGGTCCTTGGGCCTGCTGATAAGGCGCTTCAGCTTGAAACTATTCACAGACCCCGCCACACGATGTCTATTAAAACCGATATCACTGGGTATGAAAAACTGGAACAATCGGTTTTTGAATTCATCAGCCAAAGAAATATTGCGGGAAATACAGAACAATTATTTGGAAAACGGTTCATAACAAATAGACTGACCATCTTATCTTCTCTGCATCATCATTGGATGTTGGAAAACCTGCTGAATTGTTTTACGGGAATCCCCGCAATTATGGTGGCTGGTGGCCCCTCATTGGACAAAAACATACACCTGCTGTCAAAATTCAAGAATAGTGCGATCATAATTGCTGTGGATTCTGTCCTTCCCACCTTACTGGATCAAGGGATTTCACCGCATTTTATTACATCCATTGATCCGCAAAGGCTCAATTATGAAAAAATTGCGGATTGCGCCCATCAGACAGATAATATCGCACTGATTGCGTCCCCACATGTTACCCCGGAAATACATGAATATTTTCCGGCTGGGGAGATATTCTGGACCTTTTCCAGCAAACCCATAGAAAGGTGGATCAACACCATGATGGGTGGAAAAATCCCAACACCCGGTTCAAGTACGTGCGCCCATTTAAACATCATTTCTGCCATAATAATGGGGTGTTCTCCCATCGTCTTTGTGGGGCAGGATCTGGCATATTCCGGTTATAAAGATCATGCATCCGGCGTTGTCCTGAGCAATCCGGAATTGGCAAAAAAGGATACTTTTGATAAAGATCCAAGTGCCATCTGGATGGATGGCATTGATAATGAAAAGGTACCTTCCACCCGGGCTTTTTTATCCATGAAAAATCATTTTGAAGATATCATTGCCACCAATCCTGGTCCCCGATATATCAATGCCACGGAAGGAGGGGCACACATTACGGGTACAGAGGTGCTTTTATTGCAAACGGTGCTTGATCAAAATTGCACAATACCTATGGATATTACAGAACATATCAAAGCCACCCTTGAGAATAAAAAAAAATCCAAGCCCCGGGAGTTGATCAAGCATCTTAACGGCACATTGAAAAGTACAAACAAACTACTAAAAATTATTTCAAAATATGATCAACTCATCCATGTTCTTGAGAAAAAATTTAAAAAAAACAGTATCATCAGATCTTCTCACTCCCCAAAAGAACTGCCCCTTGCAACTCAAAAACAAATCACTCAAGCAGAGGCTCTGGAAAAAAAAATGGATAGTGATGATCATATGCAGATCTGGAAAATCCTTGAAGAAGGCACCATGGCTGATGTGCAAAAAAGTGAGAGGATACTCCATGAGGTTAAATCCCCCCTTGGGAGAATCCCTGATAAATTTGTTTTCAATTTTATCCAGAACCTGGAACGGCTACGCAGACTCAACTTGGCTCGTAAAAGCATACTCTCTATGTTCCAGGAGAAGCTGACACAAATTGTCAATTTCCAAAAAATGGAAATCGCCCTTCAAGGGTTTATAGATAACAAACAAAATCCGGAACAAAACCTGATGGAACTGGCAACGCTCTATTTTGAAAATAACAAATATGTTCTTGCACAGTACACACTGCAACAGCTGGAAGATATTAAACCGGACCATGACCAATCCACAGTATATTTTTATAAAGGTGCCATAGCCGCCTGGCAATCCATATTTGAATTGCGTGACACCTGTTTTCAAAAAGCTCAAGAGATAGATCCATCAACAACAGAAATTGTCCAGGGTTTCCAGGAAAAAATGGGGGAGACCTATTTTGATTTTTCCATCAAAAGCGGTGGCTCTGCTGCCCCCACCAATTTAAGCCGGAAAATGCTTTTCAAAGCTATTCGTCATTGTACCAGCCATGCCCAACTGGTTGCAGAAATTTGCTCCCTTGCAGAAAGCGATTTAGAACAAATTCAATCCGCACTGACATTGAATGTTCTCCATGATATGGAAGGCCTTTTGTTGATGTGGATCAAAGAAATTAAAACAAATAAAAATCTGGTGCAATGTATTACCAATGGAGTGGTTGCTGACTTTTATCATTTTTATGGTATTCACCTTTTCACAAAAGACAGTACAGATGAAGCATTGAAAAGCTTAGAAACGGCCCTTCAATATGCGCCGGAAAACCCAGCTTTATTTGCAACAATGGCAGAATTTTTTTTCAGCATCGACGATTTTACAAATGGCATTTTATATCTGAACAATGCTGTTGCGATGGACCCGTCCCATGCAATGGTCTGGGAAAAGCTGGGAGACAAGCTACAGGCGGAAGGTGACTTCAACAATGCCATTACGGCCTACGAGCAGTGCGCCATGGTGATGACTGATAGCCTCAGCCTGTTGAAAAAAATTGGGGATTGTTACCGGGACAATGATCAGTTGGAAGCAGCCCGGGAAGTATATAAGATTGTGAAAAAAAAATATGATGAGAGAGATGGGCTTCACAGTGATTAATCTACCCATTTCTACAAATAGAAAAGGCCCTGGAAATGAATCCGGGACCTTTTTTTTACCGTTACGTTAACTCAGATCTCTATTTTTTAACAAATCATTCGCTTGTTATATCCTTACCCGATCAGACTGAGTGCTGCTTGGGGCAGCTGGTTGGCCTGGGCGAGCATGGCGGTACCTGCCTGTTGCATTACCTGGGCTTTGGTCATGGCTGCTGTTTCTGAGGCAAAATCGGCATCCATAATTCGAGATCGAGCTGCTGACGTATTTTCTGAAACATTTTGCAGGTTGGAAATGGCGGATTCAAACCGGTTATTGATGGCACCCAAATCCCCCCGGGCGCTGTCAATACTGGCCAGAGCCGCATCTACAGTATCAATGGCGGCTGATGCACCGGCAGCTGTGGTCAGATCAAGCGATGATACGCCTGCCCCTGCTGTAGCCTCCGCTGGGTTAAGACCAACAAAAGCATCCAAACCAGCAGCTGCCTTATCTGCACCACCAATGGTGATTCCAGAGGAGGATGAGGAGGAGAGATTAACTGAGGAATGAATAGTTTCAGTTCCAGACTCAACACCTAAACCGGTTAGAGTATCCGCCAAAGTGGTGTTTACAGTGATATTTCGGCCATCAACGGAGGTTAGTGAAACGGCACCACTAACAGTAAATGTTGCTGTGACACCCGTCTGATCAGATACAGCATTAATTGCTGCCGCCATATCAGATCCACGATCTGCAGCCCCACTAGCGGCTGCTAATGCTCCAATGTTGACCCCATTAATGGTAACACCAGCAGCCGATGTCATAGCTGCCACAGCGGCATCTGAGTGCCCTGCTCCTGCCACAGTCGCTATCTCAACAGAAGCAGTAACACCTGTCTCGCCAGTGGATGCATTAATAGCATTGG
>CAKZLA010000475.1 GCA_937124525.1 uncultured Desulfobacterium sp.
TCAAAATCGACGGACCACGGGGGCTCAGAATCGTTCAGGGTTTCTACCCGAATACATAGACATCAATTTCAATGATGATCTGGTCCAGATAATTGCCCAAGATAATTACACCAGCAACATGAACTCCTTTTTTACCCAATACCGCCACCGGTTCAACCATGTGGATGCCTGGGCCGGACTTCGGTATGATGAGTCGTCAAAATCCGATGCCAACATCAGTACCTCTCTGGGTATCAACTGGGAGTTTGCCGATGCCTGGCGATTCAAAACGGTTTTTGGAACAGGCTACAGAGCCCCATACTCCCAACAGGTGTCGGAAAGTAAAATTGTTGTTCAGCCGGGCACTGACAATATTCAGGAGGACAAAACTCAGACAGACCGTATCAAAACGATGAATGCCCAGCTACAATGGACCCCTTTTTCCGGATGCAGGCTGGCTGCAACCGCTTTTTACAGTGAATTATCCAATTATATCAAATCCGACGCTTATGCAGGAACATCAGAACCCCTTGAGCAGAAGATTTATGGATTTGAGCTGGAGGCCAATGCAAAGCTAACGGATCATCTGGACATATTCATGAATCTCACCAAAACCTTTTACAGGGGAGATGACTATCATTTCAAGGCCTATCAATGGTCTTACGTTGACCCCGATGACGGCAGCACTCTTGAATATTATGACGAATGGGACCAACCCTATGACGAGGGTGCCGATTTTCTTCTAAATGCCGGTGCCGTGTATCGCTTTTCTCCCCGGATCAGCTGGTCCATTAACGCCAGCGGACGCAGTTCCGTTCCCTATTTTTATATGATTAAAGACGAAGACAATGATGAAAAAAATGAAATCTCTGGATACTATGCCGGGTATGGCATCGTCAATACGACGCTGACCGTCAAGGATTTATGGATTAAACAGACACAATTCCAGGCCGGTATTAAAAATATGTTCGATGCTAACTATGAAATTCCAGGATACTTCGGCACCGTTCGGGGAGAACCTCTGACCTTTTTTGTGGAATGTGCCTATTATTTTAAATAACAATCTAAAATATGGCATACATATTGCTTTATAAAATATTCAACTATAATTGATATGCTTCACAAAAACAGTTCATAGCAACCATGGAACAGCACAATGAACACTATCAAAAAAATTTTATACATCACAATCTGCCTGTCCATACTACCCTTGCAAGCCCTTGCAGTAACAAAAGCACAGGTGGCACAGCACCTGATGAATTTAATCAACGACACGCGCCGGAACCCGCTGGCAATGACATACAAGTGTGACATTGACAGCACCACTGTTAAAGAAGGCCTTGGCCAAAATGCCTGGATACTGGGTCTGAAGAATGGTATTCCCCCACTTGCCTGGAATGATAAACTGGCAGACTCCGCATCCGAGCACACAAAGGATATGGATGAAAATAATTTTTATGACTATGTCTCCTTTGACGGAATATCCATTGAAGCCCGCATTGCCGCAGCGGGGTACACCTCTGTAAAAACTGGTTCGTTGCTGGGTCTGCTGGATCTAAACTGGTATGCAGATCCCATTGAAGCCGCTGAAATCATATTTGAAAACCTTTTAAAAAAGGCCGTTACCTCAGGATTTAATACCAATGGGAATTTCCTGAATCCGAACTTTACCGAAATAGGAATTTCCTTTGTAGCCGCCACCATTGGCTCCTTGAACGGCTATCTCATGGCGGCGGACATGGCAAAGCCTGAAAATAAAAGAGTTTACCTAATTGGCAGATGCTATACCAATGATGTCACTGAACGGGTCTCGTCAACAGCGGACCAGAACCTGGGAATAAATCTGAAGACGTTTCCCCTTGACGCTGAAACTGGTATGGATGAGGAGTCCCTTCTCCCCCTGGCTGATTACCAATTACCCTTGGGTGGTTTTCAAATTGAACTCCCGAAATATTACAGAATGGAAATTCTGACCCAAAATGGAGATATCCTTTACGAGACGAATAAGCAGAAAATCGCTATCGCTCCCTCCAGAAATCAGCTGCTGGACTTGAACGTGATCCCGGCACCGTACGTGGAATAAAAACTCCATGCAACAATATTGGTTAATTTTAACCAATGCTGCATTATATCAACCACAGCCGATGGATTCAACAAGCTCACATCTGCTTGGACTCTACAAAAACAGCTCATATCAATTATGGGATAGCAAAATGAATACAATGAAAAAAATGTTATACATCACAATCTGCCTGTCCATATTCCCCCTGCAAACCTTTGCAGCAACAAAGGCAGATGTGGTCACACAACACCTGATGAATTTAATCAATGATGCCCGTTGGAACCCGTTGAGCATGTTAAGAGAAGAAGACCTTGGACAAAACGCCTGGATACTGGATCTGGAGAACGGTATTCCCCCGCTTGCCTGGAATGATCAACTGGCAGATTCCGCATCCAGGCACACAACTGATATGAATGAAAATAATTTTTATGATTATGTCACCTT
>CAKZLA010000476.1 GCA_937124525.1 uncultured Desulfobacterium sp.
GGCCGGGGTGACCATTACATCGGGACCGGCTTTGGAAAAAGGGGGGGATCTTCTGGGGATGCTCACCAATCTTGGGGAGGGGGATTTCCTTTTCATTGATGAGATCCATCGGATTCCCAAGACCGTTGAGGAATTCCTCTACCCGGCCATGGAGGATTTTGCCGTTGATTTTGTCTTTGACAAGGGGGTCCATGCCAGAAGTCACAGATACCAGCTCAAGCAATTTACCCTGGTGGGGGCCACCACCAGGGTGGGCTTGCTATCTTCCCCCTTGCGGGATCGTTTCGGGTTGTTTCGAAATTTTGATTTTTATGAATTGGAAGATCTGGTCACCATTGTTAAACGATCGGCGGATTTGCTTAATGTTGCTATGACCCATGGAGGGGCAGTGGAGCTAGCCACCCGTTCCCGGGGAACCCCCCGTATTGCCAATCGATTGTTAAAAAGGGTGAGGGATTATGCCCAGGTCCGGGCCCGGGGGGAGGTAACCCCGGAGACGGTCCAGGCGGCACTGCAGCTTGAAGGGGTGGATGAAATGGGGCTTACCCCCCTGGACCGTAATTATCTGAACACCATTATTAAATTTTACCGAGGCGGCCCTGTGGGCATTGAGGCCGTAGCTGCAACACTCCAGGAGGAGACTGATACCCTGGTGGATGTTGTGGAACCCTATCTTTTAAAAACCGGTCTTCTGCTTCGCACCTCAGCTGGCAGAAAGGCATCTGCAAAGGCCCATGAGCATCTGGGTATGCCCTTTCAGCGGGAGTTGTTTTGACCAAAATATGGCTTGACATTTTCTGGGAAATGGGTTAGTTAGTTCGAATTATTTTATAATAGGAGTGTAGAAAATTGAAAAAATATACATATAGTGCAAAACGATCGGATAATCCCGAAAACTGGTGCGTCATTGACGCCAGCGACAAAGTGCTGGGTCGTATCGCCTCAGAGGTTGCGGCCCGGATCAGGGGGAAACGAAATCCCCTTTACACCCCCCATGTGGATATGGGTGACTGGGTGATTGTTATTAATGCCCATAAAATACGCCTCACAGGTAATAAGTGGGACCAGAAGGTCTACTATCGTCACACGGGCTACACCGGTGGGATCAAAGCCACCAGCGTCAAGGAGCTTCTGGAAAAAAGCCCTGAAGATATTCTTCGAAAAGCAGTGCGGGGCATGCTTCCAAAAAACAGATTGGGGCGGAAGCTCAATGGCAAACTTTATATTTATGCCGGAGAGGAACATCCCCATGCTGCACAGAAACCAGAGGTCGTTGAATTATAATTTTAAGTAAAAATAAGGGACGGTAGTTATTTTATGGAGAATGAAAATATATATTACGCAACTGGCAAGCGTAAGAGTTCCATTGCCAAAACATGGTTAACGCCGGGAAGCGGCAAAATAACCGTGAACAATAGAAGTCTTGAAGATTATTTTGTTCACCTTGATGCACGGAAGATCCTGGAATCTCCCCTGGTCATGACACAAAATACAGAGACCTTTGATATTAACATCAAGGTGCTGGGTGGTGGCATTATGGGTCAGGCTGGTGCCGTGAGACACGGTATTACCAAGGCTCTTCTCATGGCGGACCCGGATCTGAGGGCAATGCTGAAAAAAGCCGGGTATCTTACCCGGGATTCCAGGATCAAAGAGCGTAAAAAATATGGCCAGAAGGGTGCCAGGGCCAATTACCAGTTCTCTAAAAGGTAGGCATTGGTTCAAATGGATCTTCAGGAGCAGGCAGATATTTACTGTCGGCTCCTTTTTTTTTTGATAAATTATAACCAAGTGGTTTGTTTTCGTGCCATGCATCGGGCTTTTTGCAAAACAATAACCACAATAACCACAGTGACCAACAGGGTCATCACTCTCTATTCAACCCATGAAAACATTTCTCTTCTACGACATTGAAACCACCGGCCTGAATACTGCCTTTGATCAGATTCTTACCTTTGCGGCCATTCGCACGGACCTCAGGTTAAAGGAAGTTGATCGAACCTCTGTGGTTGTTCAATTACGTCCAGATGTGGTGCCATCCCCCGGCGCCTTTGTGACCCATCGTCTCTCCTTGGCGTCGTTGATGAAGGGAGATGGTGAGTATGAGGCGGCCCGGCGTATCCACAAATTGGTCAACTCGCCAGGTACCATCAGCCTGGGATACAACACCCTGGGGTTTGATGATGAATTTTTACGGTTTACCTTTTATCGGAACCTTCTGGACCCTTACAGCCATCAATACGCCAACGGCTGCTCCCGCATGGATATTCTTCCCCTGGCGGTTCTTTATCGCCTGTTTGCCCCCATGGATATCCATTGGCCCGAACATGACGGCAAACCCAGCATGAAACTGGAACTCATCAGCAGGGACAACTCGCTGGTGACATCCGGGCGTGCCCATGATGCCATGGTTGATGTGGAGGCCACCCTGGCCCTGGCCCAACGGCTTTTTGCCCGACGGGAAATGTGGAACTATTGTTGTACATTTTTCAACAAGGCCGAAGAACCCACTCACATGGGGCGCCTTGAACAGCGGAAAATAGGACAGGTGGGTACCTTTTGTCTGGGAATAATGGTGTCACTCTCCTTTGGTGCCAAAAACAACTATATGGCCCCGGTGTTGGGCATTGGTCCTTCCCGGGTGTATGGCAATCAAACCCTGTGGTTACGCTTGGATTCCCAGGGATTGTCTGGAAGAGACGCTAAACCGGATGATCCTGACAAGATTTTTATCATTCGAAAGAAAAAGGGTGAACCCCCCATTATCCTGCCCTCCCTGGATCGTTTCTGGAGCCGGTTATCCCCTGAACAGCAGGCCATGGCCCATGGGAGCATGGAGGCCCTTGCCCGGCATGCCAAATGGTTTGGCGAACTCCTTGAGTATCACAAGGATTATGTCTATCCCGTTGTGCCGGATCTGGATGCAGATGCCAGCCTGTACCAGGATGGCTTTTTTTCATCCACTGAAAAAAAAGAGATGATGGCTTTTCACCATTCGGCCCCCCACCGGCGGATTGCCTGTGTGGAAAAAATGAAGAACCCCCGGATAAAACTCCTTGCCGCCCGGATACTGTTTCGTAATTATTTTAGTGAAGTACCGTCGGAGGTTTCTCTGGGAAAATTTGGGTTTGATGAAAAATATTACATGGAACGTATTCGCAGTGCCCAGGGGCATCCCATAAAAGGGTTCAGAAATGACACTCGTTATGGGGTGGCGCAGGCCCTGAAGGAGATTGCAGACTGTCTGTCGGGTGGGGATGCAAAGAAATTTGATGATGAGCAAATTATCTTGCTGGAGGAAATTGACCGGCACATCCGGGCCATGTGAGTCAACAGAGGATTCATCCGTTTTGTGGAATTGTATCTGGAGATAATTACCCCTGCCTCAGCAGTTATAATAAAAGAGGTTAAAAACACTGGGACCTACCCGAGCATATATTCTTCAAGATGAAATTCAGATATATCAATATATCCATGGAACACTGAAAAACATATGTGTGGGTACTTAGTTGACGTCATTTTTTGGACTCTAACACTATCCGTGGCATAACTCATTACAAAAACTGCCAAACCAAGCACTCCATGGCTGAAACGGCTTATCTGTTATTCCAACAAGTGTAAACAGAAAAAACAAGGATGCCAATATTTTCATAATTATCTTGATTTTTTGTGGGTTTTTACAGATATTCAGGCCATGAATGAAATAACGCAAAGGAGTGCACAGACCCTGAAAAATCCAGAATTTGGGCTAACCCGGGAGTTTGTCCGTTTTTTTTAAAAATAAGGAAACAGAAATACAATGTCGTTAATAAATCCAACTTTTATGGAAAGATATAATGCCCTGCCTTCTCTTGAAAAAAAGATTTTAAAGATTCTTTCCATCTCCTATGCCAGGGTGACTCAGACCCAGCTACTGGCTTGTCTTGTGGCCCTTAACATAAAGACAGAAGACGGTAGAAGCTATGATTCAGGAACAAAAACCGCCATGTTAAAGCTGCTTCGCAATGCCCTTGACAACCTTCTGGGAGGAGATTTGTTAAAGGGAAAAAGTCGCAGCGTTCTTGTGGTAGAAAGAGCTTACGTTGAAGTATTAACACGACACTTGGTGGCAGAAAAAAAATTCATAGCCATGGCTGGCATCCTCCAAAAAATACTAAATCTCACAGAAAAGGGATTTGCCCTGGAACCTTCCCTGTCCATGGATCAATTGGTGGCCGGAATGCGGATTCTCTTTTATCAGGAAAAGGTGGCCCAGGCCGTTGAACTTTATGAAAATTTCATAAACCGTGTTTCTGAGCAGGAGACGCTTCCCATGGTGTGGGAACGGATCTGCTGTTGTCCCTTTGATCTGGACTGGTTTCGACTCTTACCACCTGATATCCATACAAATTTTCTGGAAGGGCCTTTTCTCCGGGACATGGCCGGTTGGAGTAAAAATGATTTCCGTGCCGATTACCTGGAATCCCTTGTAATGGAGGGATCTGAAAAATGTGAATCAGATCTTGAGGCCGCGGTATTGGAAAAATGGATGCTCACCGGTCAACAGGATCATCTGGACACCTGGCTTGGAAAATATGGAAAAAAAAGTAAGCACCTTGAGAACAGTTTGTGTCTCCAGGGATGGATGGCTTTTTGTAAGGGGAAAAATGCCAGATCCATCTCATTGTATGAAAAAGCACTGGATCTTCTGAATAAAAGGACAAAGGGAGAAAAGAAAGTTTTTTTCAGCCAGTTCATGGGGTTCTTTTATATCCTGGCCCTGATTAAGGAGGGCAATGAGGAGACCTTTTTCCGGGCAAGGGCGTGTCTGGCAATGGGAATGAATCGAGAATACAGTTTTAAAAAAATATGTGGATTATTGGGTGGGCTTTTGGATTATCTGCAAGGCAACTCCAGGGGGGCAGATAGAATTCTTAGCCAGCGCATTTGGAGTAGCTTCAGATCTGATTCCACAGATCTGATCCCCAGTTTTTTCACCTTTTTTTCTTATTATTGGGTGGACAAAGAAGAGGCAGAAAAAGAGCTTGAAAAGATAAAAAGTCTTCATAATCTTGCAAAAGAGACTCAATATTCCTGGTTTGCCAGAGAACTTGAGGGCCTTATCCAAAGTTTGTCCAAGTCCGGGGCCAAAACCGGCAAAAGAAAAAACCCTTCCTGCCTGGTGGGGCTCACCCAAGAGACCAAGGTCTGGGAGCACACCTTGAATGCGCTGCTCGCCTTGAATAAAAAATCAGTCCCTGGAAAGCGGGTACAAAAGCTGGAACAAGATCACGATCAACGCATGGCTTGGTTCCTTGATTATGATAATAACGGAGAGTGCGATATCAGCCCCAGGGAGCAAAAGAGAAATGCCAGGGGCGTTTGGACAAAAGGACGACCCGTTGCCTTGAAACGCCTGTGCGATGAGATAAGAAAATTTCCCTACCTGACGGCCCAGGATAAAAAAATTTGTGGGCATATCTATGCCCATAGCTACAAAGATGGATGGTACACCAATGTGGAATATATTTTTGATGAAGAATATATGCCCGATGTTGTGGGCCATCCCTTTCTCTTTTTAAGCGATGGAACCACCCGTATGGAGCTGGTTCCTGGAAAACCTGAACTCACTATTTCAAGAAAGGGCAAAGAGCAGTTTACCCTTGTTCTGTCCCCCAGACCCCGGCGTTATTTTGAGGGAAAATATGTAATTGTACAGGATACACCCACTCGAATCAAGTTGGTTTCACTGGATTCAAAATATCAGACCATTGCCGATATCCTGGGCAAGGAGGCCTCCTTTCCGGCATCTGCAAAAAATAAAATTGTCCAGGTAATGGATGCACTGGCAGGGGATATCACCATCCACTCGGATATAGAAGGGGGCAGTGACAGTGTCGCAGAAACAAAAGCAGATTCAACCCTCCATGTTCAGCTCTCTCCCCTGGGACAGGGATTAAAATTGTCCATGGTGGTTCGTCCCCTTGGGGACGATGGCCCCTCTTATCCCCCTGGCAGCAAAGGGAAAAATGTCATTGCCCGGGTGAATGGCATCCAGATGAAAACCACAAGGGATCTTGAAACTGAAAAAGAGCTGGCACTCAGTTTGATCAATGGGTGTCCAACCCTTGCAATCGCCGAAGAAAACCAGGGTGAGTGGCATTTTCCCGGGGTGGAAGCGTCACTGGAACTGATACAGGAATTGGGGGCAAAGGATGAAGGCGTTGTGGTTGAGTGGCCCGAGGGCAAACCCTTTGAATTGGTGGGAAGGGCATCGTTTAACAATTGCAAACTCAACATCAAAGGGGGAGAAGATTGGTTTGCCATGACAGGCCAGGTGGTGGTGGATGAACACCTTACCCTTGAGATGGGCATGCTCTTGGAATTTCTTGAAAAAAGCCCCACCCGATTCCTGGAGATTAAGCCAGGTCGGTTTGTTGAATTAACCCGGGCATTTCGTAACAAACTTAAGGCCCTTGACAGATATTCTGTCAGACATGGAAAAGGGGTAAGGTTTCACCCCCTGGCGGTCCTGGCCCTGGAGGGATTTTTCCAGGAAGCTGGCACCCTGAGCACCGACAAGGACTGGAAATCCCACATTGCAAAGCTTCAATCCCAGACAGATCCACTCCTGGCTGCCCCATCCACCCTGAATGCTGAATTGCGTGATTATCAGCTACAGGGGATCAATTGGATGAACTGTTTGTCAGACTGGGGCGTGGGTGCCTGCCTGGCCGATGACATGGGGATTGGTAAAACCATGCAGACCCTGGCCATGCTCATCAGACATGCCCCAAAGGGGCCGTCACTGGTGATTGCCCCTACCTCGGTGTGTGCAAACTGGATTGCCGAAGCCAACCGCTTTGCCCCTTGTCTGAACCTTATTTCCTTTGGCGGAAACAAAAGAAAAAAAATTCTGGAGGATGCTGGCAGTTTTGACGTTTTGATTTGCAGTTACGGCCTGATGCAGCAGAAAAAGGTGGCCACCATGTTGTCTGCTGTCTCCTGGCAGATGGTGGTTTTGGATGAAGCCCAGGCAATAAAAAATTTCGCAACCCAGAGGTCCCGGGCCGCCATGGAGCTGACGGCCGCATTTAAGGTGATTCTCACCGGAACGCCCATTGAAAATCACCTGGGTGAGCTGTGGAATCTTTTTCAGTTTATTAATCCCGGCCTTCTCGGGACCCTGGATCACTTCAACAAGACCTTTGCCATACCCATTGAAAAAGAGGGGGATGCCCAGGCAAGAAGGGATCTCAAACGACTGATCCAGCCATTTATCCTGCGTCGTACCAAGGCCCAGGTCCTGGAAGAGCTGCCCCCCCGCACAGAAATTTTGCTGGACATTGATTTGAGCAAAGAGGAGATGGCTTTTTATGAGGCCCTGCGCCAACAGGCCCTGGAGCGAATCTCCAACGATGATGAAAGCCATGGTGGCCAAAAGCATTTCAAAATTCTGGCCGAAATCACAAAACTGCGCCAGGCTTGCTGCCACAGTGAACTTGTCAACAAGGAGATCTCCATTGCCAGCAGCAAACTGGCTGCCTTTTCTGAGATTCTGGGGGAGCTAATCAACAATGGACACAAGGCCCTTGTCTTCAGCCAGTTTGTGGGGCATCTCTCCATTATCCGGAGATATCTGGATGAATCAAAAATCAAATACCAGTACCTGGACGGCAGCACCCCGGCCACCCAGCGACAAAAGGCAATCCATGACTTTCAATCCGGGGAAGGGGATGTTTTTTTGATCAGTCTTAAAGCCGGGGGCGTGGGGTTGAATCTTACGGCAGCCGATTATGTTATCCACCTGGACCCATGGTGGAACCCGGCTGTGGAGGATCAGGCATCCGACCGTGCCCATCGCATTGGCCAGCGCAGGCCTGTTACCATTTATCGCCTGATTACCCGGGGGACGGTGGAAGAAAAAATTGTGCATATGCATCGCCGCAAACGGAACCTTGCGGACAGTCTGCTCACGGGGAGTGACTTAAGCGGGAAAATGTCTGCCAAAGAGCTTCTTGCTTTAATCCAGGAGTAGAGGCGAATGGTAAATAATTATTTCAATGAGTTATGAGAACTTAGGACTCTTGAGTTTTTTATTGAGTAACAAGCGAATGTTTCCACATTTTTTCATACAAGGCAATATAATATGCAGCTGTTACCGAATAGTTTTTAAAAGATGCGGTATCTGGTTCAGACAAGAGTGAGACGTCAGGGCAATTCAAAATTTCCGACGCACAGCCTTTATTCACTTTGTTTAAAAATGCGGTTTGAATGGAAGGTTCAACAAGCGGGTTTTCTCCTTGAATTATCCGGCTGGGAAACCCGGGACAGGTTGTATTTACGAAATGAGCTGCAGAAATACCACTGGCGAGAAAATCGACGGGATTGTTATCCCGGGTTTCTTCATAATTCAACGGCTGCCGTTCAAAAAAAAGATCTTGCCAGAACCATGCAGTATCAATCCCCCTGTCTTCAATGGAAGATAACATTGCTTTGGTATTATGAAAATTGTGGATGGTAAAAAGGCAGGGTATCCCAAAACTTTTTGCCACGGCCGGTATCAGCCCTGTCATCCAGTCGTTACAATGAATCAGGTCAGGTAAAACGCTGGGGATAATTCTGTTGATAACCTCCCGCTGGAATGAAAGCGAAACCCTCATATTATCCTGGTCGAAAGGGGAATATATCTCTTCTTGATAAAAAAACACCCGGTCTTGAGCAAGATGGACCTTTGTCTCGGAAGACCTGGTTCTTATCGTATTTAACTGACTCTGAAAAAGCGAGCTCCCATGGTTGTTAAATATGGTGCGGTAATCGGGGAGCGCCACATGGACATCGGCACCTTTTTTATGTAATGCAGCAATGACTGCGGCAGAAATATCCGCCAGTTCGCCAGCCTTTGCCCTTAAGGATGTGAGCATACCACTCATACTTGCAGGCAGGTAGGAGACTTCCGGTGTGATAAATAGAATTTTGAGCTTTTTAAAATCACAAGGCATCTGATACTTCCTCCATGAAAAAAGAGTTGAATTTCATTGTCAAGTGATAATCACTGAGTTTTCACAATTCCCGTAAGAGCAGTGTACATAAGTGTCTGCATCCATATCATTTACCCAGTCCACCCCATCTGCAAGGTATCTGAACTGATACGTTTTGTTTGAGTCAAGCCTGACAGTGGCGGAGAATGTGCCGTTTTTGTATCTTTTCATAGGCGTTGCGCCTTTGTTCCATTTATTGAATTCCCCAACCACACACATTTTTTTTGCCCCATTTCCAATCTCTTTCTGGACCCGGAAGGTTACCTTACAAAGTGGCTTGTTTTTTAAATACTTTTTTTTAATGCTCATTGTTTCTCCTTTGCGCTTTCTGGTTTTCCAAGTTCGAATATAGTGGACCCAATAAATGACAGCAAACCTGTTAAAAACATATCATCAATAAATAAATTTTTTTATATCCATTCACAATTTGTTGATGGTCAGGATTTCAAGGGATGTGGGTTTACTGGGTAAGTGAAGTCGAACTGAAATCCTTAAAATCACTATAAGGATATTTCAACTTTGGGTCAACAAGACAGAAACCCATAAAAAAACGTATGAATCGCCTATTAAAAATAGGCATTATTGGAGGGTCAGGAGAAAGGTTCTGAGGTTTATCTTTTTGTTCTTCAAACCTGTTTTTTTCCGGATATTTTCCCGGTGGTGGGATATTGTGCTGACAGCGGTGTTCATGATTTCTGATATTTCTTTGTTGGATTTTCCATATTTAATGAGATTTGCAACATGAATTTCAGTGGGTGTTAAGTTAATCATTTTATCTGATAATTTTTTTGAAAACGGGGAGAGGATGTTTTTTAATTCTGATTCCAGGATATTGATCAAGTCCTGCTGGCTTTTCCGGGTTATTGTGCGACAATTACCTTGGCCGATGACGACAATTATCTTGTCCGGTTAAAGATGTGATAAAACCCCCGACATTT
>CAKZLA010000477.1 GCA_937124525.1 uncultured Desulfobacterium sp.
GTTTCTTGCATTGGGGGATGAACATTAACTTCTCCTTGTTATAAAATAAATTATAACAAGACAAACGCAATGCTTAACTATCTCTTATTTCTCAACAAATCAAGTATTTTATATTATTTTTTCAACATAAAAAAACCTAACCGGACACCACTGATTAAATGTGTAAAAAAAATATTATAGCCTTAAACAGTTAAGCCCCAAAAAGGGTGAGCAGACACAGCTATTGATCCCGACCATCTGGTCACCCTTTTAGTCACCTTTTCTCAGAAAACAACCTACAAAACAGCACTATATCGCTCAGTTTACTTCAACTCTTGCATTTGTGAGTTCTCAATAAATCCGGGTATTCAGTGAATCCTTTTCAATACCATCCGGCGCTTAAAGAGTTAAGAAGGCTTTAGCACCCCGGGTTATTGAGAACTTACTTGCATTTTACATAACTATCTGATATTTTAGCCATCTTGTATTTACTCGTAGTCACTTTTAACAATTTAAAACCTTGAAGAAATGGTTTCCTAATCCATGTGCGCAAGTTCGATTCTTGCCGGGGGCACCATCCTTCTATGCGGAAATCATGCCTGAACATTTTATAAAGCCAGAACTGCTCGCTCCGGCCGGAAATTTTGAAAAGCTGGAAGTGGCCATCCACTATGGTGCCGACGCTGTTTATCTTGCCGGAAAAGATTTCAGCCTGAGAAATCTCACCCACAATTTCACAGAATCGGAAATGGCAGATGCCATACACCTGGCCCATGATCATGGGGTAAAGGTATATGTAGCCTGCAATATCTACTCCAGAAACCATGAACAGGAGAAACTGGCACGCTTCCTTGAGAATATAGGAGAAATGGGTCCAGATGCCGTGATCATTGCCGACCCGGGTATCGTCTTTCTTGCCAGGAAACTCATTCCCCAGGTGGATATTCATCTTAGCACCCAGTCCAACACCACCAACTACAATGCCCTGGAATTCTGGAAACAGGCAGGGGTGACAAGGGTAAACCTGGCCCGGGAACTCAGCCTCAAGGAGATCCACGAAATCTCCATAAAAAATATTCTAGAAACAGAAATTTTTATCCATGGTGCCATGTGCATCTCCTACTCCGGTCGATGCCTTTTAAGTAATTTTTTGACCCAGCGGGACAGCAATCGAGGGGCCTGTAGCCACCCTTGTCGATGGAAATACCGATTGGAAGAAGAGCAACGCCCGGGCCAGTACCAGCCGGTGATGGAAGATGAAAGGGGCACCTACATCTTTAATTCCAAGGACCTTTGCATGATCCAGTTCATCCCTGAGCTTATGAAGGCTGGCATCACGTCCTTGAAAATTGAAGGCAGAATGAAGGGAATCAGCTATCTGGCAGCGGTGGTAAAAACCTATAGGGAGGCCATTGATGCCTATGCCCAATCCCCTGACACCTTCCATGTTGCCGGTCAGTGGAAAAGGGAACTCGGGCTTGTGTACCACAGGGAGTACAGCACCGGATTTTATTTTAATTCACCCGATGAAATCGTGCCCAATTATGCAAACCATCACACAGGTCTGATCCATGCATTCATTGGACGGGCCCGGACCTGTGAACCCGGTCATCATGTCACCCTGGATGTAAAAAATAAGATTTCCCAGGGAGATGAGGTGGAGATAATGATCCCCCGTGGGATACCGGTGAAAAGCCGTGTGAAAAAAATAACTGATCCATTGGGTATGATCATTGAGCATGGTCAACCCAACTCCAGATCAACCCTGGAGCTGGAACATGACTGTCGGCCAGGGGATATTATTCGAAAAACAGGCGGATAAAACTGGTGGGGCAGAAATGGCCTAAAGCCTGCATTAGATTCTTATCTCTTATTTTCGTGTTATTTTGGCAAGAGAACCAGAAAGCCTTTTTGGTTCTGGCTTGTCCAGGTCAGGTGTAAATCATTTTAAAAGGGATGGGGGGATATTTACAGACCCCGGGACGGGGAATGATCTGCTCCAGGGACACCGTCAACCAATTGGTGTCGGGATTTAATTCACGAAGACGCCCCCCCTCGGGGGGTGACGAGTGAGAAGTGTAATCGTAATTGGCATTAAAGATACACACCCATTTTTTACCCTCCTTGGCAATGGCATAATTTTTGGTAAAGCTATTCTGGGTAATCATGGCAGTTCTGGCAATTTCCCGGACTTCATCCCTTGAAAACCTGGCCAGCACAAATTTGGACAACCCGTTCTCCCCCAGCTTGAGCAAGGCCCGGGATTCACTGCTTCCCACGTATACGGTTTTAATTCCCCTTATTTTCCGCAACTATTGGGCAGCCACAATGGCCGCTGTGCGCCGCCCGCCTGCCATAAGCGGCACCCCGTGGTACTCAAAAAATTTCTTTTGAAAATTTTCTGCGTACTTGTCCCCCTTTTCATAGAGATCCTTGGAAATATATCTCAGGTAAATGGCAAGATCCTCGGCCGCATCTGCTATGGGCCAGTCAACACGCACATGGAAATGGGTCAGGGCATAACGACTCCTGGAATTCACATCCCGCTGGACCAGCAGGGCATAGTCCACCGGCAAAAGAGATCGCATAAAATCAAAAAAACCGTCGGACTCCAGAAATTTAACATTTCGATTAAAATCCATCACACTGGGAAATTCTTTGTGCTTCAAGAGGTTGGTTTTGGTGGTTTTATTAATATCAAAAAAACGGATATATTTTTTATGCTGATCATCAATGACATCTTCCAGAAACAGAATCAAAAATGAATTCTGGTGCTCAAATTCAACACTGGGAATTCTTGCCCGGGGCTTCATCTCCCGGGTTTCCACAAAGGGGTAGCGCTTATTGTCCCTTAAAAAATTGTGGTATGAATCCACAAGAGAGTATTCAATGACAAATTGATCCATCTCATCCCGGAGAACTTCATAATAGGATCGTCGCAGTTTTTCATCCCGGCTCAAGGCATCTCTGGGGCAGCAAAATTCCATATTATATCTTACCTGATTCCTCCAGGGCGGTCACACCCGGCAATGCACGTCCCTCCATGAGATGGAGAAAGGCCCCCCCTCCTGTTGAGATGTAATCCATTTTTTCCGCCACTTGACACACGTTCACCGCTAATCCCGTGTCTCCTCCCCCAACAACACAAAATGCCGGGGATGCGGCAACGGCCTGGGCCAGGTCACAGGTTCCGCTGCGGAATCGCTCCATTTCAAAGACCCCCATGGGGCCGTTCCAGACAATGGTCCCCGAGGCTTCAACAGCCTTGGAAAAAATCGCTGTGGTTTCAGGGCCCATGTCCATGGCCATCCATTGTGCAGGTATCTGATCCACTGACACCGTTTTTTTCTCGGCATTTTTATCAAAGGTCTCTGCCACCACCACATCCACGGGCAACAGACAATTCACCTTTTTTTCCGCCGCTTTTTTAAGAATCTCTCCGGCGGTGGTCACAAGGTCATGTTCAACCATGGAAGCCCCCACATCAATGCCCCGGCTCTTTAAAAAGGTATTGGCCATGGCCCCGCCAATGATCAGGGTATCCACATGGTTGAGAAGGTTATTCAGGGCACTAAGCTTGCTTGACACCTTGGCCCCGCCCACAATGGCAGTGAGGGGACGCTTTGGGGCCTCCACGGAATTTCCATAGCAGGCGATTTCCCTTTCCAGTAAAAATCCCGCCCCGGACATCTTTACCACTTGGGGTATACCCACCACTGATGCCTGGGTTCTGTGGGATACGGAAAAGGCTTCGTTGACAAAGCAGTCACAAAAGGCGGCAAGCTGTTTTGCAAATTCCCGGTCATTGGATTTTTCTCCCCCATGGAATCTCAAATTTTCAAGCAGCACAATATCACCAGACACCATGTTGTCAACGGCTGTTTGAACCTCTGGACCAATGCAGTCATTGACAAATCCCACAGACTTACCCAGAAGTTCTTCCAGCCGTTTTGCAGCAGGGGCAAGGGATAGTTCCGGCACCCGTTTTCCCTTGGGACGTCCCATGTGGGAAATCAATATAATCCGAGTGTCATGCTCAAGAAGATACCGAATCAGGGGAAGGGTGGCTTTTATTCTATTATCATCGGTGATTCTCTGGTGTTCATCCAGGGGCAAATTATAATCCACCCGCACCAGCACCTTTTTTCCTGACACATCAAGATCTTTTACTGATTTCATTTTTCTTCCCCAAATCCATTTTTTGCCTGTGAAGTTTCTTTTTCCTGGACCAGCGTTCAAAAAAACCAATGCGACCTGCCTTTTCTCCCCGCACCACCATCTCTTCCCTTACATTTACCCCCCCGGCACCGGACATGGCCTGTCTCAGGCAGATGGTTTTATGGGAGCAGCACATGCACTTTTCCGGGGTCTCCCTAAGCCCCTGGGAGCCCATGGGAAACACTTTTTCAAGTTGTCCAAAACATTCAGGAAGTGTTTTTCCACCTGCATCTCCCCCATCAGCCATTTTGTTCAAACTCCCTGTTAAACTCAGCAATATATCCCTGCTCTGCAAAACTGTAAAACCCCGTACCGCCAGTGATCACATGCTCATGCACGGTGATGCCCACATGGCGCAGGGCAAATACCAACCGTTTAGTGATGGCAATGTCTTCCGGGGAGGGGGAAACATCACCCGAGGGATGGTTATGGGCAAAAATAATTGCCGCAGCCCTGTGCTCCAGGGCTTTTACAATCACCTCCCTGGGATAAACAGAACTCATGGTAAGGGTACCCTCAAAAAGGATTTCCATGGCATTAACCCGATTTTTGGCATCCAGAAAAATCCCGGCAAACACCTCCCTGGTTTTCCTTCCAATGGCATGAGCGAGATAGGTTTTAAGCTCCCGGGAGTTCCCAAGAATCTCCCCGTGCACCACCTGGGCCGCAAGGTAACGATTCGAAACCTCCTTGATCAACCGGAGTCCCAGGATATTGGACGGACCAATGCCCTTGACCCGTGCCAGCTCTTCGGGATTGGCCTCAAAAACTCCCTGGAGGGTTTTAAAGCGCTCCAGCAACTCCTTGGCCCGGGCTTTACAATCCTGCCGGGGGGTGTTCAGGGTCAGCAGAAGTTCAATGACCTCATAGTCCAGAAAGCCGCTCAGACCTCCCTTGAGGAACCGCTCCCGCAACCGGCTGCGATGGCCCTGCCCCTTATGGTTATTCGTCGTCTCCCTGCCCATCTTCACCATCATCCACCGGTGCTTCAGGTGTCACCTCAGGATCCGTCAAGGGTTCAGGCCCGGCATCATCGCCTCCGGGTTCCAAAGTTACACCTTCTTCCTGGTCTTCCGGAAGGGGTGTCTCCTCCTCTGGAAGCCTTGCGGCCCCAATGAGTTTTTCCTGGTCCGCAAGATTGATCAATCTTACCCCCTGGGTATTTCGACTGATCACTGACATGCTGCTGATGTCGGTGCGGATCAGTTTTCCCTTGTCTGTGACCAGCATCAGTTCATCCTTGTCTTCCACTAACAACAGAGAAACCATCTGGCCGTTACGCTGGGAGGTCCTGATGGAAAACACCCCTTTGCCCCCCCGGGTCTGGCATCGATACTCCTCAATATAAGTTCGCTTTCCATACCCATTTTCCGTCACCGTCAAAAGGGTTTCTCCATGGCTTAAGGCCTCCATACCCACCACACGGGAATCTTTTTCACCAATGCGCATGCCCCGGACTCCCATGGAGCCCCGGGCTGTGGAGCGGACCTCTGCTTCATGGAATCGAATGACCTTACCTTCATTTGAACCCAAAAAGATCTCCATATTTCCGTCGGTGATGCCAGCGGCAATGAGTTCATCATCATCGGCAAGTTTAATGCCAATAAGGCCTCCGGAGCGCGGTCGGGAGTAGGCCATTAAATCGGTCTTTTTAACCCTGCCCCTGGCCGTTGCCATGACCACATATTTATTTTCCGTGAACTCCGGCACTGTCAACACCGTGGCAAGTTCTTCTCCCTCATCCAAATTTAACAGATTCACAATGGCCTTACCAAGGCTTGATCGGCTGGCCATGGGAAGTTCATATACCTTGGTCTGGTACACCTTGCCCATGTTGGTAATAAAAAGAAAGGTATGGTGGGTGGATGCCACAAAGAGATGCTCCACAAAATCATCTTCCTTGGTGCCCATGGCCATTTTGCCCTTACCTCCCCGGTGCTGGGTCGCATAAAGGGTGATGGGATTGCGTTTAATATAGCCACTGCGGGAAATGGTGACCACCATATCCTCTTCGGCAATGAGATCTTCAATATTTATATCACCGGTATTTTCAACGATGCGGGTGCGTCTCTCGTCGGCAAACTCTTCCTTAAGGGTCTCCATCTCCTCTCTGATAATTCCCCGGACCACCTGGTCACTGGAGAGGATTTCCTGGAACCAGGCAATATCCTTTTGTAATGCCGCATACTCTTCCTCAATCTTATCCCGTTCAAGGCCGGTGAGACGCTGGAGACGCATGTCCAATATGGCCTGGGCCTGGATCTCTGACAGGGAAAAGGCCGTCATGAGCCCTTCCTTTGCGACTTCCGGAGAGCGAGACCCCCGGATCAGGGCCACCACCTCATCCAATTGATCCAAGGCCACCCTGAGCCCCTCAAGAATATGTGCCCGCTCCTGGGCCTTTCTCAGATCAAACCGGGTTCTCCGGAAGATCACATCCTTGCGATGCTTGATAAAATGGTCCAGCAGTTCCTTAATGGTAAAAAGCTGTGGACGCTTGTTGATAACCGCAAGAAAAATAATACCAAAGCTGGACTGCATGTTGGTGTGTTTGTAGAGCTGGTTGATCACCACTTCGGAGAATTGATCTTTTTTCAACCCAATGGCGATTCTCATACCATCGCGATCGGACTCATCCCTTACAAAGGAAGCCCCCTCAATCACCCTGGCCTTCATGAGTTCCGCGATCTTTTCCACCACCCTGGCCTTGTTCACCTGATAGGGCAGCTCCGTGACAACAATGGTTTCCCGATTGGTTTTTTTGTTTTCCTCCACATCAATTTGTGCCCGCATGACAACCACTCCACGACCGGTGGTGTAGGCATCATGGATTCCATTCCTGCCGTATATCATGCCCGCTGTGGGGAAATCAGGTCCGGGAACATGGGTCATGATTTCGGCAATGGAAATGGCCGGGTTATCCAAAAGGGCAATGATGGCGTTGGCCACCTCTTTAATATTGTGGGGGGGAATATTGGTGGTCATACCAACGGCAATACCAGAAGATCCATTGACCAGGAGGGCTGGCAACCGGGTGGGCAGCACCGAAGGTTCTTCCATGGTTTCATCGTAGTTGGGTATCCAGTCCACGGTCTCTTTTTCAAGGTCAGCCAGCATCTGGTGGGCCACCTTTTTCATGCGGATCTCGGTGTACCTCATGGCAGCCGGGGCATCTCCGTCCACGGAACCAAAGTTTCCCTGGCCATCCACCAAAGGATACCGCATGGCAAAATCCTGGGCCATGCGAACAATGGTGTCATACACGGCAGCATCACCGTGGGGATGATACTTACCAATGACATCACCCACCACACGGGCGGATTTCTTATAGGATTTATTCCAATCGTTGCGCAGCTGGCGCATGGCAAAAAGTACCCGTCGATGAACAGGTTTTAGGCCATCCCGGACATCGGGAAGGGCCCTGCCGATGATGACGCTCATGGCATATTCGAGATAGGACTGTTTCATCTCCTTCTCGATGCTTGTCACATTGTTGTCTTGGTTTATCATTCACTGTCCTTTAGAAACTTTACAACGGATATTATCAATCCGGATGAATCCGGAAAAAACGCCTGGGTCAAGGCCAAAGCATCATAATAGAGACACCCACTTAAGCCGGGATATTTTTTAAAATTTTCATGGGGATAATTAGCTTTTGATCCCCTAAATTCCAGGCTGTTAAGAGGCTTGAGTCTAAAGGCTGTCCCCGCCCCTTAAGTAGGTAGCCTAACATACTAAGGACGCCATTATACCGGTTATGAAACACCCGATCTGCCTTGATTCTAAATTCAGCCACAGGGAAAACGTTGGGAGGGAATAAAAGAGATACAACTCGCGGGAGATAATTGGCAGGGTCAGGCTGGCTATCTTTAAAACAGATATGCCAAGCGTGTTTTATACAGCCTGTTCAAAAAATCAATCCCGGCCTTGGTTTCTATCTTGTACGTCATACCCGGCCCAGAGAAGATCTCCGGCAATGGGGATCAGATTACACAAAAACGCTAATGAACACCCATGGGCATATGGGGCAAAATTTCAACCGGGCAGACCCCTGGGGTCTGCCGGTTAAAATCTCACCCCAGTATATTTTGTTCTCACAGATGCTTACGTGTACAAAATGTTTCCAGGTTTTTTGAAGCAGACCTATTTACGGCCGATACATCCCATGGCTGCCAGCAAAAGCACACATTCATAAATAATTACCTGAACAAAGCTTCCAAAAAAATGATACACAATGCCGCCACCAATGATTGCCGGAACGGCTGAAAAAATCATGATACCCAATTTCCTGCTGATGTCCATATCTTCAAGCTCCCCTGTTTTTTTATCTGCACCTGTTATGGTTTATAAACAATCTGTTTTTTACCATCAGGAACGCTCCAAGTAAAGTAAAAATTAGCGTTCAATGACCATGGCCATGCCCATGCCGCCACCAATGCACATGGAAATAAGACCTGTGCTATAATCTTTTCTTTTCATCTGGTTAATGGCGGTGACCATCTGCCGAGCTCCGGTGCATCCAATGGGATGACCAAGGGAGACGCCGCTTCCCAGTTCATTGGGTTTTTCCACATCAAGATTGAGTTCTCTCATGCACCCAATGGCCTGGGCTGCAAAGGCCTCATTGAGTTCCACCATGTCAATATCCCCCATGGTCATGCCCGTGGAGGAGAGAACCTTTTTAATGGCAGGGATGGGTCCCAGGCCCATATAGGCCGGATCAAGTCCACCAGAGGCAAAGGCTTTTATTTTGGCTATTTTTTCAAGGCCCAGGGCATCTGCTTTTTCTTCAGTCATGAGCAGCACTGCTGCAGCCCCATCATTAATACCCGATGCATTTCCCGCCGTAACACTGCCGTCTTTTTTAAAGGCTGGTCTTAATTTTGCCAATTTTTCCATGCTGGTTTCCATGGGTCGCTCATCCACATCCACCACCACCTCTTTTCTCCGGGACATGAATTTCACAGGAATGATTTCCTGGGCAAAGGTGCCATCCTTAATGGCTCCCAGGGCCCGGGTGTGGCTCATCAGAGCCAGTTCATCCTGCTCCTGGCGGGTGATACCATATTTTGCCACTATGTTTTCCGCCGTTAATCCCATGTGATATCCATAGAAAATTTCATAGAGCCCGTCAAATACCATCAAATCATAGATATCACCGGTTCCGGTGAGTTCCATGCGGTGACCCCAGCGGGCCTTGGGCAGTGCCATGGGGGCATTGCTCATACTCTCCTGACCTCCTGCCAAAATCACATCTGCCTCTCCGGTCATGATGGCCTGGGCACCAAGGGCAATGGCCTTGAGCCCGGAGCCACAAATTTTATTGGCGGTGAACGCTGGGGTAAAGCGGGGAATACCGGCGGCGATCATTGCCTGGCGGGCCGTGTTTTGCCCCTGGCCAGCCTGGAGCACATTGCCCATGATGACCTCATCAATGTGCACCGGGGTGAGGGAATCATCGTAATCATACCCTTTTTTTTCAAGGTCAATCTGTCCTTGGTCTTTGAGGGTTTCAGGCCCAAAAGCCTTTACTGCATCATCTGCTTCGGGTCGCAGTCCTGCCCGTTTTAAAACCGATTTCATCACCGTGGCGCCAAGCTCAACAACAGATACACTTTTTAACGAACCACCAAAGGATCCAACAGGTGTTCTGACACCACTTACGATCACAACGTCTTTCATTTTTTTCTATCTCCGATGTGTTGAAAATCCCCCCCAGCAAACTGGTTTGAACAAAAATCATACCAAACAATTATCAAGA
>CAKZLA010000478.1 GCA_937124525.1 uncultured Desulfobacterium sp.
TGGATGGTTTTAACGGTGCGAATATTCACCACAGCGGGCCTGGCATCTTCAGCCAGCTCACTGAAGCCTGCTGGCACCATTTTTACCTTTGCAAAAGAAACCACCGGCACCAGCAGGGAAAACACCAATGCAATGACCATAATATGTTTGTTTACATTTTTCATAACACCCTCCTTCTTACTCGATGTTCAAATTTTTTTAAGGCCAATTTTGGAAGAACGGGGTCAGGCTTGTGGCAAAAAAACTTGATCATCAAGTATTATCAATATAAATAACAGATCCAATCTTACAGGCCACGGAAGATATCCCGATTTCATCCCATGGTCATGGATCTCTTTTCAATGATATTACTATAATACATAAAAATGATGATTAAATGACCTGAACATTACCATTTGGTAATGAAAGCAGCTCTCCATTTTTAAGCAGGGGCAGGCGGATCGTAAAAACACTGCCCTGCCCTGGCACACTATTCACCATCACATTCCCCTTATGTCCCCGGGCAATGGAGCGGGCCAGGCTCAATCCAAGACCGGTGCCCCGGCGACTCCGTGAGGCATCTGCCCGGAAAAATCGTTCAAACACCCGCTCCAGATTTTCAGGCTCAATACCCATACCGGTATCTTCCACAATTACTTCAACCATTTCTTGGGTTCCAGGACTCACCCCCACCGTCACAAGGCCCCCGGTTTTTGTATATTTTATGGCATTGTCAATGAGATTGGCCAGGCAGCGCTGCATCATTCCCCGGTCTGCATACACCTCAAATTGACCCTGGGCTCTGTTTTTCAGCACCACCCCGCCATCTTCGGCCAAAGGGTAAAAAAGCTGGCACGCCTCTTCCACAAGATCAGAAAGATCCACCGATTCCATGCAAAATTCCCCCTGGCCACTGTCAGCCCTGGAAATCACCAGCATGGTATTGATCATGGAGAGCAGCCGATCCGCATCCTCAATGGTGGAAGCCGCCATGGCCTGATATTCATCAAGGGCTTTGCCATGCACCAGAGTGACCTCGGCAAGGCCTCGAATCCGGGTCACTGGCCCCTTTAAGTCATGGGCAATATTGTCCCCCATCTCCCGTATACTTGTCACAAGGGTTTCAATGCGATCCAACATGCCGTTAAAGGTAATGGCCAACTGATCCAATTCATCATGGTGACCGGTGAGAGGAACCCGCTGGGACAGACTGGCCCCGGAAATGACAGCCGCCGTCCGGGTCACAGCAGCCACACCCCCCAATGCCTTTCGGGCCATGAACCAGCCAGGAATCACGGCAAACAGGATCACCAGGGCCATGACCCCAACAAAAACACGGCCAAAGGCATTAAAGAAACCGGAATAGGCTTCCATGGCAAGACCCGTTTGGAGCACCACCCCGGAACCCACCAGGTGATACAGTACCCGGACAGAATATGCGTCTCCATCCACGGCAACGGTGTCATACACATTTTGTCCTGTGCCAACCAGCTCTTCAAGGGTCAGTTTAGAAATGGGAATTCGCTCCCAATAGGCCATGTAAGAGGACGCAAATACCTCTCCATCGGGATACAACAGACGGAAAAAAACCTTTTTTTCACCCGCAGCCCGGGCCTCCAGTGCTGCAAGACGCTTAATACCGGGAAGGCCCTGGAGCGAAAGAACCGTTGAAAACCGTGCCGCAATTCCTTCCAATTCTCCATCCATGTGACCCACAATAGTCCGGGACACCAGGAGATAAAACAACATAAAAGCCACACAGGAAGATACAACAAAAATCCCGGCATACCATAGGGTCAGCCGGAAGGCCAGGGTATGAAAAAGTCTTGGAAAGCGCATTTTTTTCCTTAATACTCGATATTCAAACTTTACGAGCAATTGCCTGCAAATTTTCACCGACGCAGAACATATCCAACCCCACGGACCGTATGGATAAGTTTCACACCATACCCCTTATCCACCTTGTCCCTGAGCCTGCAAACCCTTGCTTCCACCACATTGGTCATGGGATCAAAATTGTAGTTCCACACATGTTCAATGATCATGGTTTTTGAAACCACCCGCCCCTGATTACGCAAAAAATATTCCAGCAAGGAAAATTCCAGTGGCTGAAGATCAACGACATCATCACCTCTTTTCACCTCTCTTGAGATCAGGTTCAAGGAGAGATCCTCACAGATGAGCAATGTGGTCTCCGCACTCCCCCCGGCCCGGCGCAGAAGCGCCTGAATCCGCGCCAGCAACTCAGTAAAGGCAAAGGGTTTGGTCAAATAATCATCGGCCCCGGCCTCCAACCCCCGGACCCGATCATCCACTTTATCCCTGGCACTTAAAATAATCACCGGAGTGTTGATCTGCATGCTTCTCAATTTTCCAATCAAAGAGATACCATCCAGCCCGGGCAACATGACATCCACCAGAAAAAGATCATAATCACCGCATTTTGCCATGAGCAATCCATCAAGACCATCCACGGCATGGTCTGTTATGTACCCCACAGCCCCCAGCCCCTTGGTGACAAAATCAACTATTTTATTATCATCTTCAATGAAAAGAATTCTCATTTCAGCCCCATATTTATAATTTATTGCACTGCGTGGCACAGCATACTGTCATTGCAAAGCTTTGTAAAATCCAAAGCCACTTTACAGAACCATGGATCTATAATATGCTTGTCAGTACTTTTCAACAACCCAGGGATAAATAATTTTATGATGAATAGACCCCATTATTGGTGGACCATCCAGGGCGTCCTCTGTCTTACCTCTCTGTTTTTTATCGTGTTTGGCATTGATCTTCTTGTTGCCACCTATGGGCTCAAAAATCCGTTTCATTTTGTCATGACCTTTTTTTCAGCATCCTTTATTATTCTCATCAGCCTTACCCTTTTTGCAGGATTTGTGGCCCGGATGATAAAAAGATACAGGCAGCCCAACAATACCGTTCCCCACAAATAAACATTTTTTCAAATAAAACAGCCATATGGATCATCCACACAACAATGAATGAAAAAAGTTTGGGTAACACCCCACGGGCTCTGGATTTCCATTAACCAACCAACCTATTACCCAAATACCTACTTTTTCATATAAACATACATGGCAGTAAGCACCTGCCACAACAAAAAATGAAACTTTAATAATTGCAGTCTTTTAGACGGAATTTTATATAAAAAAACATAGGCAGACCCAGGCACCCATGACACTTCTTTTCAGCTATCGTTCGCTCCATAAAACCTATGGAGACACCCCTATATTTGAAGATCTTTCCATCAATTTCAAAACAGGAGGAAAACAGGGCCTCATTGGTGGCAACGGCAGTGGTAAATCCACCCTGCTCAAACTCATCGCCGGAGAGGATTCCCCGGACCAGGGGGATAAATACATCAAACCCCTCACACGCATGGCCTATCTTCCCCAGGAAGATATTCTGGATGGAACAAAAACCATTGAACAGACCCTGATGGACGGCCTATCCCAGGAACCCATGGATGATCCCGAACGCTACCGGCGGACAAAACGGGCCATTGGCATGGGGGGCTTCACAGACGAAACCCAGCTATGTGCTCATCTTTCCGGGGGATGGAAAAAACGACTTGCCATCATGAGAACCCTGACACTGGAGCCGGACCTGCTGCTTCTGGATGAACCCACCAACCACTTGGACATCAAAACCATTCTCTGGCTTGAAGGTATACTGAAAAATCCCCGATTTGCCTTTGTGGTGGTAAGCCATGACCGCTGTTTTCTTGAAAATGTCTGCTCTGAAATCATGGAACTTGGCCGGTGCTATCCCGAGGGACAACTTTCCGCTTCAGGGGGGTATCTTCATTTCCGGGATCACCGGGAAAAATTTCTGGAAGCCCAGGCCCGACAGGAAGAAATTCTCTCCAATAAAATGCGAAGGGAGAGCGAATGGCTCAGCCAGGGAGCCAAGGCCAGATCCACCAAGGCAAAATACCGCATTGATCAGGCAGAGGTGTTAAGGACACAGCTTGCCATGGTCAAACGCATGAATAACCGCACCCAAAGAGTGGACATTGATTTTGACAGCACCCGGCGCAAAACCCGTCAACTGCTCACCTGCAAGGAAGTCGGAAAATCCATCCAGGGGCGCTGCCTGTTCCAGAACATCAGCCTTAAATTAACCCCGGGGACCCGACTGGGGCTCATGGGGGAAAACGGCAGCGGGAAAACCACATTCATGAATATCCTTGAAAACAAATTATCCCCGGACACAGGTGTTGTGCAACGGGTGGACAACCTCAAGGTGGCGGTGTTTGACCAGACCCGATCCAAACTGGACCCTGAAATCACCCTAAAAGAGGCCCTGTCACCGGCGGGGGATGCGGTGGTCTTTCAAAACAGAAGTATCCACATTGTCTCCTGGGCCAAACGCTTTCTCTTTACCCCGGATCAGCTCACTCTTCCCGTTAAACGCCTCTCCGGCGGAGAAAAAGCACGAATACTCATTGCCAACCTCATGGCCCAGCCAGCGGACATACTCCTGCTGGATGAGCCCACCAACGACCTTGACATACCCTCTCTGGAAGTCCTTGAAGAGAGCCTCCTGGACTTTCCCGGAGCTGTGGTCATTGTCTCCCATGACCGATTCCTGCTGGATCGGGTCACGGACAGCATCCTCTTTTTTGATGGTAGGGGAAAGGCCCGGATGTTTGCCGATTATCATCAATGCCTCAAGCAGCAACAGAAAATATCCACAGAAACCAAAAAAAAACAGCCATCTAAACCCCAGAGTCCAGGCAAAAGTCAATCCAAAGCCTCGGGATTTTCTTATAAGCACCAATTTGAATTGGACAAGATAGAAGAAAAAATACTCATGGCTGAATCTGAGGTAGAAACCATTCAGAAAGAAGCTGAAACACCTGCTGTGATGGAAAATCCCGGCACCCTTGCCACGGTGTACACCCAACTCCAGAAAGCCCAGGAAACAGTGGACACATTGTATGCAAGATGGGAAGAACTGGAAAACTTAAAAACCCAGTCGACATAAAGCCCATGATCTCAAACAGCAACTCTAATTATGATTTTTAACCGAGCTCATTGATGTGTAATTCATTGAAATCACGTTGATGAAAACTGTGATTTGCCTGGTTTTAAACGCAGATGTCACCAAAATTAGAATTGCTGGATCTTAAATCAATTGCAACCAGAATTAGAGCTGCTGCGGCAAATCAAAAATTATATTGACCCGAAAACAATTGGGTGGTATGATTATTGTTTATATTTAATATATAATATTTTATATTTTAATCGTCAACTACCCCTCCTGAATAAAAGACTCAGAAGAGGACTTATCGGTTAAAAGTTAAAAAATGGTGGATGGCCCAGCCATTGACAAAAGTATGAACGATCCCACGGAACCGGATTGTCCGGTTCCCCATTATTATCCTTGCTCCGCATAAAAACGGGGCTGTAATCCGCAAGGAGAGCGTACATGAGAAGGTATGAAACCATCTTTATTGCAGATCCTGATCTCCAGGAAGATGCCAGAAAGAATCTATTTGACAAATACAAAAACCTGCTGGTACAGGAGAAAGGCATCCTCGTCGACTTTGATGACTGGGGAAACAGAAAACTTGCCTATCCCATAAAGAAAAAAGCACGGGGCCATTACGTCTGCATGACCTATGGTGGAACCGGCGTACTTGTCACCGAGCTTGAACGTAACTTCCGCCTGGACGACAAAATGATGAAATTCATGACGGTCCTGCTGGAAAAAAATGTGACCGCCAGTGCACTGGAAGCGGAAATTGCCGCAGCAGCTCAACCGGAAGAAGTAAAGGAAGCAGCCCCCGCAACAACTCAACCGAAAGAGGTAAAAGAAGCCGCTCCCGCAGCCACCGATGAGGCCGCAGACGAGGTGACTGAAGCCGCAGAAGCTGACACCCCGGAAGAGACCAAAGCCCCGGAGACCGAAACCGCTGAAGCTGCACAGGAGGAAAACTAACCATGGCATTCCAGAAAAAAAATACAAAGAAAAGATTTTTCCAGCGTCGTAAAGTGTGCCGATTCTGCGCAGACAGCACCCTTGAAATCAATTATAAAGATGCCAAGGCATTAAGACCTTTTATCACCGAGCGGGGTAAAATTATTCCCCGACGTATCACAGGCACCTGTGCCAAACATCAAAGAAAACTGGCGGTTGCCATCAAACAGGCCAGAACCATCGCGTTCCTGCCCTATGTTGGTAAACTCAGTTAACCCACCAAAGCAAATATAATGGATCAGTTACCCCATCCCCAAAACGCCCGGGCTGCAATATTAAAGGATATCCTCACGGGTATATCTGTATGCCTGGTCATCGTTTCCATCACCCTTTATGTGCCCTTACTGGGATTTATAATGGCCATGATGCTGCCCATGCCAGTGCTTTTTTACCGGCTGAAACTGGGAAGAACCATGGGTGCCGTCATTGCCACCGTGGTGCTGGGAATCATTGCAACGGCTTCAGGGGAGCTATCCATTGACACGCTGTTTTACGGGGGACTCCTGCTCACCGGATTCATGATAGGTGAATGCATGGAAAGAAATCTTTCCATTGTCAAAACAGGGTTTTATACAGGTGTGGCAACTCTTGGCCTGTGTTTTTTCATTGTCCTTGCCCACACCATGTTCACCGGGAAAGCACTTCTTCCCATGGTGTCCGCCTATGTCGGGGCAAACCTTGATCTAACCATGGAATTATACAGCAACATGGGAATCCCCCAGGAAAATGTGGCAGTGATTGCCCAGTCCATGGACACAATCCAATATGTTCTGGTGCGGGTTCTTCCCTCATTATTTATATCAATGCTGCTTGTTGTCATCTGGAGCAACATCCTTTTTATCAAAAAGATTCTTGTAAAAAAGGGGATACACCTTAAGAAACTTGCCCACCTTAACCGGTGGAAAGCACCGGAATATCTGGTGTGGCTGGTCATCACCTTTGGCATCGGTCTGATTTTACCGATGAAATCATTTAAAATCATCAGCTTGAATTTTTTGATTTCATTATTGCCGGTGTATTTTTTCCAGGGCATTGCCATTGTCTCTTTCTTTTTTGAAAAAAAGAAGTTTCCCAGGGCCCTTAAAATTTTCATATACAGCATCATCGCCCTTCAGCAGATTTTTCTGCTGGTGGTGGTGGGTCTGGGCTTTTTTGACACATGGATCAACTTCAGAAAAAACGACACAGCAGACGAAACCGTAAAATAGCGCGGCACAAACGGTGCAAAAGAGGACATCAACCATACAAATAATTTACCGGAAATATACTTTCCGGCATGGTTTTTTGTCCACCATAAAAAAACAACACGGTCTGACAACGGACTGAACCTTTATCGGAGGTTAAAATGAAAGTAATACTCAAAGAAACAATAGACACACTGGGCATTGTGGGTTCCGAATGCACGGTTGCCCCGGGATATGCAAGGAATTATCTCTTTCCCCAGGGAAAAGCCATTGCAGCCACCCCCCAGAACCGAAAGGTGATTGAACAGGCCCGGGCCAAATTCGATCTTCAGATTGCCAAAGAAAAGAAACTGGCCCAGGAGATGGCAGAAAAGGTCAAAGACATAAAATGCACCATCAAGGCCAAGGTGTTTGAGGAGGTAAGACTTTACGGTTCTGTCACCTCCCATGACATTAAAGCGGCCCTGGATGCCCAGGACGTTTTTATTGAACGTCGTGCCATTCTCCTTGCTGAACCCATCAAGGAAGCAGGTGAATATAAGGTTCCTGTAAGGCTTTACAAGGATGTTGAACCGGAAATAACCGTAACGGTTGTCCCAGAAGACACAACCGACTAAGTGCTCCCCCCTCCCATGGACCCTGTCCGTGGGAGGGATATTTACAAACCCCTCAGGATTTACCGGAGCCTTGTTTAACCACCCTCTAACCCAAAAGATCCCAATACCGTGGTAAATCCAAAACAGAAAAACATTGATCCCCTGCTCAACAAAACCCCTCCCCATGATCTCGAAGCAGAGGAATCCCTTCTCAGTGCGGTTCTCATCGACAACGACACCCTGCTGGATGTGGTGGATATCCTCAAACCCGAAGATTTTTACAAAAAAGCCCATGAAAAAATATTCCATGTCATCATTGAGCTGTTTAACCGGGATGAGCCGGCAGACCTTGTCACCGTGGCCACCCGGCTCAAGGAAAAAGATGAACTGGAAGAGATCGGAGGCGCAAGTTTTCTTGCCGCCATTGCAGATGCAGCACCCATGGCCATCAATGCCCTTCATTATGCCAGGATCATCCAGGGCAAAGCCTCCCTTCGCACCCTGATTAAAAGCGCAACAGCCATTGTGGAGCGCTGCATGAAGGATCAGGGGGATGTGGTGGATATCATTGATTTTGCAGAAAATGCCATCTTCAATATTTCAGAATCCAAATCCAGCAAAAACTTCAGCACCCTTGGGGATCTCATCAACCTGAACATTGATATGTTAGAAGAGCGCCAGGGCTCCAGCGGTGGCCTTTCCGGCCTGAGCACCGGGTATCCCCGACTGGATCAGCTCACATCGGGCCTTCAAAAATCAGATCTCATCATCCTGGCGGCCCGTCCCAGTATGGGAAAAACAGCCTTTGCCCTGAATCTTGCCCGCAATGTGGCCGTGGAAGAACAGGTGCCGGTGGCGGTGTTTTCCCTGGAAATGTCCCGGGAGCAACTGTCCATGAGACTGCTGACATCAGAAGCACGCATTGACTCCAACCGTCTTAAAACCGGTTTCATCAGCCAGGAAGACTGGCAAAATGCCACGGACGCCGCAGGAATTCTCAACGAAGTGCCCATATTCATTGATGACACCCCCAATATCACGGCCATGGAAATCCGCGCCAAGACCCGCCGACTCAAAATGGACAAGGGACTTGGGCTCATCATCATTGATTATCTCCAATTGATGAAGGCCCCCTTTCATTCCGACCGCCGGGATCTTGAAATTGCCGAGATCTCCCGGGCACTCAAGGCCCTGGCCAAGGAGCTTGAAATTCCAGTGATTGCCCTTTCCCAGCTCAATCGTATGCTGGAACAACGGGCAGAAAAACGCCCCCTCATGTCCGATCTGCGTGAATCCGGTGCCCTGGAGCAGGATGCCGATATCATTGCTTTTATTTACAGAGATGAGGTATATAACAAAGAGGAAAGCAATCCCAACAAAGGTAAGGCGGAAATTATCATCTCAAAAAACAGAAACGGTGCCATTGGCACGGCCCACATGGCATTTATTGGTGCATATACCCGGTTTGAAGAACTGGCAGCAGGCTCTTATCAAAATTTTGAATAACTGCCACAGGTAGACCGTATTGGGAATTTGGCCTACCCATAACAATATCTAAAATAATGTTAGACACACCTACTCTTTCATATAGAACGATCATGGCAAGGTCCCTTACCACAACAAATAATGAAAAGAGCTAAATGAAAAAAATCATTGGTAGCACCGCAGGTCTCAAAGCCACCCAGATAAAACAGCTGGAAAACTTATACCTTTACCGCACTGATCCCGAATACCTCATCTCCCTGGAACAGACCCAGGAGATGGTTGCCATCTCCCATGACATAGGTCGACAGGTGGGACTTCTCATCGACCGGGCTGGAAAAACCATATATGTCATTGCCGGGGATGCCCACCGCATTGTCATTCCAGACACCACGGATTACCGGGCTCTTCCCGGACAACTCAAAGGGCTGCGGTGTATCCATACCCACCTCAAAGATGATCCCCTGTCCCAGGATGACCTCACCGATCTTGCCCTGCTTCGCCTGGATTTTATGGCCGCTGTTACCGTCACCGACGCAGGGTTACCCGGAAAAATTTACAGAGGACACATTCTTCCCCAGGAAGAAGGCTTGCCCTATGAGGTGATGCCCCCCATTTTTTCTGATGGGCTTGACATGGACTGCTCCGCAATGATCAAGGCATTGGAGTCGGAGCTGAGTCGCCTGAATGCTCTTTATTCGGCGGACAAGGGCGAGGAAAAAGCCCTTTTGATCCATGTTACCACAGACGCGCCCAAGGAGGCAAAGGCTTCCCTGGAGGAACTCAAGGAGCTTTGTCGATCCAGCGGTGTTCAGGTAATTGACACTGCCATCCAGCGACGACGAAAGATTGATCCCAAGTTTGTGGTGGGGAAAGGAAAGCTGGCGGAACTCACCATACAGGCAATTCAGAAACATGCCACCATGCTGGTCTTTGACCAGGAACTTGGGGCCGCCCAAATCCGATCCATAACCGATTTTGTTGAAATGAAGGTCCTGGACCGCACCCAGATCATCCTTGACATCTTTGCCAAACATGCCAGAAGCCGGGAGGGAAAACTCCAGGTGGAGCTGGCCCAGATGCAATATTTGCTTCCCCGGCTCATCACCAAAAACACGGCTATGTCCAGGCTCACAGGTGGGATTGGGGGCAGAGGTCCCGGAGAAACAAAGCTTGAACTTAACCGAAGACGGGTGAGAGAACGCATCGCAAAGCTAAATAAGGATCTTTCAAAGATAAGAAAACAGCGCTCCCAGCAACGGGCCCGGCGTAACCGTAAAGGGGTGCCCGTCATCTCCATTGTGGGATATACTAATGCTGGCAAATCCACCCTGTTAAACAGCCTGACCCAAAGCAATATCACCGCAGAAAACAAGTTGTTTGCAACCCTGGACCCCTCCAGTCGACGTCTGAGGTTCCCCCGGGATGTTGAGGTGATCATCACCGATACCGTGGGGTTTATCCAGGACCTTCCGGATGAATTGATGGATGCCTTCCAGGCTACCCTGGAAGAACTTGAACAGGCAGATATTCTGCTCCATGTGGTGGATGTCAGCAACCCCAGATATAATCAGCAGATTCAATCCGTTGAAAAAATCCTGAAAAAACTCTCACTGGAACATTTGCCCGTGATTTTTGTATTCAATAAACAGGATCGCATTGAGATAAATCAGTTTGACAACCCATGGCTGCTCAACCAGGGTATTCTGGTTTCCGCCACCCGCCGGGAAACCTTAAAACCCCTTGTAAGTCGCCTTGAATCCATGGTATATGAATTTTTTACATAAAAATAAAAAAATGGGATGGCCAGGAAATTGGCCCTTTGGACTGTCCAGGACACCAATAATATGCTTCCCGGGAAGCACAGGAATATATATGAAAATTCAACGCATTGAAAATGATTTTGTCGATGACACGATGATGGATGATTCACAGGATAATCTGGATTGTTTTGGAGAGTTCAGCAAAACAGATGAAGTGTGCACCCGTTATTGTGCCGCATCCATCCAATGTGCACTGGAACACACCCATAACCCCGGCATTGACCTGTTTGAAGAGCTGCTGACCCTGAATTACTTTCCAGCACGAATGCAATAGGGGGTTAATTTTTGTGTGTTACCAATGTCCGTTATATTTCAGACATTAAAAACTCAAAGCGCAAAATAGCCTTTTTATAATCTCTATAACAAACCACAGATGTTTGATTTTAAAGTCTTATTTCACCTTAACTATAGTGCCAGCCATATGAACTGATACTGATTTTGAGATATTTATCATATATTTACAATAGCTTAAGGTGGCTTTTCGATATCAAGTCAAGTGACCGGCACTATAATCATAAGGTGGCGAATTTGAGTAAAAAGACATCTATTTGGTACGGACGTCCATAAGACCACCCGAAAAAAGAGCCCTCTGCTAAAAAATTTTTCCCGGGTTCAGTATATTATGAGGATCAAAGAGCTGCTTGATCTGTTTCATCAGCCCAATTTCAACCGGACCTATCTCCTTTTTAAGATATTTTTTCTTGGTGATCCCCACCCCATGTTCCCCTGTGATGGTTCCCCCCAGTTTTAATGTATGATCAAAAAGGGCATCCACCGCCTTTTGTGCCCTGTGGCATTGATCTGCATCCCGTTTGTCATACATGATATTACAATGGATGTTACCGTCCCCGGCATGCCCGAAACTGACAATGGTCAGGCCGGATTGTCTTTGAAGCTGTTCAATGTACTCCACCATGTCTGGAATACAGCTGATGGGCACCACAATGTCTTCATTTATCTTATGGGGGGCAAGTTGATACAACAGGGGTGAAAGTGCCTTTCTGGCTTTCCAGATAGCGGCAGTCTCCCCAGGGGTCTGGGCAGCCATGACCTTTATAGCTCCCATGGAGTGACACAAAGACTTCAATTGCCGGGCCTCGGTGGCCACCATCTGTTTTTTCCCATCCACCTCAAGAATCAGCAGTGCACAGGTACCAGGTGCCACCGCAGAAGGACCCAGGACATTTTTCACCAGTTCCAGGGAGGATCTATCCAGGAATTCCACACATCGTGGCACAATCCCCTGACGAATAATGGCAGATACTGTACGGGCAGCTTGGTGAATATCGGCAAAACAGGCGGAAAGGGTCTCTATTTTTTCGGGAAAGGGAATCAGGCGCAAGATCATCCGGGTCACCACGGCAAGGGTTCCTTCTGACCCCACAATCAAACGGGTCAGATCATATCCGGCTACCCCCTTGGCTGTCTTAACCCCGGTGTGGATAATGTCACCCGTGGGCAGCACCGCCTCAAGACCAAGAACATAGTCCCGGGTTACACCGTATTTAACGGCCCTGGGGCCCCCGGCACACTCGCCAATATTTCCCCCCAATGTGCAAAACGCGGAACTTGCCGGATCAGGGGGATAAAAAAGCCCTTTTTTTTCCACAGCTTTATGAAAATCCCCAGTAATAACACCGGGGCCCACGCTGGCCGTAAAATTGTCTTCATCAATGTCATGGATGGTGTTCATACGGCCCATGGAAAGGACCACACCTCCCTCAAGGGGGAGACTTCCGCCGGTCATTCCAGAACCGTTTCCCCGGGGAATGACGGGGAAATTTTGCTCACAGGCGAGTTTAAGCAACTGGGACACTTGGTGGGCACTGGTGGGGAACACCACAGCATCGGGCAAATAAGAACGTCCCGTGGCATCATAGGAGTGGCAAAAACGCTCCTCTGCCCCCCTTTCCAACCCATGGGGACCCACAATTTTTTCCAATGCGTCTAAATCCACTTTCCGCATTCCCATGTTTTACCCCCACTGCCACTGAAAATTAGAACCAAGCCCCATGTGAAATACCAGATCGCCGATGACAATTCCTTCAAAGAGAATTTTAAAAAACTTTTTGATTGCGCTTTGTCCATATCAGGCCTTGACGGTTTCAATTTTCTTATACAGATAATTCATCTGTTCGACATAGCTGCCCTGTTTTTTCATGGCTTTTTCCACAGCGTTAATGGAGTAAATGGCCGTTGCGTGGTAACGATTAAAGCTTCTGCCAATTTTTTTCAGGGGCTGATCCGTGTATTTACGGGCCAAATAAATGGCAATTTGCCTGGGCTGAACATATTTTCTTTTTCTGGAGGGTGAGACAAGATCCGTCTCTGCAATGCTGAATTCCTTGCATACCAGATTTTTTATGGCATCAACGGTGATCTGTTGTTTACTGCGAGAAATATTGGAGAGCACACTTTTGGCAAGATTTATGTCAATTTTTTCACCCAGAAGTGATGCCTTGGCAGTCACCCCGGAAAGCCCGCTCTCCAGTTGGCGGACATTATCACACAACTCCTGGGCAAGGTAATCAAGGACCTCACCCGGCATTGGGGTGTTCACCAGGCCCGCTTTTTTTTTCAAAATTTTCACCCGGGTTTTAAAATCCGGGGCCTCAATTCTGGTAACCAGCCCAAGGCTCAGGCGGGACCTTAGCTGTTCGTTCATTTTGGGAATATCCCCGGGGAGATAACATCCGCTGAAAATAAGTTTTTTTTCCGCATCCAAAAGATAATCCAAGGTCATGGCAAGTTCATTCTGGGTGGCACTTTTTCCGGACAGAAAATGAACATCTTCAAGGATCAACACATCACACCGGGTTCTGTACTTTTCCTTAAAGCTGTTGATACGGTTATTTTTCAATGCAGAAACCATCTCATTGGTGAAATCTTCAGCCGTCACATAAAACACCTTGTCCGTCACCCCTTGATTGATGGCATGGTGGCCCACGGCCTGGGAGAGATGGCTTTTTCCAAGCCCGGTATCAGACACTAAGTAAAGGGCACCATTTCCATTGGCACCCCCCTGGGCAAGGGAAAGGGAGGCTGAGTAGGCAAAATCATTATTATTGCCCACCACAAACTTGTCAAAGGTGTATGCTTTTTTCAGCAGTCTTCCCGAATCAAAAGGATTTCCCAATCCAGGCAGGGTCAGCTGACGGGGAAGCCGGGGGCGGGCCGCAGGGATCGCGGGAAGATCCAATGGTTGGGGCTGGGATGATTTTTGTTTTGACCCCTTTTCCAAAGACTTTCGGGGTGCTTTTGAAGCATGGACCTGGAGTTTTATGGCAGCACCCTTCACCCCAAGCTGCTGGAACGCTTTTTCAAGACCGGCAAGGTAATGCTCTTTGATCCGCCGTCGGGAAAAGGTATTGGGACATGACAAGGTGATGATATTTTCCTGGGCAGTAACGAATTCAATGGGTCCCAGCCACATTCTATAACTGTGGTCTGGCAAAAAATCCTTCATATTCAATTTAACTTTTTTCCAAAAAGACTCCATAGAACTCCAATGACCGTCCCGGCAATTTATTATTAGGTATTTTAAGGTTAATGAATGAAGACATCTCAGAAGGATCTCATTTGACCAATGAGATCATTTTTGACAGGTTAGAATACCCTTCCATTCTCTTTGATATGATCGTCCTCTATTATGTCATTACCAATCCATAGTCAAAGTGAGTGGCTCTCTATTCAATGAACTGGCAAATCAAAAACTAACAAAAAAAATAACATACTGTTTTAAAAGACAATAATTCCGTGAAACATTCAATCTACTGGAAATACAGGAGATGTTCTAAGGGGCTATTATTTCATGATATTTTCCTCATATGCCCACTGCCCCCCAACCCTTGGAATTTTTGAATACTCTTTAAAGCTATGAATATCGATTAATTTCTTTATTTTTCGCCAAGATGACTAAAAACAATTAATCATACCGTCATTTCAATGGTTTCACACGCTTGGATTTCTTTTAAAAGAATAAGCACCTTACGTAACCATATTTTTTATTTACACTTTCACAGGTGAGTAGTATGTTGAAGGCTTCAAGCAGGGGCAAGTCAAATTTAAATATTTGAAATATAGGATTATATTTCCAACACCTTTGCCAAATTGAAAACCGGTTTGAAATTTGGTAATCAGAGCGCCATATATTGTGCCAGCATTGGTTGTTTAACCTCTATATATAGGTTATAATCTAAGCCAAAATAAAATTGGCGAAGATATTATTATATTTAATTGTTGACTTTTAATACATATCCAATGACAGAGGTTAGAACCAACCCCAAAAGTGTAAAATAATTTTACAGGGATATATAAGGATGCCCAAATATTGAGTAATAATCTAAAACAATATCCTAAGATACTCTGAGGAAACCCGTTCATTATGAATAAAAAACCACCTGTGATTGGCATCACCATGGGAGATCCTGTGGGCATTGGGCCCGAGATCATTGTGGGTGCCCTGGAAAATTCAGACTTTTCTGGAACCTGTACCCCCGTGGTTTTGGGGGATATTGACATGATGGCAAAGGCCATTGACTTCACCGGCAGTGTCCTTAAAATCCGAACCATTCAGGAGCCAGCCAAGGCCGTTAATACCCCGGGCATTATAAACCTTGTTGCGCTGTCCCAACTTCCCGTGGAGGCACTGGCTCCGGGCAAGCCCACAGCAGTAACGGGCAAAGCCATGATTAAGTACATTGACACCGCCGTTGACATGGCCCGGAACAATACCATTGATGCCATGGTGACCTGCCCCATCACCAAAACCGCCATGAAACTTGCGGGCTCACGCTTCCATGGACACACAGAACTCATTGCCCATGGTACGAATACCCAAAATTATGCCATGATGCTGGCCGGGGATAAATTAAAGGTGGTTCTGGTCACCATCCATGTTCCCCTGTCCCGGGTCAGTGGACTGCTGAGCGTGGAGAATATCCTTAAGACCATCCGCATTACAGCAGATTCATTGAAACACCGATTTGACGTCTCCCAGCCAGCCGTGGCCGTGGCCGGTCTCAACCCCCATGCCGGGGAGGAGTCACTGTTCGGTCCGGAAGAGCGGGATCTGATCACCCCAGCGGTGGACCTGGCCCGTAAAGAGGGGATAAACGTCAGTGGCCCCCACCCTCCGGATACCCTGTTTTTCCATGCGGCCCAGGGCAAGTATGATGGGGTGGTGTGCATGTACCATGACCAGGGCCTGATCCCCTTTAAGATGATCCACTTCCATGACGGTGTCAACACCACCCTTGGCCTGCCCATCATCAGAACTTCTGTTGATCATGGCACCGCCTATGACATCGCCTGGCAGGGTATTGCCAGCCACGAAAGCCTGGTTCAAGCCATTAAAATGGCAACTCTGCAAGCCAAAACACACCGTCAAACATGATCCCTGGGCCTGGTCCCAGTTTAGGTCAATGCGTGGATGGGGGACCGGAATCACCCACCCAATAACCGTTCTGGGTCATACAAACCATAACTGAGCCCCCATCTATCTATCTGGATCCAATCAAACATGAATTCTGAAAACATTATTATTAAAGGTGCAAGGGAACATAATCTTAAAAACATTAACCTGACAATCCCAAAAAACAAATTGGTAACCATCACAGGGCTTTCGGGCTCGGGCAAATCCACCCTGGCATTTGACACCCTCTACGCCGAAGGGCAGCGACGGTATGTGGAATCGTTGTCCACCTATGCCAGACAATTTCTGGGTCAAATGGAAAAACCCGATGTGGACTTCATTGAAGGGCTTTCTCCTGCCATCTCCATAGAGCAGAAAAGTGCCGGCCACAACCCCCGGTCCACCGTGGGAACCGTCACGGAAATATATGATTATTTAAGGCTTCTATATGCCCGGGTGGGAAAGCCCCACTGCCACCAGTGCGGCATGCCCATCTCCTCCATGACCATTGATCAGATTGTTGACAAGGTGGTTGCCCTGCCCCAGGGGACAAAAATTATACTCCTGGCCCCGGTGATCTCAAACCAGAAGGGAACCCAGAGACAAACCCTTGCAAAGTTAAAAAAAGAGGGATTTGCCAGAATCCGGATTGATGGTGAAATTTATCCCACAGATGATCTGCCGGACCTCAAAAAAAACATCAACCACGATATGGATGTGGTGGTGGACCGCCTTGTCATAAAATCCGGCATGGAAAAACGCCTCACCGATTCCCTGGAAATGGCGCTTACCTGGGGCAATGGTATCGTTAAATTGCTGGACATGTCCCAGAACATGGAAACCCTTTTCAGTGAAAATGCCTCCTGTATCACCTGTGACATCAGCTATGGGGAGTTCACGCCGGCCAGCTTCTCCTTTAACTCTCCCCAGGGGGCCTGCGCCAAGTGTGATGGGCTGGGGGCCGTCACCCAATTTGATCCGGATCTCATTGTCCCCAACAAGGAACTCTCCCTGCGGGAGGGGGCTGTGGCTCCCTGGAACGGCAGGGATTCTGTCCAGTTTGCCGAATTTCTCGATGCCCTCACCAGTTTTTATGGCGAGGATATTTACACCTCTTTTTCAAAATTATCCGCAAAGTTTAAAAAAGTTCTGCTCCAGGGCTCCGGCCGCACTGAAATCCCCTTTTATTTTGAGAAAGAGGGCCGCCGGATCATTTATAAAAAGAAATTTGAAGGCATTATTCCCAATCTCAAGCGCCGGTACCATGACACCGACTCCCACAGTGCCAGGGAAGAGATTAAAGCCTACATGAATTTCACCACCTGCACAAAATGCCGGGGCAGCCGACTCAACAGCGCCTCCAGTGCCGTGCGGGTGGCCAACATGGCCCTCAGTGAAATCACGGCCCTGCCCGTGGAAAAAGCGGTGGTATTGATCAGGAATATGACCCTTCCAGGAAAGGATCAAATCATTGCCCGGCACATCACCCGGGAAATCTGTCAACGGCTGGAATTCTTAAAAAACGTGGGCCTCAACTACCTTACCCTGGACAGGTCTGCCACCACCCTTTCCGGCGGTGAAAGCCAGCGCATCCGCCTGGCCACCCAGATCGGCTCCAAACTCACCGGGGTCCTTTATGTACTGGATGAACCCAGCATCGGCCTCCACCAGCGGGATAACAAACGACTTCTTGACACCCTTTTAAATCTGCGGGACATCGGCAACAGCGTTCTTGTGGTGGAACATGATGAAGAGACCATGCTCACCTCTGACCACATTATTGACATGGGGCCCGGAGCCGGTATTAACGGCGGCCATGTGGTTTTTTCAGGCACCCCCCAACAATTGTTAAATGACCCCACGTCCCTGACAGGGGCGTATCTTTCCGGGACAAGACGCATTGAAATTCCCAAACAAAGACGCCGGGGCAGCGGGCATTTTCTAACAATCAAGGGGGCTGCCACCAATAATCTAAAAGAAATTGATGTAAAATTTCCCCTGGCCTGCCTCACCTGTGTCACCGGGGTGTCCGGCTCCGGTAAATCCACCCTGGTTCTGACCACCCTGTTTCGACTGCTGTCTAACAGACTTTACAATTCACGACTGCCGGCGGGAATTCACACCGGTGTGGAGGGCCTGAATCATCTTGACAAAGTGATCCACATTGACCAGTCCCCCATTGGCAGAACCCCCCGGAGCAATCCTGGTACCTACACCGGCATTTTCACCCATATCCGGGAAATATTTGCCAAAACCCCCGATGCCAGAACCATGGGGTACAAGCCCGGGCGATTCAGCTTCAATGTAAAAGGGGGACGGTGTGAGGCCTGCACCGGGGACGGAATCATTAAAATTGAGATGCATTTTCTTCCCGATGTCTATGTCTCCTGTGATGTTTGCAAAGGGCAACGCTACAACAGAGAAACCCTTGAAATCAAATACCGGGGAAAAAACATTGCCCAGGTCATGGACATGACCGTCAATCAATCCCTTAAATTCTTTGACAAAATAGCCGCCATAAAAACCAAGCTTCAAACCCTTGTGGATGTGGGGCTGGGATATATCAAAATAGGTCAGGCCGCCACCACCCTGTCCGGTGGGGAGGCCCAGCGCATTAAACTTGGCCGGGAGTTAAGCAAAAAAAATACCGGGCGTACCATTTATATATTGGATGAGCCCACCACCGGACTTCACACCGATGATATTAACCGGCTGTTGTCAGTGTTGAGTAAGCTTGTGGACTATGGCAACACCGTTGTGGTCATTGAACATAATCTGGATGTCATTAAATATGCCGACCATGTCATTGATCTGGGGCCGGAGGGTGGCGATGGCGGAGGCACCATTGTGGCCTGCGGCACGCCTGAAGAGGTGGCAAAGGTACCTGCTTCCCACACCGGACAATTTCTGGCAAAAATCTTAAATAAGGATACGCAGGACTATGTTTAAAACCGTCAGCCAGGAAACTGGTTTTAAAAAAAATCAGGTGACCGCCGTGGCAGAGCTCATGGAACAGGGCGGCACCATTCCCTTTATTGCCAGATATCGAAAGGAGCAAACCGGTTCCCTTGACGAGGTGGCCATCACAGCCATCAGGGATGCTTTGGCCCGGCTGAGGGCCTTGGAAGACAGAAAACAAACCATTTTGAACTCCCTTGAAACCCGGCAATTGCTGACATCCGAACTTAAAGAATCCATAAAAGACGCATCCACATCGGCACAACTGGAAGATCTTTACCAGCAATACCGCCCCAAAAAGAGAACCCGGGCGCTCATGGCAAAGGAGAAGGGGCTCATGCCCCTGGCCCAATTTCTTTTATCCCACCAGAAAGAAGATCCCCTTGAAAGGGCAATGGTACATGTTGACCCGGAAAAAGGGGTTAATTCTCCGGAAGATGCCCTGGCCGGGGCCAGGGATATTGTGGCGGAAACCATCAATGAAGCCGTTAATGTGCGAACAGCCATGCGCCATCTTTTCCTCACGGATGCCATGATGACCTCCAGTGTTAAAAAAGGCAAAGAAACCGAAGGAATCAAATACCGGGATTATTTTGAGTGGTCTGAAGCCGGATCAAAAGCCCCGTCCCACCGAATTCTGGCCATGCTCCGGGGGGAAAAGGAAGGGGTTCTCACCCTTCATGCCCTGCCCCGGGAAGAAAACGCCCTGAAAATCCTGGAAAAACATTTTCTCAATCCCACCATTCCCTCTGCCGGGCAGATGAAACTTGCCATGGAGGACAGTTATAAGCGGCTGCTGGGAAAGGCCATGGAAAATGAAACCCTGAAGGCGTTAAAACAGCGGGCCGATGACATTGCCATCAAGGTGTTTGCGGAAAATTTTAAACATTTGCTGCTCTCTTCCCCCCTGGGTCAAAAAGCTGTGCTGGCCATTGATCCCGGATTCAGGACCGGGTGTAAAATGGTTAGCCTTGACCGCCAGGGGAATCTGCTTGACCACACGGTGATCTTTCCATTGGGGGCAGGGGCCGCAAAGGCGGGCCAAACCATCCAGGAATGGATTAAAAGTCACGAGATTGAAGCCATTGCCATTGGCAACGGAACCGCCGGGCGGGAAACAGAAGGCTTTGTCTCCACCCTGGATCTTCCCCGGAATATCCCCGTGGTTCTGGTGGATGAAAGCGGGGCCTCCATTTACTCGGCATCCCCCATTGCAAGGGAGGAATTTCCCGACCATGATTTAACTGTGCGGGGGGCGGTGTCCATTGGCCGACGACTCATGGACCCCCTGGCGGAACTGGTCAAGCTGGACCCCCGATCCATTGGCGTGGGACAATATCAGCATGATGTGGATCAAAAGCTATTGAACCAATGCCTGGACGACGTGGTAATCAACACCGTGAACCAGGTGGGGGTGGATCTAAACACCGCCAGTGCAGAACTTTTAAGCCGGGTGGCAGGGCTGAACAAAACCATCGCGGCAAACATTGTAAAATACCGTAAAGAAAATGGCCCGTTTAAAACCCGGAAACAACTGTTAAAGGTACCACGACTGGGTCCCCGGGCCTTTGAACAATCCGCAGGTTTTTTAAGGATTCCCCGGGGCAAAAACCCCCTGGATGCCAGTGGCATTCATCCGGAGTCCTATAAAATCGTGGAAGAAATGGCTGCTGATCTGGGGGAAACGGTGCAGGAGCTTGTGGGTAACGACACCCTTGTGGCATCCATGGATTTAAAAAAATATATGAACAAGAACATGGGCATGCCCACTCTTAAGGATATTGCCAAAGAGCTGGTGCGACCGGGCCGGGACCCCAGAAAACAATTTATTCCCTTTGCATTTTCCGAGGATATCCATGAAATCAAAGACCTTGTCCCGGGTATGAAAGTCCCGGGCATCATCACCAATGTCACAGCCTTCGGGGCCTTTGTGGACATTGGGGTTCACCAGGACGGCCTTATCCATGTGTCCCAAATGGCAGATCGATTTGTGAAAAACCCCGCCGATATTGTCAGCGTGCACCAGAAGGTGAGGGTCACCATCATGGAGGTGGATATTCCCCGTAAACGGATATCCCTGTCCCTTAAATCCTGAATAGGAAAACGGGGTCAGGCTTGGATTATGGCGTTATTAACGTCTGATCCATGCACCCCATGAGCTTCCAGGAATAATCCCATAACCCAAGCCTGACAGACACTGTTCCAATTTTTTTCAATTGATTTATAACGTAAATAACAGTAATCACCTGCCACAAAGAAAGTTAAAACTTTGATGATTCCATCACCTTAGATGGAGTTTCATATAAAAAATTTCTGACATGATTGTAGACAACACCATAGACACCTATATGAAGCACCTGGATCTGGAACGGGGTCTGGCTGACAACACCCTGGAATCCTATGGTGCGGACCTGTCCCGATTTGCCGTTTTTCTGGCAAAGAATCTGATCATAAAAGTCCAGGACATTGATACCACCGTGCTCCTGGCCTGGATCGTGGATCTTAAAAAAAAAGGGTTATCCGCCCCGTCCCGGGCCCGGCATCTAATATCGGTGCGGGGCCTTTTCAAGTTTCTCATCCGGGAAAACAGCATCACCGTCAACCCCACGGATCAGATGAATCTTCCCAAGACCGGCAGACAGCTTCCCCATATTCTGGGATTTGAACAGGTAAAGACACTGCTGGAACTGCCGGATCTTGCAAAGCCCCGGGAACTTCGCAATGCTGCCATGCTGGAGATTCTCTATGGAGCGGGCCTCAGGGTCTCCGAACTCATTAATATGAAGGTTCAGGACATTAATTTTAATGCCTGTTTTGTCAAGGTGTTTGGGAAAGGGTCCCGGGAACGAGTGGTTCCCATTGGCTCCCATGCCAGGGAAAGATCCCTGGACTGGCTGGAACGGGGGCGGCCCCAACTTTTGAAAAATCAGACCAGCCGATACCTTTTTGTGGCAAGGGCAGGAAAACCCATGACCCGCCAGGGGTTCTGGAAAATCATTAAAAAATATGCCCGACTTGCCCAGATTCCCACCAATGTTTATCCCCACACCTTCCGCCATGCCTTTGCCACCCATCTGCTGGAGGGCGGAGCAGATCTAAGATCCGTGCAGACCATGCTGGGCCACTCGGACATCTCCACCACCCAGATCTATACCCATGTGTCAAGTACCTACCTGACTGAAATGCACAAAAAATTCCATCCCCGGGGGTAGCCGCAAAAAAATCCTTAAAAATATCCCGGCTTAAGCGGGTAGCCTAAAATGGGTTCAATTGGATTCCCCTGGTCCAAAAATTGTTTAAACTCATCTGATATCCTGTCATCTTTTGCAACATTGCTCCAAAAAGTATGCGCCAATCTTTTTAACCTTTCACGTTCATCCTCACTAATATTGGTATCTGGAATATTCGATGCATCAAAAAGAAATGGTTGGATTTCACCTCCGCTTTTAGGTGCAAACCCCATTGAGCACATATCATAACATGGCAATAGCCTGAATGAATCCCGCTCCATAGCTAAACTCAAATTACCTGGATGCATGTCGGTGTTGTTAATGAGTTGGCCAAAATACCACAACCTCTCAATGGTTAATACATCCTGTTCAGTTACCAGATTCTGAGTCAATAATTCATTTAAAATTTTCGGCCAATTATGGCCAAGACCTGCAAATTCACTATCAATAGATTGCAATGAAACCATTGAGGCACGACCAAACTCTCCGAACCGGTCAAACCTCTGTGTTTCAAGGAACAAACGTCCATCCCTTTCAAGAAGTTTGGTTTCCGCAGACAGGTAGATGCTTTCGCCTATGATTTGGGATGCATGATATTCGGTAACTAAAATATCTTTCCATCTCTGAGCGACGTCATTATTACCTTTGGGTGAAAATTTAACAATTACATGTGACATACTGCCGCTTGCTACAGGAGATGGCGGGGTGCTTTTGAAAGCCGTGAATTTTTTCGTTCCAGATACCGGCTGCTTTTTGGCCACCGATGGAGAATCGTGTTCGTTCTTCGCCGTTGGTGTCGTAGTTGATGATCGGAGAAGGGACCGCGAAGGTCATTTTATATTGGCC
>CAKZLA010000479.1 GCA_937124525.1 uncultured Desulfobacterium sp.
TCATCACATCCTGGGGCTGGAGCAGGTCCCAAGGGTTTGGCTGTTCGCCAATTAAAGTGGTACGTGAGCTGGGTTTAAAACGTCGTGAGACAGTTTGGTCCCTATCTTTCGTGGGCGTAGGATATTTGAAGAGATCTGTTCCTAGTACGAGAGGACCGGAATGGACAAACCAATGGTGTTCCTGTTGTCGTGCCAACGGCATTGCAGGGTAGCTAAGTTTGGAACGGATAACCGCTGAAAGCATCTAAGCGGGAAGCCAACTTTGAGATGAGATATCCCATCTATTTATAGACTAAAGACCCCTTGGAGACTACAAGGTTGATAGGTCGGGTGTGTAAGCACAGTAATGTGTTCAGCTAACCGATACTAATAGGTCGTGAGGCTTAGCCACTTCTTAAACCCAAAGAAGTTTAAACGTTTTAATGCGAATATATTGACGTTTGAAAAATATTATAATAAATACTGCAACGAATTAAAAAGCAATTACAGTTTAATTCGGTGGCGCTGGCAAGGTGGGTACACCCGTTCCCATCCCGAACACGGAAGTTAAGCACCTTAGCGCCGATGGTACTGCATGGGCAGCTGTGTGGGAGAGTAGGACGCCGCCGAATTAATTCTTTATAAAGGCCCTGATCATTATTTAATAATGGTCAGGGCCTTTTTTTTTGTCTTGAATTTTTGGTTCCCAATGTTCCGGTCTGGGAAGTCCTCAGAGGTCTGCTGTGAGCATATCTCAACTATTTCACCTTGAGTTGCTTTTCAATGTGCGGCTACCAACTTAAGGCGGGATGTTCTCAAGGCTTTTTATGTGAATAATTAGCTTTTTCAGCTCCTAAAATCAAGTCTGGTAAGACGCTTGATTTTAAAGTCTGTCCCGCCTTAAATGGCTAGCCTGCTATTCAGGGTATTATTGAATTAGCGCCCGTTGGGCGGATTCTTTACAACCCGTTGATTTAACAATTCATAAAATGGAAATTCCTATACTATTGAATTATCTCGGGGAGTGTTTTGTCAGGATAAAGCAAACAATGGTAGATATCAGCAGTCCATAGGCTACAAAAAAAAGCGTTGTGAATCTATTTTGATTGATCGTGAATGCCGCCCCTATTTTTTTCTCTTTTTTTATACCATCCCCAGTTTCATTTTTTTCCCCAGTGTTTTTTTCTCCTTTTACATTGCTCTCTGTGGAGGTTTTAAATAAAAAACGGTTTAAGGTAATCCGCATGGGGCCGTGAACCAGTGGGCTTAACATCATTACCTTTTGGGAAGTTACCGGCTTTTGGTTTTTCATGAGAACAACGTTGGCGTAATTTTTATCTGGGTGGAATGTTTTTCTTGTCATCAAGTGGCGATTTTTTTTTGTTTTCATGGATATCAAGCGTGTATCATCCACAAAGGTGATCCCTTGAACCACAAGGGAAAAGTCATCAAAAAATTCATGGGATTCCCCGGGATAGAGCTGAATATTTTCTGTTTTATGGCCACTGATCAGGCTCAGGCCATGGCATGTCAGTACCAGCAGAAATAAAACATGCATGAGCATAAAGCTCCATCTTTTCAGCGAAGGGCGCCTCAAGGCGGCAGACAAGAGAGTGGTGACACTGCACAGGAGGGCGTTGATAAAAAGGATGCCAGATATCATGCACACGACTATGACCCATATGGATACAATGGGGTTGGTGATGATTGTTTTTCCCAGCCAGTGATGAATAAGACTGCTGTTTAGTCCGTCAATGGAAGTTTGATGATTTGGGAAATAGCATAATATTACCCCCATAATCAGGAGCGCCCCCAGGCTGATGATGGAATAAAAGGTGATGTTAATTGAAGCTAATTTTTGTATCATGAGATGTGAATCCTTATTACCATATTTAATGGTAAAAAATAGTCCACATGAGAAACAATGCCGGCAGTGACCCTGTCATGCCTTTTATCCAGGCATTTCTGACAAGGGATGGGGGCAGGTGGCAGGTGAGCATCACTAACATGAATACAATGGCTGCCTTAAAAAAGCCTTTACTCCATTGCCAGGAGTCCCCTAACCAGTTCAGACACCACCATGAGCCTGCCCATTCACTGCACAAAAATACCACAAGGCCCATTAACAGCAATGTTCTTGCATGGGAAAAGAAAATAGTCTGTTTTGAATTTTTACCCCATATTCCCATTTGATACAACAATGCTGTGCGGGAGAAAATAGCCGCAGCTGTAAGACGAAGATTGAAAAACAGATTCACCCATGGATTGCCATACATGAAAAAATCCGGATTAAATTCCTTGGGCTGCATGATGTGGTACAACAATAAACAAAAAGAAAGTACTGCCGTAGCACCACAGCTTCTAAGGTGTATGGAAGGCGTTTTGTTTTTCCAGAACAGGATTTCCATAAGGGTTAAGACAAAGATAAGGTAGAAGGAGGCTTCAAAGGCACCATAAAGGGGAAGGCGATGTTCCGTGAGAATCAGTGTGATGATCCCCAAACCTGTAACCATCATGGACGTGAACAATGTTTTTTTGACGAGGTCTATTTTTTTTTTAATAACAAAATAAAGAGCAAGGCTCAATAGTGCCATGACAAGGTAATAGAGTAAAGAAAGAAATGGACAAATCATTTTAAACCTCTTGGGGCAGGATAGTGCTGCACAATGCCAATAGTTTTTCAAGTGCACCATCGTCGTGGACATGGATAATGTCGTTTTTTTGAAAGGGCCATAGCTGGCATATGGGAGATACCAGAGTTTTCCGGATAATCCAGATATGAATCACGTTTTTTAGTGTCATCAGGGGAGTAATGCAAGGGGCCCAGCCTTCTCCCTGCACCTCCATGCGGCCCATTTCATCCACCATGATGACCTTTGCCTGTGCACAATTTTCAGGGAGCAGGGCAGCATATCCTGCATCGATACCTTGCTTGAAAAAGGTGTAGGGAATTTTACCTGGGGAGGATGAATTATCCGAGCTGTTTCGTGTTGCCAGGGGGGTCATGATGCCTGTTTTCAGTTCAAGCAGGTTAAATCCGTATCTTTTGTTGTCCTGCCATAGTCCTTTGGCGATGAACCCTGCCATGGGAATGGATAACTCCTGGAATTTTTCCATGAGATTCCAGGCCAGAGACGATTTTCCCGATTGAACAGATCCGGTGATGACGATACGATGATCTCCTGTGATTTTTGTTTCTCCAGGTGCGCCTGTTTTTTGGTACAGGGAGAAGGCTTGTTCTCCCTTGGGGGCAAGGCAGGGGAAACTGTGTTTTTCGTGGTCGGGTATATTGATTTTTTTCACAATAATCCATCTCTAAATTCAGCAATTCTAAATTTGGCGCAATTGGTGTTGAAACACACAGAGCTTATAACTTCAGCATACTTGATTTCAATTGGTTACATGTCCCATGAGCCGATTTAAATCCATATATAGAATTGCTGCTCTAAGTTTATTGTTTTTTCAACATCCAGTGATTTTAAGTACATCCGTGGGAATAAAAAAATGTCCGTCCCGGGCAAAGGGAAGGGCGGTGGTGTCGGTTTCATAGAGCTGGTCCATATTGGCTTTGGTCATAACCGTTTTGACAGGTCCGGCCCCAAAAACCACCCCTTTTTTTAATAAGATCACTTCATCGGCAAAAAGCATGGCCATGTTGGGATCATGCATGGCAGCCACAACCGCTGTGTTGTTCTGGAAGCATAATTGTCTGATTCTATTTAGAAGCAGATATTGATTTTTGAAATCCAGATGGTTGGTGGGTTCATCCAGTAGCATGATGTCACTGGTTTGAACCAGGGCACAGGCCAGCAGAGCCATCTGGCGTTCTCCACCGGAAATTCTATTAAAATTGGCGACAGCCAGATGTGCCACATCAAGGGTTTCCAGGGCCTCCATGGCAAGTTCATAGTCTTCGGGGCCTGGTACCTGGGTGGCACCTAAAAATGGAGCCCTGCCCATGACCACAACATCCAGCACTGTAAAGGGAAATACCTCGGGATTTTCCTGTATCACCAGGCTGATATGTTGGGCCACCTGCTTTCTGGAGAGGGTTTTGATATTGGTTCCC
>CAKZLA010000480.1 GCA_937124525.1 uncultured Desulfobacterium sp.
CATTGCCCATCGGGGGGGCGGCATAATAGCCTTTTCAATATTCGTTGTGTCCGCTAGGACATGTGGGTTATATGAAACTCCGTCTAACGTACTGCAGTATGGATGATATCCCAGTCGCTTCAATTATCATAAATGATATTACCAGTGAATAAAAAATGTTCATAAGATGTTCATAACTAAACAGTTATAAACACTAATACCTTCGCCAATTTTTTTTGCTTAGATTTCAATCTATATATTGTGATTATGTTGCCAGCATTAGCACAATATATAGTGCTTTAATTGTTAGATTTAAAATTTATTTTGGAGTTGGCGAAGATGTTGAACACTCTTTCAATATAAATACAAAATCGGCAAGGAACCCCCCTTATGGGTTGGGTGCATCCCCATTTTTCCGGCATTATTACCTGCAATTCGCTCATTTTTTTATAATATGTTGAATTTATTAATACCAAAAAGTTGGACATCAAAAAATTATGCTGATATTTTGTTTTGATTACAACATGTTATAAAAATGAGCAAAAACGAGGTTATTATCATACAATTCTATGGAACTTATTGCCGGGCCAACGGGGTCAGGCTTGTGTTATTATCGCTTTTGTTATAATGTATGTTATATTGATATATAATATCAATGGCTTGTAGAGAAATATAAATAAATATGCTTGTTTTAGGGCGAATACAGCTTGGAAACTGGATAAAAATGGAATTACCTGTAGTTATTGGAATAAGTGGTGCAAGTGGGGTTATATACGGCATTGAAACACTAAGGGTCTTGTCCCAGCTGGGTGTGGAAACACATTTGATATTGACCCACGCCGGAGAAACAAACATTGAAATTGAAACGAATTACTCGGTGAAGCAGGTAAAAGAAATGGCCAAGGTTATTTATGAACCTGGAGAGATGACTGCGGCCGTGGCCAGCGGCTCCTTCCTTACCCGGGGAATGCTGGTGGCACCGTGTACGATTAAAACCCTTTCAGGTATTGCAAATTCATACAATAGCAATCTCCTTGTTCGTGCAGCTGATGTCACATTAAAGGAAAAAAGGCCTTTGGTGCTCATGGTGCGTGAAACCCCCTTGCACAAAGGTCATCTGGATCTCATGTCCCGGGCAGCGGACTTGGGTGCGGTTATTTTACCCCCCGTGCCAGCATTTTATCATCAACCCAAAACCATTGAAGATTTGATCCGGCAGAGCGTGGGTAAAGCCCTGGATTCTCTAAAAATTGAGCATGAATTATTTCGTCGATGGGGAAGTCTGGCTGGCCAAAATCCAACAAACCAAGGATTTTAATAATGGGCAATATTTTTAATTTAATGGTGATGAACTGCCCCAAAGTAAACAACACAGAATAAATTCCACCTTAATTTCAAACGCCCTCCAAAATCCTCCATCCTTGACAATCCTTGTTATTTTTAATAAAAATTCAGCTACATTGCAGTTATTTGCATCTATTAAAACAAGGCCCTGGGATGGAATGATTTTAAAGCGATATCAAAATATATTAGAAAGAAAAATGTTGTTCAGCTGGTTTAGCTGGTTTTCCATCATGAACTTTATAGTGCTGTCAGCCATTGTTACCCGTTATCTGAAATATAACAGCAATGTAGATAGTTTGTTGGCCAAAGTTTATATTCCCCTGGCCATCACTGGCCATATTTCCAGCATTCTTCTGTTGGTGTTTCTTCTTTTTTTCTTACCGTTAATACTGGTTTTACCCAAGCGTGGTTTTATACTGGCTTCAGGTGTTATTGTGGGTACCCTGGGGTGCACGGCCATTTTAATTGATTTAAACGTATACAGCCAATACCGCTTCCATATCAACAGTATGGTGATTACTCTCATCATTGGCGGGGGCCGGGAAATCTTTGATTTTTCTCTGGGAACCTACCTTTTTGGCGTAATGTGTATCGCAGCCATTGTTGCCATGGAAATATTACTGGCCTTTCTGGCATTGCGGCTCAGCATGAATATAACCGGTGGGAGGATACAAAAAGGTCTTGCCATGCTTGTCCTCTTATCCATACTTTCCAGCCATTTTATCCATGCCTGGGCTGACAGCACCTATTATCGGTCCATCACAAGCATCACCCGGCACATTCCCCTGTACCAACCCTTAAAAATGAAAAGATTTCTCTCAAAACATGGCTTTGTCGACCTTGCAGACAATTGGGGAATCACTAAATTAAATTCAAACAAATCCGATTCCGCTGCCATTCATTATCCACTGCACGAGTTAACGTTTGCACCCCATTCAAACAAGCCTAATATCGTTTATATACTCATTGATTCATGGCGATTTGACACGCTAACAAGTAAAATAACCCCCCATCTTTATTCTTTTATAAACACCCATCCCACCCAGAATTTTACCAACCACACCAGTGGTGGAAATGGCACCCGGGTGGGAATATTTTCCCTGTTTTACGGCATTTTCGGATCAAACTGGTCTTCCGTGTCAAGCGAACAGATCGGGCCTGTTTTTATAAAATATCTGTTAAAAAACAAGTACCAGATGGGCATATTTGCCAGTGCAAAGTTGACAAGGCCTGCCTTTAATCAGACTGTATTCCATGACATTGAAAATTTGAGAAGCTATTCCCAGGGCGATTCTGCCTGGGAGCGGGACATGGATATTACAACGGACTGGAAAAGCTGGTTTGCCAAACGTGATACAGACAAGCCTTTTTTTAGTTTTCTTTTCTACGATTCCCCCCATGCCTATACCTACCCCGACGACTATGAAAAAGTATTTGAGCCGGTGCTTTCCAAGGTTCATTATCACAAATTAAATAATGATTTTGACCCTGCTCCCTACTTTAATCGCTATAAAAGATCGGTGCATTATGTGGATTCTCTGGTTAAAAAAATCCTGGATGATCTTGAAAAAGCAGATATTCTGGACAATACACTTATTGTTATAAGTGGTGATCATGGCCAGGAGTTCAATGATAACAGGCAAAATTTTTGGGGACACGGCTCCAATTACACAAAATATCAGATAAATGTCCCCTTTGTGATTTACTGGCCCGGAAAAGAAGAAAAAACATTTACCCATGCATCCAGCCACATGGATCTTTCGGCAACACTTTTAACTGAGCTCTTTGGCTGTAAAAATCCCATTTCTGATTATAGCAATGGCAGAAACCTCTTTGATTCAAGTGAACGAAAATGGCTCTACCTTGGGGGGGCCTCCTCCCAAGCCATTGTGGAGCCGGATAGAATTACAGTGACATTTCCAACGGGGAATTACGATATTGTTGACTTGAAGAACCGATTATTGGAAAAAGCATCCCTTCGACTGGATATTTTGAAAGAAACCATCCAGGAGATGAGTAAGTTCTATAAACAGGAATAATTAGCAGGCTTTTTATGGAAACCGAAATAAATGAACTTGGGGCTTGATCATAACGTCGGCCACCTTGTGAAAGTCTAAAGCAGGAATGAAGGACGATGAAATTTGATCATTAAGTAAAAACAAACAAGATACACATGGCCTGAGGTCATGGGCAAAATGGAGCACCCTTAATAATGCAAGATGATTCACTCATAGCCTGCCATGAATGTGATTTACTCCATCGTATTAAACCCTTACCGGAAGGATCAACGGCCCTGTGCCGTCGATGTAATGCCGTATTATTCACCCATAAAAAAGACTGTGTGAATCGAAGCCTTTCCCTGAGCATTACGGCTTTAATTCTTTTTTTTATATCCAATGCATATCCCCTGCTTGAAATAAAAACAGAGGGCCTTTACCGGGCAACCACTTTGATGGGTGGCGTAAAAAACTTATATGATCAAGGGTGCTGGGAAATCGCCATGCTTGTGCTGTTCACCGCAATATTGTTTCCTTGTTTTGAAATCATATCAAGACTATATCTCCTGCTACCCTTGAAATTTTATCAAAAACCATGGAAACTGCCGGTTGTTGTAAAGTTTATACAAAAAATAAAACCCTGGGGGATGATGGAAGTCTTCATGCTGGGTCTTTTAATTTCCGTGGTCAAATTGGTAAAAATGATGAGCGTCATACCGGGACCCTCGCTATATTCATTTTTTGCCTTGATTTTTGTGTTAACCGGAGCGTCGTCTGCAATAGATTTCCATTCCATATGGGAAAAATTATGAATGCAGTAAAACCAACTGAATTTTTAACTGCCAGACAGGCAGGCATGATAAGCTGTAAGGACTGTCATCTTGTCTGCCGAATCCCTCCATTGAGCAACAACTCATCCAGTATAATATGCCCCCGCTGTGGCAGCCGAATACACCAGAGAAAGCCCAACAGCCTTTCCCGAACATGGGCCCTTGTTATTACCGCCCTTATTTTGTATGTACCGGCCAATGTACTGCCCATCTCCATCAGCACCACCATGGGGAACACCAAGGGGGATACCATAATAAGCGGTGTGATTTATTTTATTGAATCTGGATCATGGGGCATTGGTTTGATTATATTCATCGCCAGCATTTTTATCCCGGTACTCAAGATACTGGCTTTAATCTATCTCCTGGTTTCCGTGCAGAAAAAATCACAAAAACGCCCCCTGGACAGGACCCGTCTTTATCGCATTGTTGAAGCCGTGGGCCGATGGTCCATGGTTGATATTTTTGTGATCACCATCATGGCTGCGCTGATAAAACTCGAGTTTCTGGGAAATTTTGAAGCGGGTCCAGCGGCCGTATATTTCGGGGCGGTTGTTGTTATCACTATTTTTGCCGCCATGAGTTTTGACCCAAGACTGATATGGGATAACATCAAGGACCATCATGAATGAACAACACACCACTGATAGCACCCGTACAACGACGCTGGAACCATTAATTCGCAGGAAAAAATCCTTTTCAATGGTGTGGATCATTCCGTTGATTGCCGCCATTATTGGTGGGTGGCTGGTATATAAGTCCATATCAGAAAAAGGCCCTGTGATTTCCATTATTTTTAATACTGCTGAAGGACTGGAAGCGGGAAAGACAAAAATAAAATATAAAAATGTTGTCATCGGCCAGGTGGCATCCATTAAACTGGATGCCGGTTTAGGTCATGTTGTTGTAATGGCAGAAATGGATAAAGACACCAAATCTTATCTGACAAAAAAGACAAAGTTCTGGGTGGTGCGTGCCCGTTTAAGGGCTGGCCAAGTGTCAGGATTGGGTACCATTTTTGCCGGGGCTTACATTGCCATTGATCCGGTGCGCAACGGTGCGCCGTCAACCTCTTTCGTGGGGTTGGAGATGCCCCCAGTGGTGACAATGAACAAGGCGGGGCGGCACCTTATCCTGAAAGCTAAAAAACTCGGTTCTCTGGATATTGGCTCCCCGATATTTTACCGTCAGATTCAAGTCGGCCAGGTGGAAAGCTATGCGCTGGATGATGACGGGGAACACCTTTCCATAAAAATTTTCATTGATGAACCCCACTATCAATATGTACAAAAAAGCACCCGTTTCTGGAACGCCAGCGGCCTTGATGTTTCCATTAATGCCAATGGCCTCACCATTGATACCCAGTCCATGGTCAGCCTGTTGATCGGGGGAATTTCCTTTGATAATCCAATATCTTCCGGCAATAATGATCCGGCTGAAAACAATGATATCTTCAAACTTTTTAATAATTACGATGAAGCCATTAAAAAAGAATCCATGGGAAAACATGAATGGCTCCTGGTTTTTAAAGGGTCCGTCAGGGGACTTAGCAAGGGGGCACCCGTGGAATTCAGGGGAATTCCGGTGGGAAAGGTCCAGGATATTGATACACAAATTAAAATAAACTCTGCGGAAATTTTGATATCTGTTCTCATTGAAACAGAACCCCGCCAGTTCCTTCCCAACAAGAGCGCATTTGATGATGCGGAGAAAAAAGAATTGTTTAATATGCTCGTGTCAAAGGGGCTAAGGGCACAACTCAAACCTGGTAATATTTTAACGGGGCAACTATTTGTTAATCTGGACTTTTATCCCAATGCGCCAGATCAAAAAATTATCTGGGAAGGTAAATGTCCCCAACTGCCCACCATACCGGCGGCATTGGAAGAAGCATTTGCCGTTTTTAATAAATTGTTGAACCGCATGGGCAAAGTACCCTTTGAGCAAATGGGTCAGGATTTGCATATAGTGATAAAAAACCTGAATAAAACCATTAAGCAGGGAGATATCGTATTAAGACACATAGACAAAACGGTTACACCAGAACTCACCTCAACCCTGAAGCAGGTAAAAAAGACCCTGGAACAGGCAAAAAAATCCCTGGCTGCCATGGAACACCTTGTGGGGTCAGATTCTCCCCTGAATCAGGATGCAAGACACGCGCTAAGTGAACTTGCCGCAGCAGCACAATCCATGAGAGTGCTCACAGATTATCTGGAACGTCATCCAGACTCCTTAATTTATGGAAAAGGAAACAATTGATGAAAAATCCATTCACGCACTTGATTCCCATGGGATTAATGGTCTCTATCTGTATAGGTATGATGGGATGCCAAAACAACACGCCTCCGGTTTCCTTTTATGCCCTGACTCCCATGACAACGTCAGACGTGTTGCCAGATGGTCAGCAGATTTTAAAAGATGTTACCATAGGTATCGGACCCATAACTTTTCCCCGAACACTTCAGCGGCCCCAGATCGTCACCAGACCTTCAGCAAACAGGCTGGAATTATCGGAATTTCATAGATGGGGAGGGGATTTAAAACAGGACTTCCTGAATATACTGGTTCAGAATATATCAATAATCATGGGATTGAATCAGGTGTTTAAATACCCATGGTCCCCCTCTTTTGAACCCAAATACAGGGTAACGCTGGATGTGAATCAGTTTGACGGCCGTTTGGGAGAATCGGTGCTGCTGAACATTATCTGGGAGATTAAACAAGGAGAGGCGGGCAAGGAAAAAACAGAAATTAAACGGTCTATTATTGAACAACCGGTGTCAGAAGATGGCTATAATGCGCTGGTTGAAGCAAAAAGCAAGGCATTAAAAACATTAAGCATTGAAATTATAGACAAGATAAGACTGCAAGAGAAATGAACGTTTGATCGTTTTCAAGCCTTATTTTTGGGAAGCATTGTCCTCATATAGCATTGTGCACAATTTTTAATCCTTTGTTTTTTAGTAACTATTCAAGGTGTTTGTTTTACAGCTTGTCCCGGCTTAGGTGGGTAGCCAAGCCGGGACACCAGGTGTGGCGCTTCTTTACATTGGCGATCACCCTGGGGGAAAACAGGTGGGTATGGCTGTCTATGATCACAGTATTAACTGGCCACGACTTCAAGATATCTCATGTCTTCGGACAGGGGGGCAGGCACAGGTTCTTTTTCCAGCCTCATGACTGCGCCAAATTTGGACGGACAGGCTTCCAGGCAGGTGCCGCACTTGATGCAAAGATCCTGGTCAATGAGGTGGATCATTTTTTTGCCCCCCTCAATGGCCGAAACAGGGCATCTTCGGGCGCAGATCCCGCAACCCCGGCATTTTTCAGGATCAATGTAGAAACTTGGTGCCTCTTCGATCAGGCGCTGAACCTCTTCTTTTGAGTAAAGCCCGGCGTAATTGTCCTCTTCTGCCATGTTAAAATCATGAAGAGCCAGCTTGTCTCGTTTGGCCAGTTTAAAATAGGGCACCAGTTTGATGAGCTTTTTCAGCCCGCTTTGAACCTGGTCTGGATCCAGTCCCTCACTTTCGCCCAGAGGACCCAGGTCTTCAATCTGCCCTGCAAACTCGTTCATAATCTGGGAAAACCGAATGCCTTCCCCTGCAGAGACCCATTCGATCCTCAGGCGCAGAGGATTGATGCCGATGTACTCTATCAGTTTTCGGCACAGGCTGACCATACTCAGAGCATCGTAATTTCCTTCGGGATTATAGTGGCAGTCATTGATGTGACACCCGCCCACAAAGACCGCATCCTGGCCCAGGGAAAAGGCCGTAAGGATATGCTTTATGTCCACCCTTCCCGAGCACATCACCCGGATCAGGCGGATATAGGCCGGGTATTGAAATCTGGAGACGCCGCAAAGATCGGCCCCTCCGTAACAGCACCAATTACAGATTATACCCAGCATCTTCGGTTTAAATGTGGATTTCCCGCTCATATTTATGCCACCTCCTCTATGGTCAGTTCAGGTCTTATCTCTTCCGATCCTGCAGCAAGGATCTGACTGAAGAGCTCATCGTCTGTGTAATGTTTGAGCTGGATCGCGCCGGTGGGGCACTTGGAGTTGCACAAGCCGCACCCTTTGCACAGTACCGGGATCACCTCAGCCTTGCTTCCCGATTTGGTCTTTTTCATATGGATGGCCCCGTAGGTGCAGGCTGCAACACAGGTATCGCAGCCCATGCACATCTTCTCGTTGACCGTGCACACCGAACCCGATGCGGTGACCGTATCGCCGGAAAGCAGGGTTAAGGCCCGTCCTGATGCCGCGTAGGCCTGGCTCACCGTTTCTGAGATCAATTTGGGATAATGGGCAGTCCCGCACAGATACACCCCTTCGGCGGCAAAATCCACAGGCCTGAGCTTGACATGGGCCTCCTGACAGAATCCGTCCGGACTTAAGGCCACCTTGAACATACTGGAGACCGCCCCACTCTCTTCAGAGGGCAACACGGCAGCGGCCAGGGCCAGGATATCTGCGTCAAGCTCGAGTCTTTTGCCCAGCATCGGGTCCGCCACTGTAACCCGGACAAAGGATCTGCCGCCCTCTTCCACAGCCTCCACCCCAGGCTTGTCATCCTTTTCCCAGCGAATGAACCTGACTCCCAGATCGCAGGCCTCCCTGTAGTAGTCTTCCTTGAACCCGTAGGTTCTCATATCCCTGTAAAGGATATAGACGTTAATCTTAGGGTTCATCTTTTTGAGAAGCAGGGCGTTTTTAACCGATTCAGAGCAGCAGATCCGGCTGCAGTAGTTGCGCTCCTCGTTCCGGCACCCCACGCACTGAATCATGACGATATTCTCGGCATCTGTCACCATGCTGTCGCGGCCCATGATCTTGTCTTCCAGTTCCAGGTGAGTAACCACAGCCGGGTGGTCGCCGTACAGATATTCGTCAGGCGTTTAAATCCGGGCGCCGATGGCAATCACCGTGGCACCGTGCTTTATTTCAGAGGGTCCCCGTTCCGACTGAATCCGGGTGGTAAAATTACCCACATACCCTGCCGCCTCCTTGACCACCGCCTCTGTGTAGACATGGATCAGGGGATGGGCATAGACCTTGCGCTCAAGATCATCCACAAAGCCCTGGACATCCACTCCCTCCAGGGTGATGTGCACCTTTCTGCCCATGCCTCCGAGTTCTGCCTGTTTTTCAATCAAAAAAACCTCATGGTCCTGGTTGGCAATGGACAGGGCGCAGGTCATGCCGGCGATGCCGCCGCCCACCACCAGTGCCCGTTTGTCCACGGGCAGGTCAAATTCCTGCAGGGGCTCTAAAAAAAATGAACGGGCCACGGACATGCGGATGATATCTTTTGCCTTTTGGGTGGCCTTTTCCTTTTCCTTTGAATGGACCCAGGAGCAGTGCTCCCGGATATTGGCCATATCGTAATAGTACTGGTTGATCCCGGCTTCTCTCAGGGTATCTCGGAACAGAGGCTCATGGGTCCTGGGGGTGCAGGCCGCCACGATCACCCGATTCAGCCCCCTTTCCTCGATATCCTTGGCCAGCATTGCGGCTGCCTCGGTGGAACAGATAAACAGACTCTCTTCGGCATGGACCACGTTGGGCAGACTCTTGGCATATTCCACCGTGCCCGGCACATCCACGATCCGCCCGATGTTGGGGTGGCGCTTGCACTCCACAAATTTGGGCGATTCAATGCACATGGAGCAGTCATTGGTGGGAAAGGTCTTGTCCAGATGGGCCATCTTACCACCGACAGTAGGCGACTTTTCAATAAAAAAGACCTTGAAGCCGGCTGTTCCCAGGTCCAGGGCCGCCTGGATACCGCTTATTCCTCCCCCCACAATCATGACATCCCCGTAATCGTCGTTCAGATCGCTCTTATATAAGCTTAGACTATTCTGTTTTGATAACTTCGGCTGTTCCATGGATTTTTACCTCTTCATCTGTTTATGTATAAGATGGTGCAAGATCCGGAACAGCCCATACCTTGCCGGGATGATCCCAGATTTTCTGCACTTGAAGAAAATTAGGTCCTTGCCTCGGCTCCCTGTAAAACATATGTAAAACAGGTACCCATTCTTTATCATTCAGGCAGAAAGGCGTATACTCTTCAAATATATCACTATCACACCCTCGTTTTACCTGGAGGTAGACCCCATGACATTTCCAAAACTGAGAGAACCGTTCAACGCCCTTTCCCACATGGCAGGTGCCGTCGCCTCAATTGTGGGACTCACCCTGCTGGTGGTATTTGCAGCTCTCAAGGCCGATGTGTGGCATGTGGTCTCTTTTGCCATTTTCGGGACCACCCTTGTTTTAATGTACACATCAAGCACCCTGTACCATGGCCTGAGGTTGTCTGAAAAAGGCATTGCCGTCATGCAAAAAATTGACCACATCACCATTTTCATGCTCATTGCCGGCACCTACACCCCCTTTTGTCTTGTGCCCCTAGGGGGACCCTGGGGATGGAGCCTTTTAATTATTGCCTGGAGTATTGCCCTGGCAGGGGTCTTTTTAAAACTGTTCTGTTTAAACGTCCCCCGGTGGATTTCCACAGCCATTTACCTGATCATGGGCTGGATCTTTGTGGTGGCGGTCTATCCCTTGGTCATGGCTTTGAACCTTTCTTCTCTTATATGGCTTGTCCTTGGGGGGCTCTTTTACAGCGGTGGTGCCGCGATTTACAGTCTGAAGCGCCGGGATCCCTGGCCCGGCACCTTTGGCTTTCATGGCATCTGGCATATGTTTGTTCTATCGGGGAGTTTCTGTCATTTCTGGGCGGTTTTCTGTTTTTTCAACTTAACGACCATTACCTGACGGTAAATATTCGGCCTCTTTTTTTCTTATGTTTTCAATATATTATGAAACCGAATATTTAATATTCAAACTAATTCCAAGCAACATTTAAGTCATCTTCTTCCAATTTTTTCAGCTCAAAACGTTTGATTTTTCCTGTGGGCGTCCGTGGCAGATCATCTACAAACCTGATCCATCGCGGATACTTGTAATGGGCCAGCTCTTTTTTCACATATTCTTTTATCTCTTTTTCCAGGACTTCAGAAGATTCATACCCCTTATTTAAAACGATATAGGCGCAGGGTTTGACCAGATTTTCACTGTCATGGCTTGGCACCACGGCACACTCAAGGACGGAAGGGTGCTGGATCAGGCAAGCTTCAACTTCAATGGGGGAAACCCAGATCCCTCCAACCTTGAGCATATCATTGGTCCGACCCACATAGTAAAAAAAGCCCTGGTCATCCACATAAAACTTGTCATCGGTGTTGAACCATTCTCCCAGCATGGATTTCTGGGTTTTCTCATGCTTGTTCCAATAGTAGGCGGCCGTACTGTCGCCCTTGATGAGCAGTGTGCCGATTTCTCCCTCTTCCACCTCATTGAGATCCTTGTCCACGATCTTAGCCTCATACCCCGGCACAATCTGGCCGGTGGTGCCGGGCTTGATATTGTCTACTCTGTTGGAGATATAGATATGGGTTATTTCAGTGGACCCGATACCATCCAGGATATCCAGGTTGAACCGCTCCTTCCACCGGAAATATATGTCGGCCGGCAGGGCCTCTCCTGCAGAGACACAGAGCCTGACTCCGTTAAAGGAGCCTTGACCTGAAGTCAGCATGCTCCCGTAAAGGGTGGGTACCCCAAAGTAGAGGGTGGGGTGGTTGCGTGCGATGGTGTTATATACCGCATCCGGGGTAGGGCGGTCCGGCAGCAGCACACTGGTACCTCCCACACTAAAGGGTAAATAAAGCCCATTGCCCAAACCATAGGCAAAGAAGAGTTTTGCCGCAGAGAAACAGATGTCATCCTCACAGACCTCCAGTACCTGTTTACCATAGGTTTCTGCACTGAAGACCATATCATGCTGCAGATGGACCGTGCCCTTGGGTTTTCCCGTAGATCCGGAGCTGTACAACCAGAAGCAGGGATCGTCAGGGCAGGTGGCTGCAGTCTCCAGGTTATGGGACTGGCCGGTGATAAAATCATCATAAAGGGTGACCCCTGGCCCATAAGCCTCTCCATTGACAACCACAATTTCCTCAAGGTAGTGCAGCTCATCCCTGATCCGTTCAATATTAAAATAGAGGCTGGCCTCCACCACCAAGGTCCGGGCCCTGGAATCATTTAAGAAGTACTGATAATCTTTGGGCCGCATCATGGTATTCAGGCAGATGGGGACTGCCCCGATCTTGATGGTTCCCATAAATACGATGGGGAAAAACTCGGTGTCCAGCATGAGCATGGCCACCCTGTCTTCAATCCTGACGTCAGCCGAACTGAGGGCATTTCCGAATCGGTTCATCTCATAAGCCAAATCTCCGTAAGTCAGACTCCGGTCCTGGCAGATGACGGCAAGCTTGTCCTCTCTTCCTTCACGGATATGCCTGTCCACAAAATAATCTGCCGCATTAAAAAGTTCACAATCATATGCTGGGAGCGTCATGGTTCATTCATTCCTTTTCGCATGCACGGCAGGTGGTGCATGCCCAAAGGGTATCTTCCTGGATGACGTCGCCGACCAGTGTCTTGTCACAGGTAAGTTCCGCAAGTTCCCCTCTGATCCTTTCGGCCTTTTTTTCATCTGCATGGGCCTGCTTCAAAGCCGAGTCCAGCCCTGCCCGGGCAACGATTTTATCGGCATTGGCAAATAATTCATATTTCAGATCATCGTTAAAATCTTTCAGATTCAGGGGTTTGTCCGTGAGATAGGCCGGACAAACATCCTTGCACCGTCCGCATTCGGTACAGGTAAAAACAAGTGTTTTACCGCCTCCATTGAGCAGGCCCGCTCCTCGTCCAGCCGGGGCGGCGGCGGTGCGGTGATGGGGGACAAAAAACTCAAAGCCATTGCGGTTCGGGGCACCAAACCGGTCTTTCTGGCGGATGGAGAAAAATTTATGACCCACCTGAAAAAGGTGCGTGAATATATTGATTTCAGGAACGAAAATCCCATCCCCGAGGTGATGCCGATCCTTTCGGGCATCGGCTCCCCCCAGATGATGAAACATGTGGATGAAAAATGGCATACGGAAAGCTTTGCCTGGGGAAACGCCCGGGAAAGGCGCAGGGACTTCTGGTCTAAAGAGATTGATGAGAGCTGGACCAAAAGCCAGCGCACCGCCATCAAGCGCTTCATCTCCTGCTACAACTGTCCCCAGCAGTGTGGAGCCCTGATCGACTTTGAAGACGTGCCGCCCTACATGATGAAATGTTTTTCCAAGCTGACCTATACCATGGCCGCCAATGTGGATAACCTGGATTTTTCCTGGAAAATCTGCCGCAAGGCGTTTGAGTACGGCATGGACTCCTTTTCCACTCCCCAGATACTTGCCTTTGCCGTGGAACTCCACGAAGCAGGTATCTTTACGGATGAAGATTTCAAAGGCTGTCCCAAGGACAAGGAGGGCCAGTTTTTCTGGCTGCTGATAAGATGCAAATAGTGTAACGCTTTTTGAGTCGTCCATATTTGTGTTTATAGACTGTATTATATTTAAAA
>CAKZLA010000481.1 GCA_937124525.1 uncultured Desulfobacterium sp.
GCCACATACCAACGTCCAACTGGTTAGAGGATTGCGCCGAGCGATATTCGTCCGGTGTTACCTCTTTCACAACTGACTGGACACCGACATCGGCCCAATACTGGCTGACCAGTTCAACTGTCTGACCGGCAATACCTTGGGTCGAGTAGTTCAGGTTCAGCACCAGCTTGTCGCCATTTGGCAGTTCACGGAACCCGTCACCGTCAGTATCGGCCATCCCAAGTTCGTCCAACAGACCATTGGCCATCGCTGGATCATATTGCGCGTAATAGTCGACCCATTTTGGATCTACGAATTCAGGCGCAGGGGAAAATCCGATATACTGTTTCGGCGTACCCAATCCAAAGAATGCAACTTCGTTGATCTCATCCCGGTTGATGGCAACAGACATCGCCTGACGGAATTTCAGATCACCGAAAACGGCGCGCTTGGCTTCGTCTTCGGATGTGACGTTGAAGGCAAATGTTGGCAGTGTGATTTCAGGCAGCAGATCGATTGTGTAGTCGCCAGCTTCCTGATTTTCCAACAGCAGGAATTGCCGATTTTTCTAATTATAATGATGGGTTAAGAGGCGGAAAAGTACGTGTTCGTGCAAAAATTTCGCAAGTCAATAAAAACACATTGGCAATTACCGAAATTCCGTTTTCTACAACAACATCATCGCTTATCGATTCTATATTAAAAGCGAACGATAAAGGGAAAATTAAAGTCAAAAAAATTGAAGATAATACCGCTGCGGAGGTTGAAATTCTAATACATCTTCCACCGGGATTATCACCAGATAAAACCATTGATGCCTTATATGCTTTTACAAATTGCGAGTCATCAATTTCGCCTTTGGGTTGTGTGATTGAAGATAATAAACCGTTGTTTGTTGGTGTTACAGAAATGTTACGTCGTTCAACAGATAATACGGTTCAGCTCTTAAAACAAGAGTTAGAAATTAAGTTGAATGAACATGAAGAGCAATGGCATTTTTCTTCTTTAGAGAAAATTTTTATTGAGAATCGGATTTACCTTCGTATTGAAGAAGCCGAAACTTGGGAAGAGGTTTTAAGTGAAATCAGAACAGGCTTAAAACCTTTTGCTTCTTTGCTGAAAAGAGACATTACAGATGAAGATTTAGTTCGATTGACTGAAATTAAAATCAAACCCCAAAAAGGCTCAAATCAAAATGATTGATTGATTTGAGCCAGGCAATTTCTTTTTCATAAATGATCTAATATCAAAACCTGTTTAAAAAATACTACATTGTGTTAAAAGAATGATTTGAACAGGGTTAAATTTTGCTATGACACAGATATAATGTTGATGGAGTTAGCCTATTTTAACCCATTGGTAATAATTTTTAAACGGGCTCTTAAGGCGGCGCAACCTTCAAAATCAAGCGTCTTAGCAGCCTGAAATTTAGGGGTTAAAAGCTAATTATCCACATAAAAAGCCTTGAGAATATCCTGCCTTAAGTGGGTCGCCCACCATCGAAGCAGGTTGTCATGGTAAGTCATTGGTATTTACATATTAAATTTATCCCCTAAAAAAATTGACTATCCAAAAAATGTTACCCTGTTTTGAACCGGGCTAACTTGATCATCGAAAGAAAGGAGCTTTAAAATGTCCATCTACCGTTTCAATGAAAAAACACCCAATGTGCACCCGTCCGCCTATGTGGCCCCCGGCGCAGCCCTTATTGGAGATGTCACCCTGGCGGAAAACGCCTCGGTGTGGTTCAATTGTGTGCTCCGGGGGGATTGTGATGCCATCATAGTTGGAAAGAATTCCAACATACAGGATCTCTCCATGTGCCATGCCGAGTATAATACTCCCCTTGTTATCGGTAAAGGAGTCACCATCGGCCATAACTGTATAATCCATGGGTGCCACATTGAAGATGACTGCCTCATCGGCATGGGGGCGGTGGTGATGAACCATGCCGTCATCGGCCGGGGATCCATTGTAGCAGCGGGCACAGTGGTACTTGAGAAAACGGTCATCCCGCCATTTTCATTGGTTACCGGGGTACCGGGGAAGATAAAAAGCCAAATGGATGAATCAATGGTTGAAGTGCTTCGACTGCCGGCGGAAAATTATGCCCAGCGGGCGGTGGATTACGCCAGCCCTATATTTGAAAAAATCAAATAGCTAATTTTATGGAGAACACCCTCACACCGCACCCACAACGCCCGCTTCTGAAAAAACACCACAACGCCCTGTTGCCTAAACGGATAGCCTGCGAACAAAGTGTGATGCCATGGGAGGGCACCCCCATGGTTTCATGCCAGTATTGGGGGGGATAAAATTCTATTCATCTCAAACACATGGAATATAACTGCCACGGGCAGACCGTATTCTGGACCCGGCCTGCCCACAACGAAGATTGAAAGTCCTTCTTGGTTTGCCGGGACTTTCATATAAAACCTGCATGGCAGGTTGGCCCGGCATAACGAAGATTAAAATACTTATGATTCCAGCCTGTTGGACGTGGTTTCATATAAAAATTCACCCGATAACCATAATTACCTCGCCGTCGGCCACGGTGGCACCCTTGGCCGCCCTGATCTCCACTACCTTGCCGTCCATGGGACTGTTGATGTTGTTCTCCATCTTCATGGCCTCCATAATGCTCACTGTTTGACCGGCGGTCACCGCGTCACCTACCGCAACCTTAATATCGAGAATGAGCCCCGGAATGGGGGCTGTCACCGCACCGTTTCCGGACGTAGTAGCCTGGGGGGAAGTTGCGGGTGCAACCGCTGCGGCAGGTATTGCCCGCGCCGCGGCCTGTGGGGGAGGCATCACCGGAACCGCTTGTGGTACGGCAGGAGTGTCGGAGTCAAGCCCCATCAAATTCTCTACATTAACCTGAAAAATCGCGTCATTTACAGTCACGGCGACGCAACCGCCTTCCATGGCTCCGATCTCGACGGCATATTTTTTGTCCTGAATTGCCAATTGATAATGCATCGCTATCTCGCTTTATATTTTTTTATGAAAGTATAGGCATGACTGACATTAGTTTCATGCTTTGTTATGGACGAACCCGGGTTGGAGAATCCCGGTCCGCCCGTGGCGATTATATATTTGCAATTGTTAACGACTCTGTGCACTTGAAGGATACGCAGACATGGCCCTGTGCCGTCCATTTTGGATCCAGCCCGTAGCTCCGGGTATTTTAAGCTCCAAAATCACCGGCTCCCGAGCCGGGGAGAGAAAAATATGCAGGGCCGCCGCCGCAGCGGCCACACTTTCGACGTCGACCGGCTGGCCCCCGTCATTGATTTTACCGCCATCTGGATATGATGTCGGTTCGGAACCGGATTCCGGCCGCCCACGCTTTTGCGTCTCCCGTTTATCCAATTTTTCAAAAATCATGCCGGAACAGAACATGCCGAACATCAGGATCGACAGCACCAGAAAAATGCCGAAAAACCTGATAAACAGCGTTCCCAAAGCATACCCCCAGAATGAATCCTTGGGACCACCCACAAGGGTAATACTCCCGTCGGCGATATTATCGGCATCCAATGGGCCGCCGTCTTCCACCGTTAAGATAATATCACGCATGAGGTCACCGCGGTCTATATTCTGGATATCGGCCTTGGTCCAGGCAGCTTCACGGTCGGGATTGAAAATCCAGTACTCGGTGGATGAACTGAAAAAATTCGAGGACAGGGTAATACTCGCCGTGCCTTCCACAGGCAAGTTCTCCAGGTAAATGACATATAGGCCCGATTTAAAATCCTTCTCGTCCACCTCGGGCCTGTCGGCCTCCTTAAAGGGTTTGGCCGTCATCGAAGCCAATTGGCCCCCGGAAACATCGAAGGTGATTCGAACGTGAGTGCTTTTGGCCCGGGGAATGAGCGTGGCCACTATTTTCTCGCCTTCCTGTGTAAATTGGGGAATTTCCTTATTATTATGGGGCCCATTGTAAGCCCAGCCAACTTGGCTATATATTACAATCAGTCCCACGATCAGCATCAGACAGAGCCCTCCCTGCCCCAGGAACCCGTTTATGGTCTGGTCTTTTCTCATTTAAGTCCTCCTAACTTTGTCTTTATCGGACTAATTAAACATGGCAATAAACATCCCAGCGGCTGCTGCCGAGCCGATCACACCGGCCAGGTTGGGTCCCATGGCGTGCATGATCAGCCAATTGTCCGGGTCGGCTTTCAGTCCCTCGGAATGCGCCACCCGCGCGGCCATGGGTACAGCCGAAACCCCGGCTGAGCCAATCAGCGGATTTATCTTGTTTTTGAGGAATTTATTCATGATATGAACGATCAGTATGCCACCAAAGGTGCATATCATAAAATCGAACAGCCCCAGGCTGAAAATCAACAGCGGCTTCCAGGTCAAAAACTTATCGGCCTGCATGGTGGCCCCCACTGACAACCCCAGTAAGATTGTGATAATATTCATCAAAGAGTTCTGAGCCGTATCTGACAAACGTTTGACAACTCCGCATTCCCGCATGAAATTACCAAACATGAACATCCCCATCAACGGGGCCACGGCCGGTATGAGCAAAACGATCAGACTGGTGGCAATGAGCGGAAACAGAATCTTTTCCTTAAGCGATACCGGACGTAACTGCAGCATTTTTATTTTACGCTGCTCAGGGGTGGTCATCCTGCGCATGATGGCTGGTTGAATCAGGGGGACCAAGGCCATGTAGGAATGGGCAGCTAAAGCGTTGGCACCCAGCACATGCGGAGCCAATTTGGCCGTCAGGTAAATGGTGGTGGGGCCGTCGGCACCGCCGATAATGGCCACCGAGGCAGCCTCCTTGAGGGTGAAACCGAGGAAAAGGGTTCCAAGATAAGTGACGAACACCCCCAATTGCGCGCCAGCTCCGATGATGAGGACTTTTGGATTTGCAATCATAGGCCCGAAATCGGTCATTGCCCCCAGCCCCAGAAAAATCATGGGCGGAATGACCTCCCATTCAACGCCATACTTGTAAAAAACGCGGATAAGCTCGGGAGTTCCATGCTCACTGAACCCCATCAGCGGCGTCAGGGGAAAATTAACCAGAAAAATACCGAATCCGATGGGCACCAGAAGCAGGGGTTCGTACTCCTTGATCACGGCCAGATATAGAAACACGAAAGCGATACCAATCATGAACACTTGATTATAGGCAAGATTCGGGATTCCGGTTTGGGTAATCAGGATGCTCTTTATCAACTCCAGTACTTGTTGCCAGGTCATGTGGCGTTCTCCTTTTTACAGAGGCATGTTGCCGTGTTTTTTGGGTGGATTGGTATCCTGCTTTTGGGCCAGCATCTTCAGTGCCTGAACAAGCTTGGGTCGCGTATCAGCGGGATCCACCACCTCATCAATATAACCCAATTCCGCCGCCTTATAAGGATTGGAGAACTTTTCACGGTATTCCTTTATCAGGCGTGCCCGCTCGACCTCGGGTTTTGCCGCCGCCTTGATCTGATTACGGCAAATAATATTCACCGCACCCTCGGCCCCCATTACGGCAATCTCGGCATTGGGATAAGCAAAATTGATATCACCGCGCAGATGTTTGGAACTCATAACGATATAAGCACCTCCGTAGGCCTTGCGGGTAATCAGGGTGATTCGCGGCACCGTCGATTCTGCAAAGGCATAAATCAGTTTGGCACCGTGTCTGATGATGCCGTTGTGCTCTTGCAAGGTGCCGGGCATGAATCCGGGTACGTCTTCATAAATAATGAGGGGAATATTGAAGCAGTCACAAAAACGAACAAAACGTGCGCCTTTGGTTGAGGCGTTTATATCCAGCACACCGGCCATGACCGCCGGTTGATTGGCGACCACCCCCACTGTCCGCCCATCCAGGCGGCCCAAGCCTATGACCATGTTTTGCGCCCAATGAGTCTGGATTTCAAAAAAATAATTGTCATCCAGATTGGAGTGTATGATATCACGGATGTCATATGGCTTGTTGGGATCGGCGGGTACCACCTGGCCCAGGGTTTCATCCCGCCGTTGGGGATCGTCCGCTGAATTCAGACAAGGAGGGTCTTCCATGTTGTTCTGGGGCAGAAAAGACAGTAATTCACGAATTTTCAGCAGGCACTCGCGGTCATTGGGGGTTGAAAAATGAGCCACTCCGCTTTTGGCATTGTGGGCCATGGCCCCTCCCAGATCCTCCTTGTTCACCTCTTCCCGTGTTACGGATTTAATGACCTCGGGACCGGTGATGAACATATGGCTGGTGTTTTCAACCATGAAAATCCAGTCCGTCAGGGCGGGCGAGTATACCGCTCCCCCGGCCGAAGGTCCCATAATGGCAGAGATCTGGGGAATTACGCCCGATGCCATGACATTATTTTGGAAAATATCACCATACCCGGCCAGGCTCATAACACCCTCCTGTATCCGGGCCCCGCCGGAATCGTTCAATCCGATAATGGGTGCCCCCACCCGCAAAGCCATTTCCATGACCTTGCAGATCTTTTCCGCATGGGTCAAAGACAGGGAACCCCCAAAGACCGTAAAATCCTGGGCGAAAACGAAAACCTGCCGTCCATGGACTTCGCCGCCGCCCGTAACCACCCCATCTCCGGGGATCTTTTTGTCCGCCATGCCAAAATCGGTGCAACGGTGGGTTTTGAATCGGTCCAGTTCCTCAAAGGTCCCCTTATCCAATAGCGTATCAATACGCTCCCGCGCGGTGAGCTTTCCATCCGCGTGCTGTTTTTCTATCCGCTTTTTCCCCCCTCCTTCAAGGGCGCGTTGGTTCCTCTCGGTGAGTTCTGCGATCAGCTCTGCTCTTTCCATTTATCCTCCCTCATCCACATTGCATTATCGTAAATATTCGACCAGCACCCCATCTTCACCTAAGTTTGGCCTGCTCACATAGCATTAGTATGCTACTCAGTCCCAAATAGGCGAATATGGAACACTGACCAAATACTTACATTCCCAACCCGAATATTTACGCATCATTTGTATAATTTTCTATAATTTGGCCCACTTTTTCAATTGAGCAACCAAAGGTTCTTAACTGAAACACCCGTGCTGACCAATACGCCCTCTCTTCTTCTGACAAACATCAAGAGAGCGGGGTATCTTTGCCAATCAGAGACTTTTCTCCTGGCCTTCCCAGTAGGGCTGGCGCAGGATGCGTTTAAGAATTTTTCCAGTGGCGGTGCGGGGGAAATCATTCACAATATCCACCGAACGTGGCCGCTTATATCCCGCCAGGTTATTCTTGCAGTACTTAAGAATGTCATCTACATATGAAGAGTCGCCATTTTTCAACGTTACCAAGGCCTTCACCTCTTCTCCAAAATCGGGATGGGGGATGCCGATAACGGCAACCTCCGAAACTTCGGGAAGCTGGGTGATCACCTCCTCGATTTCAGCCGGATAGACGTTTTCACCGCCGCTGATAATCATATCGTGCTTCCGGTCGGCCAGATAATAATACCCCTCTTCGTCAAAATAGGCCACGTCTCCGGCTGTGGACCATTCTCCGTCAATTGCAGCTTTTGTTTTCTCAGGATCGTTGTAATAACCGATAAAGGCCGAACGGGCCTTGGCCCACAAAAGCCCCTGCTTGTTCGGTTCGGTGATGATGGTGCCGTCTTCACCCACAAGCTTGATCTCAATGCCCGGATTGGGCTGGCCGATGCTGCGCACCTTTCGCATCTGATCCTTATGGCGAAGCGTCGTCAGAGCCCCGGTTTCAGTGGAACCATAGCCTTCGCTGAAGCGGACGTTCCTGAAAAATTCCAGGGCCGCTTCCTTGGTTTTGGTCAACAACGGCGCCGAAGAACTGCCCAGGGAGGTCAGGGATCTCATATCATATTTCTGCTTGACCTCTTCAGGCAGCTCCAGAGTGCGGGTGATCATGGTCGGCACCATGGAACTGGTGGTCACCTTTTCTCTGTCGATAAGCTTCAGGACCTGTTCTGGATCAAAACGCCCCGACGGGAAAATAACATTGGTACCACCGCACCAGAGGGTTATCAGAGTCGACCAGACACTGTTGGAATGACAGATGGGAATGATGGCCAACAGCACGCGTCGGTCCAATTTGATGTAAGGTTTCCCGGCGGTACGCACAAAGACGTTTTTAACGATATCCAGGGTACCACGAATGGTGTTCATGGCCCCTTTAGGAAAGCCCGTGGTGCCCGAGGTGTATCCGATAAAAAAAATATCGTCCTCGCACTGGTCCACCCCTCCCGGTTCATACGTCGGATTACCGGCCAAAAGATCTTCGTAATGTGAAAAACCGTCCGGTATTTGATCTTTGGGGCCGACGATGAATATATTTTCTTTTTTCACAGCCGGGATATTTTCCAGACGCAGCTTGTCAAACAACTCTATCCCCACAAACAATGCCTCGGAATCGGAATTGTTGATAATATATTCGAGTTCCGTTGGAACCAGGCGGAAGTTGACCGGGACTGAAATCATGGCAGCCCGTGTCAGTCCGTGATAGATTTCCAGGAATTCGATATTATTGTACATGATAATCGAACATTTAGTCTGCCGCTTGTATTCCTTTTTAAGGATGGCGTGGGCCAGTTGGTTGGCACGCTCATTCAGTTTGCTATAGGTAATGCGGTGGTCTTCAAAAACCACCGCCGCCTTGTCAGGATAACGCCAGGCATTAATTCTTAGGCCATCTGCCAGGTTCATATACTCCTCCTCCACATATTGCCGCCGTATCCAAACGTATAGCAAATGGTCGTACGGCACCGAAACCCGCTATTGCATGGTTTCCGCATTTTAGTTGTTAATTCATTAGGTTTTAGATTTCGACTCTGTCTGCTTTGATACAGACATTTATTCTTGATCTTCAAACATCTCGATGCGACAATAATCGTCTTCTTCCCCCTCGCACCTGCCCCACTTGTAAGTACGTCCTTCGAACTCGTTGTTGATATATTCAGTGGAAGCGGGGATATATTTCTCAGGCGAAGCCCAGAACATCTGAGGCGGGCCATAGGGGGGGATGTGCTCCAAGTTATTGGGCTGTATGCACCATTCCACCGGATACTTGATGGGACGTCCTGACTTTGTGGTCCAAACTGGCAGGGTTTTTTCCATGGTCCATTCGAAAACCCGGCCCAGAGAAAGCACATGATCAATATCAATACCGGTCTGGATGCCCATCTCGTCCAGCATGACCAGGGTATCCTCGGTGGGACAATTGCCCACTTCCCAGGAGTTTGTATAAATCGGCCCGCTGCCCTTGCCGGGAACCCCATCCACCATGAATGCCGGCTGCCCGCCCCCCATGCCAAGAGAGGTTTCAATAACGCGGGCACCCGCCATAATGGCCGCCAAGGTGTTGGCAAGACTCTGTCCTCGGCATTCGTGAAAGTGGGAAATTCTGAATTTAATCTGGTCGTCGTATTTACCGTAACGATCCACCAAAGCCGACATATAGTCAAAAGTTCTTCTGGGATTGGACTCCCCGGTGGTGTCGCAGGGCGTAAAATTGCGGATACCATGATCCATGCCCCAGTCCATCAATTCAAAGGTGTTCTCAATGGGAACCGGGCCGGCAATGGGCGAACCATAGGTGCCTGCAATGGCCATATCAATTTCAAAACCGTTGGCCTCGGCAACCTTTATCATTTCCGGAATCTCTTCCATGTACTCCTTACGTGTACGCCCGGAGTTGCGTCGACCATGCAAATCTTCCGCCGAAATGGTAAAGGCCATGCTATTAGTAGGATAGCCTTTCTGGGCCATATCAGCGGCCCGTTCAAAGGCCTTTTTTGTCATACCATAGCATTTGAGGTGGGGTTTTTCTTCCTGGACGACTTTCAATTTGCACACCCGTTCCAGGACTTCTTCGGCATCAACGCTTTGGGCCAGCAATTTAGGATGTCCGAAATTGGTGACCTCTATATGTTTATAGCCGGCCCGAACAAGCTGGTCAGCATACCATACCTTGGCTTCGGTGGGTACGGTTTTATGGACATGCTGCAGACCGTCCCGCAGCAAAAGCTCCAACATCACGATTTCATCAGGCAATTGTTCGCCCAGTTTATTACTGTCATTGTTGTTGTTGTTATTATTCTGAACCATTTTTTCCTCCCTTAGATTCTTATCTCTTATTTTCGTATTATTTTGGCAAGAGAATCAGAAAACCTTTTTGGTTCTGGCTTGTCCAGGTTATGCATTAAGTAAAAATAACTTTTCATTTTATCACTACTCCTATTGTTACCTTAAATAGCAATACGACATTCACGATTAGGTTGTTTTTACTTGCTGCCTTAGAACCAGCTACAGGTGTATTACAGAAATCCAATCCGTGTCAGGATGTTGCTCTCACTTCCACGGCCCACTGTTCGAGTTTACGAAACGCGTCGGTGAGTGTTATGAACGTTTCCTCTCCGCCGGTTTCCAACGCCCTACCATTGGGCGAGTAGATTCTGATGCGTACCCCTTTTTTCAGATCCGCCATCTTTGTCTCCCGCCATTTGTTCATTCCCATGTCTTTAAAAATTTTCAGGTTGTCGCTTACTTGCTTAAGAATCATTTTCCTCTCCTTTCTGTCTTGCTTCGTAAACCTTCAAAGAGCTTGATTTGCCCCCAGAATGAAACGAAAAGCGAATAAAAATGAATCTGAGTCCCCATCTACCAAGACTTTGGGTGATAAAACCGTCTTATCCTGACATATGTGGATCAGGAGTTCCGACCTTGTGATGTCGCTGATTATTAAGTGTATTTTATGACAGGCAGAAAAGAGATACAATCCACAGCAGTGGCTATTTCCGTATAGTGATGATTACCCATACAAGCGGTGGAAGAGGTCGTACAAGAGGCGGGAGAGGCCGGTCCCATGTCTGAAAAAGACTTCTCAGCTTCCGCCAATGCGCCCACACCGAAAGGGTTCAATGTGGATTAGAAAGGAAAGAATTAAAGCTTAATTTGAAACGGCACTATCGGGGCCAATCATTCTGGTTTTCGGTACTGGCGAAAAAGTCCATTTCAATGCGATACCCGTCTTCTTCGCTGAGGGTCACCTTGGCGTTGGGGTACCGCTTGGTGAATACCTGGATCATGGCTGAGTTGCCTTCCAGCACCGAAGCGCCAAAGCGCTTATAACCATTTGAAATGGCGATTTTCTCCAGCGCCTCGATAAGATAGGAAGCAATCCCCATATTTTGGAAGTCTTCGCGAACCAAAAAGGCAACCTCCGCGCTTGAAGGGCTTTTCTCCGCATAGGAGCCCACGGCAATAATTTCCTTATGAACGCCTTTCTGGTTCCGTCCGATGAGGGTCATATTTTTTCGATAATCAATGTTCGACCACTCCTGTTGAAGCACTTCATGGGTGAACAGCTCCATATGAAAAAAAAACCGGCGGTAAATCGTCTCTTTCTGCAACGAGTATAAAAAATTGCGGTAGTCAAATTCATCCGACGGCAAAAGAGCCCTGAACGAAAGCAGCTTTCCAACTTTCAGCAAATAGGTACTCTTATAGTTTTCTAAAAACAACAGATCATCAACCGACGGAGGAATCTGATCCTTAAAAATATAATGGCGCTGTTTGGCCTCTTCGATCAATTCAGACCGAAAAGCGGGGTGGGCGATTTGAGCCAATTCCATTACCCGCTGATAAACGCTTTTGCCGTGCAGTTTGGCAATACCGTATTCGGTCACCACATAATGAACATCGCCCCGGGTGGTGGCCACGCCGGCACCGAGACTAAGGTGGGGAACGATGCGCGACACCTGCCCGTTACGGGCCGTCGATGGCAGGGCAATGATGGAAAAACCGCCTTTGGACATGGCGCTGCCGCGCAAAAAGTCAACCTGGTCGCCAATGCCGCTGTAAAACATAAAACCCAGCGAATCAGAACAAACCTGGCCGGTGAGATCGACTTCCAGGGCAGAACTGATCGAAATCATATTATCATTTTGTGCAATGACAGTGGGATTGCTGACATAATCGGAACTGTGAAAATAAAAGCTTGGATTATCATTCACGTATTGATACAGTTTTTCGCTGCCCATGCACATGGAAGCAACGCTGCGCCCGGCAAGGAGCGTTTTTTCCGTATTGGTGATAACCTTTTTCTCAAACAAAGGTAAAAAAGCATCGGTGATAAGCTGCGTGTGCAAACCCAAATTCTTTTTGTTTTCCAGGGACTCCAAAATGGCAGCGGGCAACGGACCGAAACCGATCTGAAGCGTGGCACCGTCTCCCACCAATTCGGAAACATAATGTCCGATGCGGTGCGCCACGCATTTATCTTTTATCAGTGGTGCACTGGTCAGAAGCGGTTCCGGATACCACACCAGATGGTCGATCTGATCAATGTGTACAAAGGTGTTGCCAAAAGTCCTGGGCATATGGGGGTTGACCTGGGCGATGACGACACGGGCGTTTTCCAGGGCTGCTTTGGTAACGTCCACTGAAATCCCCAGGCTGCAATAGCCAAAGCCATCCGGAGGGCTCACCTGGACAAGGGCAACATCCACACCTATGGCATGCTCTAAAAACAGATCGGGAATTTGGGAAAGATAAACCGGAATGTATTCTATCTTGCCCTCAAAAGCGGCAGCCCGCATGGGCCGGCTGATGAAAAACAGCTTTAGCGCAAAACGCTTGAAAAAGCTGTCATCCTCAATGTAACTGGCCAGTGTATTGGAAAGCATCTGATAAAAAACGCCGTCTTCAACGTCCGTTTTTTCAATGAGCATCCGGATCAGATGCTGTGGTTCACCACAGCCAGTGCCGAGAAAAATCCGGCTGCCTTTTTTGATGGTCGCCAACGCCTTGCGGGCGTCAACGGTTTTCAAATTGGGGGGGGGATACATCGTCATTAAATTCACTCGTATTATAGTGTTGGAATTCTCTGCTGGCAGCCTCAAACATAAGCCCTAAACATAATTCGGGGTTGGTCATAACATGGGCCATCTTGTGATAAAACTTTAATTACAAAAATCAAACCCCGTTATTACAATATCTTATGGAGAGTGAAATTCTATTTCCCGTATAGTGGCCCAGCTTATGACCAACCCCCATAATTCAGAATATCGAGAACAGGCCAATCCCACAATAGTTACCCCTAACTATTTCATCATAGTGAACATTAACTATAAGTGCGCTTTCCACTATTGACAAGAGGAATGTCACACCATGCCAAAAGTAAATATTTACGGTCAAAATAGTGATGTCTCATCATTGACAGACAGTTATCGTACCGAGTAGGATGGTTGTCATATTTTGTTTTGCCCATCCGAACGAAAGCGGTAATACATAAACTCCCGGAAAAGCGGTAGCCGTTTACACCGTCCCAAAAACGTTCCAAGGACCAAATTAATTTTGAAACAGAAAAGGAACCATCCAATGGAAAAGCTCCTGACACTCGTAAATACGGAAACGGAAAGACGGCTGTGCACACGCCGGAAAAATGTGGATATTTTTTTACTGCCATTGATCCGGAAACTGCACGTGGTGGCCGAAATGGAAGACAATATCCACCATTTGCGCATTGATATGATCGTCAATCAGACCTCATTGCGCATCACCGCCATCACCTGCGATATGCCATCTGTCCCGGATCAAATATGCCAACAAGCCTGTGATAACTTTGATCATTTGATCGGCCAGCGTGTCGTGCCGGGTCTTGCCCGCAGGATCAAGCAAAAAGCAACTGTAGGATGCACCCATTTGTCCAACCTGTTCCACGATGCGTGCTACAATCTCATCCTGGCCCAGGGTGTTGTCACAGAGGAAAATTTGATTGCTGAGTATCCTGGTATATCTGAATCACAAATATATAACATATTCATGAGGTTTCGTCCAGAATTGCGCAATAGCTGTATCCGTTACGCCAATACGAGTCCCTTCATGGAAATCGTCGACAGTGCATCTTTGCCCGAAAACTTCCCAAAATCATTGAAATAAACGTCGTCTAAAGGCTTCTACCACCTACGGAGCGTCCCTGGGGGAACATAAACATTGACAGGCTTGCTGGGTGGAACCTACGAATGGCAAAAGCCGGAGAGGAACTATGATTAGTCACCGGAAATATATCCCTCCTGAATGGCATATTTTACCAAATCAACGGCTTTTTTTATTTTAAGCTTTCGAATAATATTAGCGCGGTGATTGTTGACAGTGTAGATGCTGATAAACAATAAACTCGCAATTTCCCTACTCTCCCGACCTTCGGCCACAAGTTTCAGGACTTCCTTTTCCCGGGTGGTCAGGATCTCTTTGCGATATTTTCTGCCGTCCTGGTAGAAGGTTATCATCTCTGAAGTCAGTTCCCCGGAAAGGGATTTGGATATGTAGCTGCCGCCGTTACGAACACAGGCAATGGCTTCAAACAATTCATCGCCGGTGGCTTCTTTCAGCAGATAACCATGCACCCCGGAGGCGAGGGCGTTTTGGATATAACTACGTTTTTTATGCATGGTCAGAATTATGATCTTCATCTCTGGATAGCAGCTTTTAATCTCCCGGGCGGCTTCGAGCCCCCTCAGTCCCGGCATGGAGATGTCGAGCAGGACCATATCGGCATCTTGCCTGTTTAACAAAAGCAGCAACTCCAGCCCGTTTGTCGCTTCACCAACCACCTCCAGATCGGGCTTTTCATGGATAATATGCTTAATACCATCCCGTAAAAGAATATGGTCGTCGGCCAATACTATACGATAAAAATTCATCTCTTGTGCCTTCATTCCCCCCCCGCTGCCCGCTCCACATGGAATTTTCAAAAAAAAGACTATACAATGATTTGTTGCTTGTATCCAAGAAAAATTTAATTTATTCCATCCGTCTACTAAGGGGCCAACCAATAATGAGTTGGAATATAAGGAATTTCAACTATAAATCTTCCGTACTCAATGCCAGTTCAGACGGATCCACAGCCTGGGGGATGCTCTGCCCTCCCTGAATCATTATTCGCCTCAGCCCTTTGTTTTCCAAAAAGCTGGCAGCCTCTTCCATGGATTGCTGTGATACATGGGGCCAATGGCGCATTCTGAAAGCCGGTTGCAGCTCTGTAAGGGTAACCGGAATATCCGGGTTTAACGCTGCCAAGGCAGCAGCCATTGCCTCCAATTCGCTCCTGGTATGGATTAGTGGATGACAGGGAATACTCACAGCCATAAAGATCTGATCCGCGTATCGTGTCTGCAGGTACTCAATGGCCTGCCATACGGTTCGCATGTAGCGGTCTGCCTGTTTTCTATCATGAACCCCGCTTAAGGCCATAAAGGTCTTTATTTCAAATGCCTTGAAATCCGGGGAGACATCGGTGACGCCGGCAGCAATCAATTCATCAATATAATCCGGCGTTAAAAGCGAGGCATTGGTATCAAGCTGGATACGACTCTCAGGCACGGACTGACGCAACTGCAGTACGGTGTCCACCAGCCATGGACGGTTTATCGTCGGTTCGCCGCCGGAGATACCGATCCAGCGATCTTTTTTTGGCTGTAAAGCGAGTTGAGCAACAACCTGCGCCGGTGTAAGGGATGAGGCCGTTGATGAAAATGTCAAGTCCCAATTATGGCAAAGATCACAGCGGTAATTGCAGCCATGGGTAAAAATTGACGGATGGCCGTGGGGGGCCGGACGCATGACACTTACCACGCGTTTGGGTACCATCTGCTCCAAAACCGTTGAGCGGATTATGATTTTCATGCCGGAACGTAGCGCAGTAACACAGCCACGAGCCTGCCTTCCGTCAATTAAAACAACGCAATTCCAGCACCCTCCTGTCCCACATGTGTCTGCAGAGCCTGCACAGCCGGATACGGATGTACTTTCCCTTTCCTCTATGAAACCCAATTGGTCAAGTGCCTTGGAAACCGATATGGGCCCCTGCAGTTGCTGGGGCTGGCCGTTTACTTCAAAGTCGACCAGATTTATTTTTTCTGTTTTGTCCGACCTATTACCCGGGGCTAAGACTTTTAAACTGCGGGCTCCCTGGGGGCAGGCCGTCACACATGCACCGCATCCGATGCACCCATCGGTCCCTGCCGGGCAGGCGACGTATTGCGTGCAAAAGCCGCAGTGGATACAATTGTCGTTACGAACTGCTATCTGACGATTCTGGATCACTGCCATTTGAGCCTCATCCCTTGGGCCTGGGAGGCAAATTCGAACCTGTATTGCCCCCAGAATTTTTTTTCTGATTTGGTGTCAACTTCAGTAAAATCCCTGGCCCCGACTGCTTCCAGGAACCCTGCTTTGGAAGGCAGATTTAATACCAATTGGTCAATGCACGGCATGGGCAAAAAATCATAGGGATGCTCGTTATCCATATTGGCCCAGACCACATCTCCCTTGGTGGCAACAGCACTATCTGCCAAAACAACGAATATTTCCCTGGGAAAATCTTCCCGATTAAAAAGCCGCCGCACGTAGTTCACGATCATCTTGCGCGATAACGTTGCTTCATTAACGCGGTTGGACTGAAAATCACCTAAAAAAGTCAACTGAATCCCCCTTTTCCGCTCCGTGTGATGGCCGGCCGAAATGCTTGTGGGCATCTACAGCCGGTTTTCATTCATCACAATTTATATAGTACTTCCTATTTCAACCAATCACTTTTATCCTCGTAACCCATTTCTTTTTCGCTTACCGCTTCCCATGAATCAAAAATTGGCATTTCCGGCAATTTCTGCAGCTCGGGGAACCACCGCTTCAGAGTTGATCTGCGGGAATGCTTGCCTCTTAAAGGTAATTCATCCCAGGGAAGGTGCGCATACATCAGCGAATACACCGGACCGATGACGGCCTTGTTCACAAGGTGACGGTCCACGATGACGTCCAATACCACAGGTCCGGTCTTTTCTGCCATGCTATAGGCCTGTTTAAGCATTTCGCGAAAATTCTCGGATCGGTTACATTGCATGCCTTCCAATCCGCCGATCACTTTTGGAAGCTGGTCGAAACGCTGCATTTCGGTGAGGCGTTCTTCGCCAAATTGCTTCGCTCCCAACCATTCACTACCGATGGCGTCCTGTTCACCCAGAAGATCATAATTGGGGCCGTACCAGGGATATTTCATACCCGGCATCCACCCACCGTTGTTGGTCACCAGATAGACGATGGGCAATTTATACATCACCGCCACATGGATATCCAGAGCCGCATTCATCATGCCCGAATCGCCCATCAAAGCCAGGAAGGGGATCCTGGAGCCATTTTCCAGATCACCGATGGCTGCACCAATGGCCTGCCCCACCCCATGGCCCACACCAGCATTGTCGTTGGCACTCAAACAGGAAGCCGGCCGTGTAAATTGGAGGTAGGGCATTACAAAATCACTCATGGTGAAACCGTCTATGGAAACGCGCACTGCACTGCCGTAAAGCTCTTCGTTCACCTCCCGGATAATCTGTGACATATAGCCATGGTGCAAAAAATAGTTGTCCCGATAACGCGGATGATCCGGGCCATATTTATAGGCACGTGCGGTACGCGCTTCTGTTGCTTCGGCCATGGAATTTTTGCAGCGTTCTGCCCATTCCTCACGCTCCCGGCTGAGCTTGTCATAGCCATTGCGTTTGATGCACTCGTTGAGCTGCTTAAGCACCGTCTTGGTGTTCCCCACCAGAGCGGCCTTGGTGTTAACGTAGGTCCATACATACTCGTCGCAGGGGGCGATCTGCACACTTTCAGGCCATCCACCCGCGTATCCGTCAAAAAAACCAACCTTGAGTCCAATGGGGATCATCATGTCGACTTCATTGCGAAATTTCGGGAACCCGCGATGGTGCATTTCGTGTTTTTCGCTTACAGCAGCCCGTCCCAGGCGGCGGGTGTTAAACGGTATCTTCGTCAGGTTGATAAATTCTTCCAGTTCTTCTGAGGCCTGATCCCAGGCAGCATAATCACCCAATATAATAAAGGGTTTCTCGGATTCAAAAATGGCCTTGGCCGCTTTTTCGATTTCCTGCGGGGCAGCAGCCGACAGAATCGGTTTTGTGGTTTCTTCCTGGCGCCAATTGGGCCGATAATCCGCATGCTGGGCAAAGAAACCGCCCCAATAATGTTCCCGGGCATCATCCTTCATGAACAGGCAGTCTATGCTCAGTTCAAAAGCCACCGGTCCCATGGGTGCGGTCTGAGCCACCCGGAAGCCGCGGGTCATAAATTGCTTTACGGACCAGGGGTAAAAAATACGCTGGGCCCACTTAGTGACACTGCTTAGGAATTCGGCACTGATGCTCTCCTGGATAGTATTGTAGAGATGGTCATGTTCCTGTTCAATCCCTCCGGCCAGGTAAATGATCGGAGTATTGCTGAGAAATGCCTGTTGTATGGGACTAAAGCCATTCCCTACTCCCGGTCCCACAGTGCCGAAAGCCACTGCCGGTTTTTGGGTCACCTGACTGTAGGCTTCTGCTGCATAAACAGAATTTTGTTCATGCCCGAAAATAATCAGCTTGATGCCGATACGTGAAATGGCGTCCACAAAATGCCAGATATGCCCTCCGGGAACCCCCCAGGCAACTGTAACACCCTGTTCACGCAAAATTTCTGCCACATACTTACCTGTAGAAGGATAAATTTCCCTTTTTCCTAAAGGAATTTCCAGTTCTTTCTGGGCTTTTTCGTCGAATTCGATACCGAGCTTTGGCATTTTTTCTCCTTGATTTTTTTTGTATTAAAAATTTCACAGCCAATTTATAAATTGGCAATGTGATTTTGGGCTATATTGCCAGTTCTTCCTGATTACGTTGCCTTCACATCCAGAACCCATTGTCCGCTTTTAAGGAATGCATCGGAGAGCGCAAGGAATGTTTCCTCGCCACCAGCTTCTAACGGTCTTCCATTGGGCGAGTAGATTCTGATGCGCATACCTTTTTTCACATCGGCCATCAGCGTTTCCCGCCACTTATTCATGCCCATGTCCCTAAAAATTTTCCTGTTATCATTTACTTGTTTGAGAATCATCTTGCCTCCTCACGTTTGTAATGCCAATGCCGAGATACTACCGAGATTTTTTGCCCTCCTCTTCGTATTTTCGCATTGATTTGAATTTATTTTACAATTATCATTTTATTAATTATTAACATGCCTGTTCAACACTCACCATAGTTAGCAATAACTGTTTTAAGTACGCTCCATGGCGTTTCCATCCCATGCGCTACGCTCCTTTTTTCCCACAGCATTCGCAGCTTCAGATGCCTTTTCACCCATGCCAGTATTTCATGGAGTTGAGCTTTTCTTTGAAATTTTTCTTGATAATTTCATCTTCCCTATTGACGAAAAACATATCCATATCCAAGGGGGAAAAGCTTATGTATCCACAATTACAGAAGGAATTTGTCAGGATTTTAAGCCTGTGGAGAACGTAACTCTGACTGAACATAGAGTCGTTTATCAAAAAATCCACATCCAGCGCAGATTGAAACCTTGACCCTGCAGCTCATTTTCACCGTCGATATCCTTTACATACTTCAAGTTCAACTGCATATTGGAGTTGAACATCCAGGACACTCCCCCCGCCATGGCAAAATTATAGCCATCGTCGTTCTGATCGACCCCATGCAGTTTACTCTCCTGAGTAATAGTGTAGTCGCCCTGGAGATAAAAACTCCAGGCACCGACATGATAACTGGGGACCATATTGATTTCGAAATAATCCCTTCCGGAAGTTGATTTGGAGCTTAGATCATCAAAAAAATGATAATAACCCATGGAACCATCAACCCAAAAATAACCAAATTGCTGTTGAAATGCTATGATCGGCATCAGCTGATAGCTATCCCCCCCGTTCAGCTCGTCATCACCAAAGGGAAAAACGGCAATTAAAGCGGCTTGCAGATGGGTCGTCTTTTGAGGATTATTCCATCCCATGGAGGTATAAATCATCGGATCCGTGATACCGGACATATTGACATCGGTATTCTCAATGCTGACGTCTTTCTGACCCACAATGCCTTCCAGAATGTATTGGAACTGATTATGGTCCCCAAAATGCCAGGGTTTTATAAATCTGATCAGCCCTAATCCGACTTTGACCTCGTCAATATCGCTCTTGTTGCCATCGGAATCTGCAAACTCATCGGCACTGTAAAAGTAGGCATGGGTTAAAGTAATCAAGGTATCTGGAAGCTGATTGCTGAAAAATCCGTCCCGCGTGGCGGTTTGCAATAGCGGGGACAACCCTGAGGCCCTTTTTGCGCCGGTGCAGCCCCACAGCGAGCACGGGGACGCCGACAAGCACCATCAGGCCAGCGGTGATGCCCATGCCAATAGCGAGCCGTCGAGCGGTGAGGGCCTTGGCAAGGCTGGCCTCGGAGGCGGCGCGCTCGGACGCGGTGGCGGGCCGACCCTCGGCCTGGAGGGTCTCCACGATTTCTTCGATCGCCCGAGCGTTGTCCTTGAATTGCCACACCGAGAGGCCAACGCCTCCCAGGAAGACACCACTCATGCCAACGAGGGCAGCGCCCGCGGCCACCTGGCGACGGGCCCCGGGCACTGTCCTCGGCTCCGAGTCGACGCCCTGGGCCGACTCCTCGGTAGCGGCCGTCCGCCGGGCAGCCGACGCGGGTTGGGGCATACCATGCTTGTAGATCCCACCGCGAGCTCCGCGACCCGGTCAAGGTGGAGGCATG
>CAKZLA010000482.1 GCA_937124525.1 uncultured Desulfobacterium sp.
GCTATTATCGATGGTGCATTAAGCAAGATTGATAGAAACAGAGCGACACTAGGTGCAGTTCAAAACCGTTTACAATCGACAATTCAAAACTTAGCAAATATCGTGGAAAACTCATCGGGTGCACGAGCTCGTATCCGTGACACAGACTTTGCTAAAGAAACAGCAGAATTAACCCGTAACCAGATCCTACAACAGGCTGGTACGTCAATTCTTGCACAGGCTAATCAGTTGCCACAGGCAGCGTTATCTCTACTAGGTAACTAATGATTAATCCTAGTTAGGCTAAGCCTAACAATATTGTTTTCTCAAATTCTCATTTAAGAAGCCCCGCTTGGGGCTTTTTTGTTTTTTCAGATACCATCTTTTCCCGCAAGTCAGGATTCACTCTTCTTCCCATCCTCATTTTCAATGAAAAAAAGTGTGGCCCCCACAGGTGCAAAGGAAAGAAAAAGTATATTCAGCCAGGGGATAAGAAAACAGACCCCAAATCCCAGGTGAAAGAGAATATTTTTTTTAAAATACCGGAATCGAACCTCAAAGGTATTCATGCGCCGGGCAGGCACCAGATCGGTGTTATCCCAAGCAAGAAAAGCCCCGGCAGCAAGGGCAGAAACCACGGCCACCCCAGGTCCCAGGGGGGTAAAAAGCCCCATAATCATAAAAATGAGCATCAAAAACATGGGAATCATGGCCCGGGGAATTTCCTGGCGAATCAAATAAAATAGAGTTTTCACCAGGGACATCTTTTCAACATGGCCATGCACTTCTCCCAGAATCATTTTTTCTGTGACGCGTGACATGAGATCCATGATAAATACACAGAAAAAAATTTGGGCAATGAGATAGGCAATAAGACTGGAAAGCATGGCCAGAAAAATAGACAAAAGCCAGGAAAAAGCCGTCCATATATATGTCAGCCACCCCGATTCCGGCATGGTCCAGATCATGTTAAGAATTTCCCGGTGCCACACCAGGATGGAGCTGGCCAAGGCCATGGAAATGATAATAACGATGACAAATCGCAACAGTCCCAGCATCAAAAGTCTGGGGGTTTTCACGCCCATTAAAAGCCCTTTGAAATTATATACAATTCCTCTTATAAAATTCATTTTTCCTTCCTATTATGTGTTATTCAGAAACCATAAGTCATCAGAATGTATTTAAATTAATTATGTTTTTTTCTGATTATTTTATCATCGAGATCAAGCCCGGAAAATGTATTCCCTGTTTTCAACACACGTTGATATACTCCAAAATCCTCAAGGGTATCAAGATCAAACCATATTTTTTCCACCTGAACTTTCAAATGATTTACCTTGGCCATGGTGCTTTCAAATACCTTATCTGTACTCCAGACGATATTTTTAAACACAGGCGAAATATCAATGGTATTTTGAAAGCCGATCATGTAATAGCCCCCATCTGTTGCAGGGCCGATCACCATATCGGCCGTTAACAGATGATCAAAAAAAAAACTAACCGCCGGAACATCAACCAAAGGCACGTCGCTTCCCATGAGTATCACCCGGCCATACCCCAGTTGGAAGGATTCTTCCATGGCCCTGGCCATTCGTTCCCCCAGATCCCTTCCTTTTTGATAAAAATAATTTCCATTCCCACCAAATTTTTCTTTGTATGCTGCAATATCATGGCGGTCATCCACATAAAGTGCCAGCCCATATGAGTTAGATGTCAACTCTGATATCTGCCGCAACACCATTTTTTCATATAACCTTGCAGCCCGGGCATATCCGATCTTTCTACCAAGCCGGGTCTTTACCTTGTTGGCTTCCGGATATTTAAGAAAAAGAATTAATAATTTTTCATTCATCCAAGCCATCCTCCATGGGGATTCAAGCATTCCATTCCATGATTATTTTGTAGGGCTTGATCACAACCTCATCCACCCCGGGGAGAGGTTTGTTTTGCCTTATTTGCATTATTGTCGCACAATACATTATCATTGAACATTTGGGTTTCCATACTTCCAGCAGATACGCTCAATAAGGTAAGGCAAACCCTGTTTTCAAAAAATAGCTCTACAATATTTGAGTATCAATTACCAGGTAAGGAGGTCTTCTGTAAATCATTAATAATAAAATTTAACCAGTGTTCGGGGGGACACCCCCAGATAATACAACATGGCCAAAAACGGATTGCGAATGCTGGTATAGATCATCCCGTCTTTCATCCACTTTCTGGCAGAGGTCAGCACCTTCCGGGGCAAAATTTTAAAACCTGCCCGGGTCTTTTTTATCTTCTGCATCAGTGCAATGTCTTCCATGATAGGAATTTCCGGAAAGCCATTGATCTGTAAAAAAAAATCCCGGGTGAGAAAAATGGCTTGATCTCCATAGGGAATCCGGGTTACGCGGGAACGGATAGAAGCCACCCGGGAAACCAATTTTAGAAAAGGATGGGAAGAATCAATGCACAGATCAAAGGCACCACCGAAATTCCCGGAATCAATTGCCTGCCGAATCAGCTGGCCAAAATCATGGGGAAGCAGCGTGTCAGCATGGAGAAAGAGCAGGATATCACCATTTGCTTTCTCCGCTCCCTTGTTCTGCTGGATGGCACGCCCCTTGACTGAAATTATTTTTTTGACTGTTTTATCTGATATTAGATTAAGGGTGGAACCCATGGGGTCACCATCCACCACAATGATCTCTAAATTTTCTTTCCCTTTGTTTTCCAAAAGATCGGATAAAAAATAATTGATCTTTGTTTCATTCAACACCGGAATAATAACGGATAGAAACATGGAGCTTACCTTTTTATGTTAATGCGTCATGCCATTAAAAGTATCCCGCCTTAAGTGGGTAGCCACTTTTCAGACCTGCTTTATATTTAAGGCCCTGTGAACGGCTTTGGCCAGTTCTCTGGCAATTATGGGTTTCATAATTATATCAAAAATACCATGATTTTTAATTATTTCCGATGTCAAACCCTCACCGAACCCTGTGCAGATGAGAATGGGGATATCGGACCTGAGTTCGAGAATATGTTTTGACAACTCAAGACCGTTTATCCGGGGCATGGTCATGTCTGTTAGTACAAGATCATAATCCTGGGGCCTTTCTTTGAATGTTTTAAGTGCCTCCAGACTCTCAGTCATGCCGTCTACCTGGTATCCGAGCTCTACAAGCAACTCCCGGGACCAATCAACTATGGATGCTTCGTCATCAATCAAAAGAATTCTGCCCTTGCCTGATGGAAGAGATAGTTCCTCAGAGTTTTCTTTTGTTTTAGTTTTTCCATGATACGCAGGGAACATCACCTGAAAAGTGCTTCCCATATTTACTTCGCTGTATACTGAGATGGCACCACCCATTTCTTTGATAATTCCATAAATAATGGAAAGCCCCATTCCTGTTCCTTCGCCGTATTTTTTAGTGGTAAAAAAGGGTTCAAAAATTCTTTCGATGACTTTTGGGGCAATACCACAACCCGTATCTGCAACGGTCAATTGAAGATATGGCCCGGGGATCAATTCGTTGGCCTGTGAAAGCATTCCCTTTTGAATGTCAATTGATTTTAATCGGATATCCAGTATCCCTCCTTTTTCTTTCATTGAATGGGCGGCATTGGTAAAAAGATTCATAAAAATTTGATGCATCTGGGTGGCATCAGCCATTAACATGCCGTCCGATTCATCAAAATGGTGCTGAATATGAACATTCCTCGGTATTGAGGCTCTTAAAAAAGAAAGGCTTTCCAGGATCAGGGGAGAAATTTTAATTAACTCTTTTTTTACATCTGCCCGGCAACTGAAAGTCTTGATATGATTGACAAGATCACGGGCTCTGATACCTGCAGAAAGGACTTTATCCAGGTTTTTTTTTGTTGTTTCATCAATGTTTCCCTCCCTTGCAAGTTCCGTAAATCCCAGGATTGACGACAGGATATTATTAAAATCATGGGCAATACCCCCGGACAGGGTTCCCAAAGCTTCCATTTTATGAACCTGTTGGAATTTATGCTCCAAACGCTTTCGGAGACTGATATCCCGGGTATTTCCCAATATCCTATCCGGTTTGCCATTCTTGTCCCTTAGAAAACGGACGATGATTTCGGTCCATATTTTGGTCCCGTCCTTTTTGATTAATTTTAATTCAAGTGTCCGATATCGTTTTGGATCAACGGACTTATGACTATCCCGTTCCAGTTCTTCAGAAAGAATTTCCATAATTTCTGTTGCGGGTCCATCCATTAGCTGAAGTCCCGGTTTTTTCCCGATATATTCATCGGATGAATTTCCCATAATCTGTTTTACTGAGGGACTGATATAGGAAAATGTCAAATCTGAAAGCTGTACCACCCATATGGTATCGGTGGAATTGTCCGCCAAAAGGCGATACCGTTCTTCACTTCTTCGCAGAGCCTCTTCAGATGTCTTTTTTTCTTTTTCATTCTGTACCGTCTGCCAGGAAATATAAACAGACAAAAGGACAACAATGATCAGAATACCCATAAAAATTTTAATAAAATTACGAAGAACCCCTTTTATCTCTAACTCAATATCTTTCACGTACACGCCGGTGCCGATTATCCAGTTCCAGGGGGGAAATTTTTTAAAAAATGAAATTTTGGGAATTATCTGTTTGGGATTATCATTCAATTGCCACTTATAATTCAAGTAACCACTTTCCTGCTCTCTTAGTCTTTTTATAACATCCATGGAAAAACAATTTTCCTTGAAGTAGTTGATATCTGTCAGGGACTTACCTTCAACACATATCATGTATGGATGCATGATCACCCGGAGATGTATATCCGCTATCCAGAAATAATGTTTACCCTCATCATAACGCAAATTTGAAATTCGTTTAATCGCCCTTTGCCGGGCATCTTCAGGGGTCAAATCTCCCGTTTGAATCCTTTCGTCATATTCTGACAGCAGGCACCACACGCTTTCGGTAAGATTTTGAAGCATGTCTTTTTTTTGTTCAATCATCTGTTCTTTTTCATTGGGTATAAAAATCAGAAGAACACTCATAAGAAATAAAATATAGGTAAAATAGAGAGGAATAAGTATTCTCAAGGATGAACACCATGGATTATTATTAAGATTATTGTGAAATGCTCTTATTTTAATCATTTTGAGTTCCTTCAAATCTACTTTCTGAAAAAACAGCTTAATTTATGATCCAGCTTAACCCTCCATTGTTTACCCAATTTTCTGACTTAAGCATTGGCAAACAGGGTCAGGCTTGTTTCGTTATATTTTTTATCATAGATATCTTCATCGAACAGCTAAAAACCGCAACAATGCAGGGCTGAACCCAAGCCAAATTGCCATTCTCAGCATTGGGCAGCCTCTTTTTCCAGGATCGGAATGAATTTATCAAGCAGCCAGGGATCAAATTGTTTGCCAGATTCGTTTTTCAATTCTTCAAGGGCATTTTGATGGGACATGCCTTTTCTGTAAATTCTGTCTGATACCATGGCATCATAGGCATCAACGATGGAAACTATCCGGCAGGCCAGGGGGATATCGTTCTCGTTTAATCCTGATGGATAACCTGTGCCATCATACTTTTCATGATGATGCAGTATCCATTCTGAGATGTGCAAAAGTTCCGGGGTGGATTTGGCAATGCGGTAGCCGATTCTGCTGTGCTCTTTCATTTTTCCCCATTCCATTTCATTGAGCGGGCCTGGTTTGAAAAGAATTTTATCCGGAATTCCGATTTTACCGATATCATGGAAACACGCCAGGAGAAAAAAATTATGCTCCGTTGCCTTGGAGACTTCAAGATTCCTGCATATTATAGAAATTCTGGTTCCCATGCGTTCACTGTGTGCTTCTGTTATATAATCCCTGGCTTCCATGGCCTTTAAAAGGCCTTCCAGCTGAAAAACACCTTTTGTTTCTTGTTTTTTACCTATTTTTTCCTGGTACATCAGATTATCTGCCGAGGCCAGAATCGTTTTTACAGGCTCGTTACTGTTTTTGCTGACAATATGTCCAATGGAAATATGAATGGGTAGTTCTGTATTTTCTTCATTATATTTTTTTATTGTCAATCTGAAGCGTGTGACGGCATTAAAAACGTCTTCTTCAGAAGTTTTTGGTTGTAAAATAACAAATTCATCTCCGCCATAACGGGCTATCATGTCATTTTTCCTGAAACATTCTTTCATGATATTTGCAATGGTTTTTAATAGTTTGTCACCGAATTCATGCCCCAGTGTGTCGTTGACCAACTTCATGTTGTCCACATCACAAAAAATTATTCCCAAGGGAAAAAATCTACCCTTTTGCAGGCGCTTCATCTCTTCGATTAAGTAATGCCTGTTGTAAAGGTCTGTAAGCTGATCATGAAAACACTTGTATTTAAGCTCTTCCTCCAACAATTTATGTTCGGTTATGTCTTTAGCTGTGGTTATGATAAATTCAACATTATTGTTGATATCAAGTTTGGGTACCTTTGTAATGGAAAGTAATCGACGATTTTTGTTTGCATCAAAAAACCATTCTTCAAAACGTGCTATCTTTTTGGTTTTAAACACTTTGTCATTGTAGTGTTCCAGAATTTTAATTTCATTTTTTATCCGAAAGGCGTTGATATTTTTCCCTTTGATTTCATCAAAATTCTTTCCCATGAATTTCAATCGGGCATCATTGGCAAACATGTATATATCGTTATGAATATACCATACCTGGGCATCTATATTTTCAAGGAGCAATTCAAGTTCATTGGTTTTTGCCTCAAGTGCAAGGTTTGAGTTGAGCAGTTTTTTCTGTTCATTTTTCATGGGGGTTAAATCCGTTATAATACAGAAAGCTCCGATGGGATTCTGGTCCAAATCATATAGGTTATTGATTTCAATATGAGTGTGACGAGTGTTCTGTTTTCTCGTTTGAATGGACATAAAGAAATTTTTTTGAGGATTAAATGCTTTTAACGCCTCCCCCATCAAGCTTTTTTTGTCTTTAATGTTATAGAAAAAATATGACCAGGACTGACCAATATGAAGGTCTTTTTTTCCTTCAATTTCCAATAGTTCAAGCATGGCATCATTGAGATAGGTTATTTTTTCATGGTCATCAATCACAGCAAATGGTGCACTTATCCCTTTTAAAATGCCCTCGGCAAAACCGATCCTGTGTTTGAGTTGTGTTTGCATGCTATTGAGGGAATTAGCAAGTGATCCTGCTGACCCTGCCGCGTCTATCAATATAAGTGATCTTAAATTCCCTGCAGCAATGCTTTTTGCAAAATCAGCGCATTTTCTAAGGGGGAGAAGCATATCCCGATTGACAAAAATCTTTACGGTAATGGCTACAGACAAGTATAACAAAAAACTTAATATCATGAGTGACTGGGTTTGATCTTCAACCTCCGCCATTGTTCTTGTTTGTATTTCAACAAGCGAATCACTTGTCGCTAAAAGTGCTCTGGCGGTTGTTACAAGATTGGAAATCCGTGCATTCCTTTTTTTTGCAGCATCATGAAACTCCGTATCACCCTTCGAAGCCTCAGAAATAATTTTATTGAAATTATTTTTATAATAGACACTCTTATCCATCATCATTTTTAAAAGTGTTTTTGTTTTCAGGGCGGTATGTTTGCTTATTATTTCCGATTCTACAATGGATTGAACCTCCTTAAGTTGTTCTTCGACTTTTTTGATGGACTGCTCTCCCCGGCCCAATAAAAAATTTTTCTCATGACGACGTATTTCCAGTATGCCGATCTTAATCCAATTCATTTTCAACAGAGAAGCAGATATATCGTTTAATCTATGTATTGAATGAATGATAAAAAGCCCATTTGTTAGAAATATAAATATTACCAGGCTAAAACAAATTATCATCTGGGTTCTTAATCTGAAATTCTTTAATACATTCATCTGTCATATCCCTGATAGATGTAAGGATGCCAAGATTTGCAAGATACCTTTATTATTCGGGATCTGGTCAAATTCATTTAAGACGTATATGGACTATGATAGTGCAGATATTATTTTACCCAAATCCGTCATTTTTTTTAACAACATCCTGGGGATTATTTTTTAAAACTGCCATGCTTCAGCACTCTTTCGGTCATCACCATGAAGCACATAAAGCTGCCCATGTTCTTCATGGTGAAAACTTATGCTTTAATTTTCAAAATCCTTATCATCATCAAACGGGATGACCTGATCTGGTCTTATTTCCTTTAATTGATAACCCAGCACTTTTTTCTTCTGTGTCGGAACAACTTGAGGCCTGAAAAAACCGGTTTTTATTTGATTATGCCCGTTAAAAGTACGGTTCGTATCATGCTTGCCCGTTACCAACATGACAAGTTCACCTACATAGTCTTTGAGTTGTTCCGCCTGGGCATTCATCTCTTCTGAGGCTGAAGCGGATTCCTCTGCATTGGCAGCGTTTTGCTGAACCACTTTATCCATTTCTGCTATGGCAAGGTTCACCTGCTCAATTCCGTTTGACTGTTCACTGGATGCTTCTGAGATCTCAGCAACAATATCTCCGACTTTTGCAGCGCTTTTCGCCACTTTACTGAATGCCTCATTGGTTGTTGAGACAAGCCCTGATCCATTCCCCACTTTTTTAACTGTTCCTTCAATGAGTTGAGCCGTATTTTTCGCTGCATCTGCAGACCGCATGGCAAGATTTCTAACCTCTTCTGCAACAACCGCAAAGCCCGCTCCTGCTTCACCTGCCCGGGCTGCTTCAACCGCAGCATTCAGGGCCAAAAGATTTGTCTGAAAAGCGATTTCATCAATGGTTTTTATTATTTTTTGTGTTTCTTCACTTGCTTTTGAAATATCTTCCATTGATGTGATGAGCTTTCCCATGGATTCATTTGCTGTTATGACAACCTGGTTTGCATCTTTCATCAATATATTGGCATGTCCTGCATTTTCAGCATTTTTCTTTGTCATGGAAGACAATTCCTCCATAGATGAAGAGGTTTCCTCAATGGAGGCTGCCTGTTCAGAAGCGCCTTCTGCAAGGGACTGGCTGGATGAAGATACCTGACTGGATGCAGAGGCCACCTGATCCGATCCCTCGTTCAGGCCTTCGATGATACGATTGACGGGTTTGGTAATGCTTCTGGTGATTAAAAATGCAAATAAAATGCCCAATAGCACCGCAATAATAGTTCCTATCACCATAATATAGTTGGCCGTCGATATCTGATTTTCCATTTCTGCCTTCTGTTTTGCCTTGGCAACTAAACAGACGGCTACTGCGTCCCCGGCCTCCTTGACCATGCGCTCGTGGGACTTGTCATGCTGGGCGGTCAGGTCGGCATAATGATCAAATGCAGAGCCATACTCCTTGACAGCTGCCAGAAGCTCATTTGTTTTATCGATATTTTTCTGATTTTTGAAACGGGATTTCAGATCCTGGCCCAGGCTGATTATTGCTTTAATCCCGGCATTGACCTTATCTCTTGATTTTTGGTCTCCGGAGATGATAAATTGCTTTCCATCTTCCCGGGTCCCAAGAATCCATTGAATAATGCGATTGGCATCATCTAACTTGGCCAGCTTGTCGGTCAGGTAGGCATCATCCTGCTTTTCCTCCTCGACCAGCTGGGCCTTCTGGTCTTCACGGATTTCATAAATATACTTTATTGTGGAAGTAGCTTCTTTGACCATGGTCTGACTTGCTTGCTCAGATCGGTTTTCAAAAAATTGCAAGGCTGCTTTTTCATAGGCCTGGTAACCTGCAATGCTGGCATCTATTTTTTTAATATTAACCCCATTGGTGAAACGGCTCCTCATATTCCTGCCCAGGTCAAAAAAGCTCGCATTAATTTTTTTCCAGTCGGTTATCAACTTAGAATTGTATTCATAGGTCAGGGAGGCCCGCAACGCCTTGGCTTCCAGGGCAATATTGATCATGCCGTTGGCATCATCCGCCAATGCGATCTTTTCTTTGATCTTGGCAGCATTTTTTTCCATGACATCATTCAGCTGAATTTTCATATGACTTCGAACATCTTCTGCTTGTTTAATGACAATTCCTGCCTTTTCTCCCATAACTGTTGGACGTCAATTACTTTGTCCGGTTCGCGTCAATTATCTTGTCCGGTTTTCCTAAGATGTTAAGACAAGAAATC
>CAKZLA010000483.1 GCA_937124525.1 uncultured Desulfobacterium sp.
CGGTAATGAAGGCGCTGAAACCCTTACGCGAACAAGGAGTCTCCTGTGAGGTTATTGAGCCGCGATCCCTGGCACCCTTGGACAAAGGCTGTATCCTCGATTCGGTTCGCAAGACCGGTCGACTGGTGGTTATGCACGAAGCCAACAGTTTCTGTGGATTCGGTGCGGAACTGGCCGCCATGGTTGCAGATGAGGCATTCGAAGCTCTTAAGGGACCAGTCAAGCGAGTGGGTGCGCCCCAAATCCCAGTACCCACAGCGCCCACCCATGAAAAAATTTTCAAGCCCAGTCCCGAAGATGTGGTCCTGGCGGTGTTGGAGACCTTTAAAAAATAAATTTAATGAGATCGTTCTTGAAGGTGAATTCAGCCTTTGAGACATCAAAAGGGCAGATATAATTATGAATTTAGATGTTGGTAATTTAGAAGCACCTGTATTCAGGCCTCCTTCGGAGTGGGATGCATTATTAATCAGCGTTACAAACGGGTGCACGCACAGGTGTACGTTTTGTTCCATGTATCTGACAAAAAAATTCTCAGTGCGTAAAGACATTGAAGAGATCAAGAACGATATTCGCAAGGCCGGAGAAATGTTCGGAAGCCGGGTGGAAAAAATATTCTTTGAAGACGGGAATGCATTTGTCGTGAAATCAGATGTCCTCGTTGAATTGACCAAGTATTCTTACCAACAGCACCCGAATTTGAGGAAGGTCAGCTCCTATGCCCATGTCAAGGATATCCTCAAAAAGTCTGATGATGATTTAAAACGGCTTGCCGATGCCGGTTTTACAATGGTTTATGTCGGCATTGAAAGCGGGAACGACCAGGTTCTCAAAGACTGCAACAAAGGAGCGACCCAGGATGATTATGCACGGGCAGCCCAGAAATGTCACCGTGCAGGAATTGACTGGTCCGGGATTTTCCTGCTGGGCCTTGCCGGAAACGATCTTGCAAAAAGCCGCAGCCACGCTGTTGACTCAGCAAAACTGATAAACCGTATGGCACCCCCCATGCCAAGGAAGTGGTATATTTCCCCCCTCACACTGGAGATGACCCCGGGATCAGAGATACTGGCGCAAAATTTAAAAGAACAATTCCACCCCTGCACCTCAACCCAAATTCTGGAGGAATTGTATACGCTGATAGAGCATACAGACGATGACCTGACAGATTGCATATTTAACACCAACCATGCGTCCAATTATCTGAGTTTAAAAGGTGAGCTGGGAAAAGATAAGAAGGACTTTTTATGCAGGGTTGAAGCTGGTATCAAAGATCCGGCGGTCAGACGACCCGAATACATGCGTGGATTGTAATGTGAGGGTGACACAAGCTCGTTGTCTGTCATAGGTGGACAGGGTGGGCGTAATTTAGCAACGCTTCAAATTAAGTATTGATTGTTTTTCCGGATAAATATCTTTATATTGAAAGCTGTGAATACTTCCCTTTAATCAACTAAATATGTGGAGGGTAAAATGGAACTAAAAACAATAACGATTGAAAATCCGGATGAGCTGAATTTTATTCTTGGCCATTCCCATTTTATTAAAACCGTGGAAGATATCCATGAGGCCATTGTATGTACCGTGCCCAATGCGAAATTCGGGGTGGCATTCTGTGAAGCATCCATGGAATGCCTGGTTCGCTACAGCGGAACCGATGAAGAAATGATTAAACTTGCAAAAAAAAATGCCTATGAACTTTCTGCCGGTCATTCTTTTATTGTTTTCATGAAGGACATGTTCCCTATTAATATTCTAAACACCATAAAAAATGTGCCCGAAGTTGCCAGAATCCATTGTGCAACTGCAAATCCAGTGGAAGTCATCCTGGCTCAGACCGATCTTGGCAGGGGAATCCTGGGGGTGATTGACGGGTTTTCATCAAAGGGTATTGAAACCGAGGCAGATATTGAAAAGAGAAAAGGCTTTCTCAGGATGATAGGGTATAAACAGTAAGAGAATTGGCATTCTTCATATGATTCCAAAAGTACTTTGCAGTCTTTTGGAAAAAGCGTAAGTACTCAATAACCTGGGGTAATAAAGCGTGTTTAACCCTTTAAAAACCGGTGCTATTCAAAACAAGTTTTGGATACCCGGGCTTATTGAGAACTTACGAAAAAGCCGCATAACCCCCTGTTTTATATCTCCAGGATCAAAGCTGGCACTCTGTTTATAAAAATAATAAGCTTCACAGATCGATTTCATCAAGGGCGTTTTGTGCATCAACATTAATCTTCTGGTTAATGTGCCTGAACCTTTTAACCAGTATTTTGGCATCAGCTGTTAAAACAGATGCACCCCCTGAAGTCCCCCCTTTTTTTCGGATTAATACCTGCTTGCCCAACCTTTGTTCCATTTTTTTTAGCTTGCCCCACATGGAGCGGTAGCCCATTTTCATTTTTTTGGCTGCTGCGTTGATGGACCCCTCTTTGTCAATGGCTTCCAGAATTTTCAGTTGGCCAGCACCGAAAACCATTTCCCCTTGATCATTCTCAATCCAGATTTTTGTATGAATCATATATGTTTTATTTTCCATGGTAAAATAAATTTAACCCAAATTATAACCAAAGTCACGACTGAATTGAGTTTCGTTATGGGCGAATAGTTTTTTTATCGATATGTTCATGTTGACATATCGCTTTTTGAATGATAGCTCATGATTTCATTAACTATTTTCATTCAATTATCATCCAATTACCATTCGGTGGGCTGAATGTAATTGCTGCTAACCATTAATGCTATCGATTTACCATGACAAAGCTCAGATTTGTCTGGCATGGCATGAAAACCGGTGGAAAAGGAAAAAAGTATGTGGGTATTTGAAAGTGAGGCTGCTATTTGCAAGGGCATGGAGATGGATATAATAAATAGACTCCCCGTTGAAAATACAAGTGATATCCTTGTACCACATTCCCTCGATGGCGACAGAATCAACAGGCTTATCAGATACAATCAAGATTTAGATGAACATATGGATTTGATTCAACTTAATGAGAGTTTCTTTGAATCAAGACTGGAAGAATTAGAATCTATGTTGTCTGTTTCCGACAGTATTGGAAGGCTTTCTTTGATCCGGTTGACGGAACTGACCCTGTTTTGTGTGGGGAATTATGCAAACAATAACTGCATCACCGAGGTTGGCGATTTTATCATCAATCCCCGTCTTATACTTGTCCATGTTAAAGGGGAGCCTCTTCCTGTTAAAAAAGAACGGCACGCACGTTTATCCGTACAGTTTAAGGAAAGGGCTACTGAAAATTGTTCCGTGGTTGAGTGGTTTAAACTCAATGCGATGATTGAAACGGTTAAAGAACCGATTTTGCCGCATCTGCTTAATTTATTAGAAAAAACAGGTTGCTCCATGGAATATATCAATTCTGTCAGAAAACAAATGAATATGATAATCGAGCTTCTCAGTTATTTATCCATGGCAAGGATTCCCAAAGAAATAAATATTGAGGATTGGAAATCTTCTCTGGAAAAAAATGACAGGATGATGATGGAAGAGCTGTTTTATCAATTTGATACAACAATTTTTCACGATTCTGGTGAAAGAATTCGTCGTAAGTATGAAGTTGCTGATATTAACCTTTCACAGGCATATCGGAGAAATTAATTCCAGATCATTACCCTCTTTTCGCTCATTTTTATAAAACGTTGTAATCAAAACAAAATATCAGCATGATTTTTTGATGTCCAACTTTTTGGTATTAATAAATTCAACATGTTATGAAAAAATGAGCGAATTGCAGGTTACAGGTTCCTCAAAGTTGACTTTTGAAAGTTGAATCTATAATGGATAATCACACATTTTCCCCAGATAGTTTTCAACTTGGATTGTTTTTGGGGAACGTGATTTCACATAGTCTGGTAACAGGGGGAGCTTGCCCTCACCGCCAGGAAGGTCAATCATGTATTGGGGAATGCACATGCCCGACAACCGCCCCCGCATCTGTTTCATGATCTCAAGCCCCACACTGACATCGGGGCGGAAGTGGGCCGTGCCTGCAACGGGATCAGGGTGGTGGAGATAGTAAGGCTTTATCCGGATTTCAAGGAGTCGGGTCATGAGCTCACCCATGGTGGCTGCATCATCATTCACATCCCTTAGCAGAACTGTTTGACATCCCAAGGGAATGCCTGCATTTGCCAGTTTTTCGCAGGCCCTTGTTGATGTCGGGGTGATTTCCCGGGGATGGTTGAAATGGGTGTTCATATAAAGCGGATGGTATTTTTTTAACATCAGCACCACATCGTCGGTGATGCGGGAGGGCAGGGTGCAAAGGGTTCTGGTGTGAATCCTGATGATACGAACATGCCCGCAGGCTTTCAGGGCAGAAAGTATCCTGTCCAGCTGCTCTGTTCCCAACAGGAGTGGATCACCGCCGGATAGAATTACCTCATTGATGCCTGGATGGGCCTTGATGTATTGGATACCCTCCTCAACTCTGCTACTGCTTTTTTTCCCGAAGTGCAGATCCTCTTCCCCTACTTTTCGTTTTCGCATGCAATGACGGCAGTACATGGCACAGCGATTGGACACCAGGAAAATGACCCTTCCCGGATACCGATGGATAATGGCTGGCACAGGAGACTGGGGCTCTTCGGCCAGGGGGTCTTCCACATTTTGTTGATCTTCAAGTTCCACCACATCTGGGATGGCCTGTTTCCACAGGGGATCTTTCTCGTTTTCAATTAAAGAAAGATAATGGGGAGATATCAACATGGGGTATTGCCGTGTCACGGTGGTGAGTGCTTTAATATCCACATTAAACCGTTCCGGGAGTTGGGCCGGGGTGCTGATGGCCTGGCCAAGCTGGGTCCGCCATGGGCTTTCTTCTGTTATTTGTGTGCTCTTCTGATCTTGTTTCAATTCACTGTTTTCCGATTATTTTGTTTCTTTAAAGGAGATTTTCAAAATTCTGGCTGACCCTATTCTTTTTGATTTTGGGTGTCAATGTGTTTTTTTATAAGAAACTCCGTCCAATAATTTGTAATAACTTGAGTTTTGATATTTGTTGTGGGCAGGCCAGATCCCCAATACGGTCTGTCCGTGGCAATTATATGAAACACAGATGCTGGCTGCTTTTTCCATTGACCCTGGGACTTTGTTTTTTCCATGGGGCGTGATATGTTATTTTCATCTTGTTCTTTTCAGGAATATGCAAATCTGGAAACGTAACATTCTCTATGGAGACGCAACGTGAAATTCACATGGCTACTTCTGTTTTGCCTTTTGATTTGTCCGGGATGTGGAGAAGACGAGCCCGCAATTAAGGTGAATTTGAAAATAAAAGAGCAGACCCTCATGAAACATGAGCCTGATGCCCTGACCTATGCCTATCTTCCCCAGTATTCCCACACCGTCTCTTACACCCGGCATCATCTTCTTATTTTATATCTTCGAAAAAAGACGGGGTTGAATATCAAACAAATATTTCCTGATACCTTTGATCAGTACATGTATATGGTGGGGCAAAATAAAATTGATATTTCATTTTCCAATCCATTTGTTTATATCAAAATGGCCCATCGATACGGTGCAAAGGCCTTTGCCAGAAGTATTGAAACCACCGGAAGGGAAGACTTCAGGGGTCAGATTATTTGTAGAACAGATAATACCTCCATTAAAACCCTGTCCGACTGTGCTCAAAAGCGCTGGATTGCCGTTGATTCAACCTCCGCAGGTGGCTTTCTTTATCCCTTGGGTTATTTTTTGGATCATGGTATCAAAAAATCCGATTTTAAAGAGATTTCTTTTGCCCCTGGTCCCGGGGGGAAACAGGAAAAGGTGGTCCTTTCCGTTTGTGCGGGGAAGTATGATATCGGCACTATTCGTGAGGGTGCTTTGGATGTGGTGGTGGGAAAAATTGACATGCAACAGATACGAATTTTGGCCATGACGTCCCCCTATCCTGGTTGGGTGTATGCTGCCCGGAAAAATCTGGATAAAATTATTGTGCAAAAAATATGTCAGGCCTTTGAAAAACTTGACATAACCAATACCAATCATCGAAAAATATTGAATGCTGCCCATTTTATCAAGGTAATTCCTTCCATGGATTCAGATTTTGACTCGGTGAGACGATTGGCTACCAAGGTTGATATAAGCCTTGGGAAGTAGTTTTTTCCGGACCGGTATCAAAGATTTTGAATATCCAACCACCAAGTGGGGGGGATAAGTACCCGAACATATATTCCTCAAAATAAAACCCAGAGATATCAACGATATATATCCATGGAATACTGAAAAACATATGTGTGGGTACTTAGGAGGGGCTGACATTCGCAATGACCCCAAAGGGGATAATAAAATTAATGAAACCCGGATTTAGAAATAAAATATATGCAGGTTTTTTTTCTCTGCTTTTACTTCAAGGGCTTGTCCTTTTTTTCTGGGTGAGCCATGTCATGAAAATCTCCTTACTTCAAGAAATAAAAAATCGTGGTATCTCCATTGGAACCACCCTGTCTGCCCGCATGGTGGAGCCCATACTGGCCATGGATTTTTTGAGAATGCGGGTACTTCTGGATGAAACAGTGCAGCTGGAACCGGATATTTTTTATACATTTGTGCTGGACGGGGAGGGCCAGCCCCTTATTCATACGTTTAAGCAGGGATTCCCCACCGCATTAAAAACCCTGAATGCGGTACCAGATGATCACAAGGGCTCCATGCAGTTGTTGGATACCGGCGAAAAACTGATTTATGATTATTCCGTTCCCGTGGTTGTGGATGCCCAACGACTGGGCACCTTGAGGCTGGGTCTTTTGAGAACCCGGGCGGAAAAGGCGGTTAGCAAAATCATGGTTTCTGCGGTGGTTACCATCACTTCAACCATATTCATTGCCGGGATTGTGGGCTCTCTGCTTTTGAATCCCATGACAAAAAGTATCAAAAAACTGCACGAATCTTCTGAGCAGGCATTGAGGGGAAATCTTGACGTCAAAACGGCCCCCATGCTGGGAAAAAACTGTTGGGACATTATGAAGTGTCATCAAAAGGAATGTCCGGCATATAAAAATTATCATCACCGATGCTGGTACATGGCTGGCACCCTTTGCCCCACCTGCGTGGAAGGGGAATATGCCAAAAAAATAGATTCCTGTCGCCAGTGTCAAGTCCATCGAAAGTGCTCCGGGGACGAAATCCAGAGCCTGGCTGAAAGTTTTGATGCCATGACCCTGTCTTTAAAAGGGAATCTGTCCAGTCTTAAAAATGCCGAATCTGTTTTAAATGAACAAAAAGCACGCCTCCAGACCATCCTGGATGCCATTCCTGATTTCATATCCCTCCAGGACAATGGTGGACGATATGTTTCTGTGAACAGAGCTTTTTGTGATATGTTGAATAAAAAAACAGAGGATATTGTAGGTAAACTCAATGACGATCTGTTTCCCAAGAGCCTTGCATGGCAGTATAATAAAGAAGACAGGCATTTATTTAAATCCGGTTTGCCCTTGACCAAAGAGAATAAGATTACGGACGAAAAAGGGGTCTCATGGTTGCATGTGGTTAAGATTGCCGTCCTTGATGCTGATAATCGGGTGGGGGGGCTTGTGTGCAGCGGCAGGGACATTACCCAGCTCAAAGCGGTGCAGGAACAACTGACCCATGCCCAGAAAATGGAATCAGTGGGACGTCTGGCCGCCGGGATTGCCCATGAGATCAACACCCCCCTGGGGATTATTCTGGGGTATGCCCAGATTCTTCTGGAAGATGTGGAAAAAGAAGGGCAGATCCATGACGATGTGGTCACCATTGTGAAACAGACTCGGATTTGTTCCAAAATTGTGGCAGATTTATTAAGCTTTTCCCGGTCCAGGGAAAATATTATCAGTGAATTTGATATCCATGACGCCATTGAAGATGTGGTGGATGTTGTGCTACATACCTTTGGTTTAAGTCATGTGGTGGTTAAACGGGCCTATTATCCCAAACCTTTGAAGATGAAGGGGGATAAGGAAAAATTGAAACAAGTGTGTATAAATCTTTTGAACAACGCCTTTGATGCCATTGAAAAAGATGGCATTATTTCCATTCAAACCGGGTTGGGAACAGTGGACGGTGAGATAATGATTTCCATCTCTGATACAGGTCATGGCATTACCAGGGAAAATATTAGAAAGATTTTTGAACCCTTCTATACCACCAAGGCCCCGGATAAGGGTACCGGGCTGGGTTTATCTGTGACCTTTGGCATCATAAAAGAACACAATGGAAGCATTGATGTTTTTTCTCCACCGGTGTCAGCAACAAACGACCATGGGCGGGGAACGCAATTTGTTGTCAGTTTACCCACAGGATTAAATTCAAGAAAGGAGAGTTGAAATATGGCAATAATTCTTGCCCTGGATGATGTTTCAGATGCGGGTCAGTTGATAAAACGAATTCTTGAACGAAAGGGACACACCGTGATTCCCTTTACAGAGGAAGAAGATGCCATTGGATATGTGACGTCCAATGATGTTGATCTTGCCATCCTGGATATTAAATTAAAAAAAATGAGTGGGGTTGAGGTCTTGGAGGAATTGAAAAAAAGATCCCCGGCCCTTGAAGTGATCATGCTCACAGGATATCCCACCATTGAAACGGCCCGGGAGTGTTTAAATCTTGGGGCCGCAGAGTATTGTGTCAAACCCATTGATAAGGATGAGCTGGAAGAAAAGGTGGCCCAGGTGCTGGGGGGGAGGAACTCTTTTGTTTGAAAAGCTGTGTTAGAACGCTGTCAGGCCTGGGTTATTGGCATCTTTGACGAAAGCATTATAAAGTAAAAATTCATAAAAATGCCAATAACCCAGGCCTGACGTCTCTTCTTGAATCATCAAGTGTTAGCCAGATATGTTGCCATTTGCCATCATATGGTGGAAATACTTTTGAACGAATTTACCGGAAATGGTATCTGCCACAGAAAAGGTGAGCCCTTTTTCCGGCAGAAATTGCCCTGACAACGCCAGAAACAGGGTGCGGGAAAGTTCAACGAGCATTTTCTGGACGTCATGTGGCGGACATAGTGCCCCACGGATCCCATAAAACCGACATCTTGCCGGTCTCATATCGTAAATTTCACAGCCAATGCCGTTATTCAACGGGCATAGACGCTCTTTTCTTTTTGATCCTGCCACCGCCTTTTGTATCAATATTTCCCGTTGCGCTGAAGTAAAATATCGGTTTATTCTGGAATAAAAGTAAACCACTTCCATGAATGGAAGTTCAAAATCAGCCTGACAACAGAGATGCCTACCTTTACCGCATGGGGTCTGCTCTTCGGTGGTTTGAGTTTCCATGCCAGTGGTTATCTCTTCAATCAAGACCTCGTAATCTGAAAAAAAACGGCTTAAATCCACCCGTTTTTTCATTTCCAGGGAGGCCTCCCTGATTTTCAGGGTGCCGGATTTTTTCCCATACTGTCTCAACAGCTTCCATTGACAATAATTGGAGGGATTGGCCCGGGAGCATTTTAATTTTTTTTTGGCAGCCTTCAGGCCCATCCCCCGGCGGATCATGTAAGAGGTTATAAAAGTGCCGGTGCGGCCGATACCATGGCGGCAGTGCACCAATATTTTTTTCTCCAGATAAATAGCCTCGTCCAACCAGGCCAGGGCTTTTTCCATGTCTTCCATTTCAGGGATATCCTCATCCCATATGGGAAGATAATAGACCTCAAAACCAGCACCTTCCTCAATTTCATGGAGATCGCTGAACTCTGCGCACAGATTTACAATGGCGTTAATGTCCTGGGCTTTGATGGAATCCAGTGCCTCATAGGAGGTGGGGGCATATCCCACGGCAAGGCTGTCTGTGATCCATGTTAACTCGTAATCCGACATCTGTATCACTCCTTATTGCGGTCCCCTGAAATCATACCGGCCCGCCATGAATTCATCAATTAAAAATCCCATGTCCTGTTCCTCTTTTAAATACATATCCATGAGCTTGCTTGCTCCCAGAAGTCGGCCGATCATTTCAAGGGTTTTTTCCATTGTTGACAGGGTGCCATGCCGAAATTCGCCATCCACAAGATCTGACAGAACCGTCACCGTAAACCCCAATCGGGTTAGAATTCCTTCAATAAAGGCGGCCCGCAGCCTCCTTCCTGTGGGCTCCCCCCCCCGCCTGAAAATCTGAACAGAATATAATTATCCCCGGGCAAGGCCGTGCATATGGTATCTAAAATAACAAAATGATAGCCAAACCGAAAGTTGATATTCACATATTCCTCTGATACAATGGCATAGCTGCCAAACCGGGGAGAATCCGCTGAAATAATTCCCCCTGCCATCACAATTTTATCGTGGGTTTCCCAATCAAAATGAGTGGCCTCTGACCAGTGTATCCCAGGGGTTAAAAGCCCCTTTAACACCCATTTCATGGGAAGGCTTGCAATATCCCCCGGGGTAAGAGTTGGCCTGTCTCCGGCATCGGCCTTAAGTCCCTGCCCCACATCCAGGAGATAAAAGAGCATGGGAATGGGACAGATAAGTTTTCTTGCGCCCCTTGTGGGACGGCCTTTTCTATTTCCCGTAAAAAACATCTCTTTCACCGCTGTTTCATGGGCAAAGCGGACAATATCGTGCAGGGACCGGCACCCCTCGGGGACAAAATGGCGGGATTGTGGATCTGTGAGTTTTAATTTTGCAGAAAAATCAATTACGTATCTTAATTTCAGCATGAACGAACTGTCTTTAAAAAACGCATCTTTACCTGTGTGGGGTTTCTGGGGCTTGGCGGATAATAGGGGGCTGATCCCTTCATACACCATCCCTTTGTCTGCATCCACAGTGACCCCATGCCCATGGATGAGATCTTGAAAGCCATGCTGAACATTGACAATGGCTGGCACACCAAATTCCCTTGCAATGGATGAAAAATGGCTGGCACTGCTGCCAAGCGCCATGACCACGGCGGCCATTTTATCAATGGCTGTGACAAACCGGGGAGATGCATGTCTGACCACCAGTACAGAGCCCCGGGGCATGTCCTTCAACCGGGATATTTCATCGAGCCTGTAAACAGGACCCGAAGCCATGCCCGGACAAACCCTTTTCCCTCCGGAGCACAGGATATTGCGGGGTTCTTTTTTTGTTTTTCGGGATGGACTTTGATGCTCGTTGCCCTGCATTTCCATGGAATGCATGTGCAGCGGTCTGGATTGAAGTATAAACAGGTACCCTGATGTATCCTGGCACCATTCAATGTCCTGGGGATGCTTAAAGTGTTTTTCAAGGGAAAAACCCCATCTGGTAAGGGTGAGCAAAGCAGGTTCATCAAGGGAAAGTGCATCTCTTTTATGTCGGGGGCTCTCCACGGTACGCGTTCCGGCATTGATGTTACTTTGGATATTTGAGGTCAGCCCCATTTGATTTTGTTTTTCACCGCAGGTTGTGTGAGAAGGGACGTTAGGATTTTTTCGGGATACGCGGATCACATCCGGGGATACCCCGCCATTCACAAGGAGTTCCCCCTGGCCCCACACCGAATGGATCACCAGATTATCCGAAGCCGGGGCTTCAATATCCCGGGTGTACACGACACCCGAGGCAATGGCGTCAACCATTTCAAGAACCAGAACCGCCATGGGAGTTTCACAATCCAGTATGCCATGGTTGATTCTGTAAAAAAGTGCCTGGGAGGAATATTTGCTGGCAATGATCTTTTTATAGCTGCCTGGGATATCCGTTGCATTGACGTTTAACAATGTGTGATACTGGCCAGCAAAGGAGGCAATGCCATCTTCTTTTGCGGCACTGCTTCGAAGGGCCACGTGGATATTCTTTTTACGGTTTCCCTGGAGCCTTTCCATGGCATTGGCCATTACCGTTTCAATTTCATGGGGCAAAATCGCATCTAAAATGAGATTCTCGATGTCAGCACCAGTCTGTTCCAGGCTGGTGGCATCGCTGATATCCAGCAGGGCCAGTTTTTCATTAATGGGGGCTTGTAAATGGTTGTACGACATAAAATAATGAAAGGCATGGGTGGTGATGACAAATCCATTGGGGGTGGGCAGGTGAAGTGCATTTGCCAAGTATGACAGGGTAAATGCTTTTTTCCCCACCATGGCCTCATCAAAGGAGGCTGCCTGGTCAAATGCCACAGTGAAGGGGGGCGAACAATCAACTTCCGGTGGTGCCAGCATGAATCGCACATAAAAATCAAATTTTTTAAAATAGGCACGCAGGTTCCGGCTACCCGATGGACACATGGTTAAAAGCGAGTCAACCATGCCTGAAACCGCTTGGGAAAACTGCCCATAGGTTTTTACAACGGCCTGGAAATCATATCGTTTGTGATGATAATAAAGATCCTCCAGCACGGCCAGATGGTCATGGGCGGCCTTATCATGGGCCAGTAACGCCTTAAATGCCTCATATTTCTCTTTTAAGACTGTTTCTGGAGAAAATAGTTGATATGTCCAGTATCTGAATAGATTTTTGATCAACATGGTCTATCCTTATCACTCGATGATTGAAGTTTCTAACCAACTCTGTGCGGACAACCGGATGTGCACCCCTGCGGCGTACCTGGGGTGGTCATGGTGCTGCCCAAGGGTAACAGTGAAGGAATAAAAATACAAGTGTACCCCAAATTGCCCTGCCGTTCTAATTGATTGTACCCTTAATACAAGCCTGACCCCGATGACCCATCCGGGACAGCCAAAATTAGAATTGCAGGGCGGGTGGACTATTGATAAACAAAATGATAAGTAGTGCTTGATTTGAAAAATGAAATTCCCCCGGCCAGGAGGCATGGTTGCGCTATTTCTATAAATTTTTAACGGATTGAGACGATAAAATGGAAAGATTTTTAGTGATTCTTGTTTCTGCCGCCATTGGAACGGCTTTTTTTACATGGTTTTCCCATGCGGTTAAAAAACAATACATGCATGACTATATCATGTCCCATCAGTGGTTACTGCACCCCAACGCAATTTGCTACTGGCGTACTGCCATGGCTATCTTTGGGTTTTCACTCTACTTTTTCACCTCCCATCAATCCATTGCCATATTTATATTCACCTTTGCGGCCATCCTTGATGGGGTAGACGGTGTTGTGGCAAGGGGATGTAACTTAGGTTCCCACTGGGGAGAGGTGCTTGACCCCATGTGTGATAAATTGACCTACCTGCCGCCCCTTATCGGGTTTGCCTATGGTGGGATTATTTCAATAAAACTGGTATGGATTCTTGTGGTCATTGAGTTTTTCGGTCAATTTTTTGCCCGACGGATTTTAGCCTGGCTTAAATTTTCCGTGGCTGCCAATAATTTTGGTAAAATAAAGGCCATTATTTGTTTTGGTCTTGTTATTTTATGTGCATTAATGGATAAAAACTCCGATATTATAAATATTGGTGATGGCGTACTCATGGCATGCATTATCCTTTCTTCTGCATCTGTGCTGTTTAAGTTTATCCCCAATCGTCTTTATGCTGATATCCTCTCTTCTCTTAACTTTTGTTGTGGGGTGATCAGCCTTGTTCTGACCCATAATTATCACTTTGCCTGGGCCATTTGCATTATTATTGCCGGGCAATTGTTTGACTTGTTTGATGGACGCATGGCCATGAAGCATGGTGGCACAAAATATGGCCCTTATCTGGATGATATTGCGGATTTTGTCAGCTTTGGGCTTGCACCTGCCTATGTGATTGTGCAAAAAGAGGGTTCATTGGCATGGGTGGTGGGGGGAATTTTTATTGTCGGGGTGGCATTTCGCCTTTTCCGGTTCGTTGCCTGGGACAAAAAACGCACTGACCTGCCAGAAGGTATATTCAATGGATTTCCCAGTCCTGCAGGTGCGTTGATCGTTTTGGGTGCATCTCTTATTGCCAGCCCAGTTATATTGTGGGTGTTCACCGGTATTTCTGTGGGGTTAATGGTGAGTCATATTCGTTTTGCCCATTTTGGGCGGGTGATTCTCAAGCATATTCCTAAACCACTTTTTTTCATGATATGTACATCCATTATTGTTGTCCTGTCCTTTATTCTTAAGACAAAAAATGTCCAGATGTTTGGATATTTGATTTTGAGTTCTGTTTTTATATATATAGTTGTGGGTAGAAAGTGGGTGGCCTGATTTAAATTCCACCCTCCCGGTTCAGTGCCATAGCTTGAAATCCTCTGTCTTATTTTTTTGTCTGTTTCCGGGAAAGTCATCATATCTATCTTTGTTTCCTATTTATCAAATTCAGGTTCATATCCCACGGTAAAGGGTTTTGTGGTGGTGTTGCCAATGGCTGAAAAATGTCTGTTGTTCTTGTCAAAGGGGCAAATGGGTATTGGGCAGGGTTTAAACCCGAATTTTCGGTAGAATTCAGGATTGCCCAAGACAAATAGGGGAGTCTTTTTGATGGCTTCCTGGCGCAGGGCAAATCGTATTAATTCAGAACCGATTCCCTGGCGTTGAAACTGGGGAGCCACGGCAACAGGTGCCAGGTGGAGGCCGCACACCTCGGTGTCGTTGTATGCATTTGAAAATGCGATGTAGGCAATGACCCGGTTCACATGGATGCAGACCCATTCACGTATTGGGGTGTCGCTGTTGTGGAACTCTTCTATCAATTGAGCCTCGTATCTGCTTTTGGGAAAGGCTGAATTAAGCAGGGCAGATATTTTGCCGTGGGTTTCTGCGGTGGGCTTTCGTATTTTCATCACTTCTCCAGAATCTTGTTAACCTTCATATTTCAAGCTGCATGGTCAGTTTAGTTTTTTTAGGGCTGATCCATATTGTATGGGATGGATTGTGGCGTCATATACTATATCTGCCCGTTAAAGTCTCCATACCAACCACCTTTCATTGTAATGTATTAATTTTAAAGATTGGTTCACCCGCAGATTCGAATCTATTAATCCAGGCCTGCAAATTATCTTGGATGGCTATCCTGCCACTTTCAAGCAGTAATAGCTTGCAGAGGGATAATTTCACTCTCAATTTTTGTCATATTTTGTTTGGCCATTTTGAGGTCGTAACTGATTTGCAGGTTCATCCAGAATTGTGGGGTGGTGTTGAAGTATATAGCCAACCTGAGAGCAGTATCAATACTAACCCCTCTCTTTTGTCTTACCACATCATTGATTCTAGGTGCTGGTACGCGCAAAGCAACAGCCAAAGCATTAGCACTCATATTTAATGGTTCTAAATATTCTTTTTTGATTATTTCTCCAGGATGGATTGCTCGCATATTATTCATAACCTGTTCCTTCTAATGGTAGTCTGTTATCTCTAAATCGTATGGCTCATCAGACCATGCAAAGCATACACGCCATTGTTTATTGATTCTTATGCTGTACTGCCCTTGTCTGTCGCCCCTAATTTTTCAAATCGGCTACCGATTTAAGCCGGGACACCCTTTAAAACAAGGCTTCTCCGGAACCCCCGGTTCATGAGACTTAGGTACGGCAAAATTCTCATCACCGGGTCAAACTGTCCCGCGTTATGTCGGTAGCCAAATTTTTTATCATAATTAAAAATATAATGGCTTGTGTTAAATGTCAAACGTTATATTTTAGAAAGAGAACCATTGAAATCTGCGGTTTATCCGTCAGCATTTCACTTGTTGGAATTGTTGGAGTTCAGAGGACAACCGAGCGAAGTCGAGTTTACTTGGCAAACATTTCTTGCAGAATATCTAAAACTTTATTTTGGGATTTGCTGTCTATTGAACCGAGTTTTTTAATAAGCCTTCTTTTATCAATTGTTCGAATTTGATCAAGGACGACTTGGCCTTTCTTTCCATGATATTCCTCTTTGATTAAAAAATGTCCTTGTAAGAATTCCGCATATCCCGTTTTAAAATTTTTCCTGTGGGGGTTTTGGGCAATTCATCCACAAAAATGATTTGTTTGGGAATTTTAAATGAGGATAAATTGGCCTTGCAATGGGCCATCATTTCCTCCGGGGTGGTTGTTTTGCCTGCACGAAGTTTGATAACTGCCACCACCGCCTCTACCCATTTGGGATGATATACTCCCACAGCAGCCACCTCTTCCACATCTGGATGGAGATACACCGCCTCTTCGACCTCCCGGGAGGCAACGTTTTCCCCACCGGTTTTGATCATATCCTTTTTCCGATCCACCACGGTGATATAACGATCTTCGTCCAGCACACCCAGATCCCCGGAGTGGAACCAGCCCCCTGCCATGGCTGTTTCTGTTTTGTCTGCTTCCTTAAAATACATGGTCATGGCATGGGGCCCCCGGCCGCAGATCTCTCCTGGCACATTGATATCCATAATTTCGTTGCCCTCATTGTCCTCGATTCTGGATTCCATGTGAAGTCCGACCATGGCGGCGGAAATGGCGCTCTCGAGATCCGCATCGTCAAAGATGATCAGCGGTGACTTCCCGCCCAGCTCCACGGTGACGCCCTTCAGGGTGGAAGCTGCCGCTGCCACCACCTTCTTGCCGGTGGCCACTTCTCCC
>CAKZLA010000484.1 GCA_937124525.1 uncultured Desulfobacterium sp.
AGCGGGTCGGTGGGTGACATTAATTGGGTTATAATACAGTCGCAGCTCCCCGGGACAGTGCCGATCTTTTCTGTGCGATGAGCTCTTTTACCTTAACCACACCGTCCTGGGCATCCTCGGCATAGGCATCTGCACCAATTCGGGCAGCCCATCTCGGAGTACAGGGCGCACCACCTACAACCGTACCAAAACGACCTTTGTAACCGGCGGATTTCAGGGCCTCTTCCAGGCTTTTCTGCTGGTTCATGGTGGTGGTGAGAAGGGCACTTGTACCAATGACATCCACATCATTTTCCACGGCTTTTTCAATGATGGTATCAATCTCAACGTCCCGGCCCAGATCAAATACGGTGAGACCATTGGCCTTCATCAAGGAGACAACAATACACTTTCCAATGTCATGCACATCACCCTTTACCGTGGCAATAAGCACCTTGCCCTTTTCTTCCTGGGCACCGCCCGTTGCAGCCAGGGCCTCATTGATAACATCCGTGGCGGATTTCATGGCATCGGCGGCCTGCATCAGCTCTGGCAGAAACATCTGTCCCCGGCCAAAAAGATCTCCCACAGTGTTGATTCCCGGGATAAAGGCTGCGTTCATCAACTCCAACGGATCTCCACCGTCGGCAATTATTTTTTTTGCAATGGCTTCAACTTCATCTTTTTTCTGGGCCACCAGTAAATTTTTGGCCTCTTCTATGAGTGCTGCATCAATCATTTTATTATTTTCTCCTTGGATGATGTAATATAAATTCGATAATAGATTCGATATATTCCCCATGGATAGATTGAACCGAAAAATAAGGATTAAGCACGGTGGATTTTTGGTCTTCCACTAAGCAAAACATCATGACGGCAAATCAGTGAAACCGGGAGAATTATAGGCCTTCCCGATGATAAGATAATAAAAATTAAGATCATCGGGAAGGGGTGAAACTGCCGGGTTGTGGTTTTTGTTTAGTTGAAATGATCACCATGGATCATTCAGACACTTGAGGAGTGTTTCAAACCACAACCCGGTATGTTTCATGGGCGGTTTTATTAAAACAGGAGCTGGTGGATCATGTGGATGTCCGCGTTTTAAATCTATTGACGCAGTTGATATTGAAATCCAGTTCCCTTGCAATGTTGAACTTGGCCTCAATTCCCTTGGCACAGCCTGGCATGGGGGTCATCTGACCGATCTGCAGATCCTCTCTGACTTCGGTCATGATGACGGGGTCTGTCAGGTCCGCCACGGAAACTTTTAATTTTTCAGCCACATACGCTTTTGCTTCCCAAGTTCGCATACCCCGGGACATTTGGGCACGAGCAACCAGATCTCCGGCTCCTCGCATTCCGCCCATGCCCGATGCATGCGCGTGGGTGATCGCCATTGCGACGGGATCACCCACGCCAACCTACAGTCCATCAAGTTTGCAAAGGCTTGTCATGGCAGCCGATGCACGGGATACGGTGTCAATGGGCGGGTGATCGTTCACCGGTACCGCACCGACACCCATGCCCATGTTGGGATGGATGGGAATTTCTGCCACTTCGCCGCACGCCTTCATAAAGGTGACGGCCCGTGCCAGGTTCCAGGGGGTTGACTCTGTGGTGTTTGTGTTAACAACGGGTCCGAATATGGTGGCACCTGCCTGCTTGGCAAGTACGACCTGATCCTGGGGATAGAGGCCTGCCAGACGAACGCCGTCAAATTCAAGCTCCCCGTGCATGCCAAGGATGAATTCCCCGGCCATGCCGATCTGGATGCAGATGTCGGGATATTTTTCCTTGAGTTTCCGGCAGGCCATGAGGGAGGCCAGAAAGTCCGCATCACCGGCCGCACCCACGGAGTCCAGATTGATGCCATCGGCACCGGATTCGTACATGGCAGAACCCGTAAAAACAATATCCCTAACCGCCTCTTCAACGGTCATTTCAAGGGACTGTCGTGCCTCTTTTATCATGCCGTTGGGCAGAAGTTCCGCCGGGTTGGGAAAGGGACCGTCGGGCTGGCTGTAAAGACCCAGGTTGGGCATGGCACCGTAGAACAGGGGAATATGGGTGGCAAGCAAGGCCTGCTCCATGATGGGCTGCTCCATGGTGATGATGGGTTTGATGGGCTTGTAACTGTAGTCCACATGGCACAGCTCCATGGTGTCCGCGCCCATGATTTTTTCGTATATCTGCAGGGCCTGGATGCGATCCACATTGACCCCCACCCTACGAATTTTAAGTGTACCGGCATCATAGGTGAGAATGACCTCTTTTCCACGTTCGCAACTGACAAAGCTGTAAGGGCTTGCCAGAATGTCAAACATGTATTTGAGATCATCGTCTGTTAAAACGGGGACATTGGCACGATCCGCCGCATCCTCCGTTCCCGCCTGCATATCTTCCCAGAGCTCTTTTTCACTGAGCTCCACAGGGGTCCCGTCACCGTACCGGGTAAAAATTTTAGACATGATTTTCTCCTTCATTGTCGTTTATGAACACTTTAACTTTATGCTTAAGTGTTTTACCTAATGATCCAGTTTTTAAGGGTTGGACCCTTTAAAACATATATCCGTATAACCTACATGGCAGTAGCTACCTGCCACAACGGGAATTGAAAGTTATTTAATTTCAGCACGTTGGTGAGACTTTCATATAAAAACTGGATCATCGAGTTTTAGGCTGATGTTGAGAAAAATGCTTTTTGAGAACAGGCTGATTTCCAGCCCGCCTGGACTGTAACGAAACTATTACAAGCTGGCTGCCAGTCCTTCTTCAATTATGGACAATCCTTTTTCCAACTGCTCGTCGGTGATCACAAGGGGCATCAATACCCGGATGACATTGCCGTGGATACCACAGGCAAGGATGATAAGTCCTTTCCCAAAGCAGAATTTAACCAGTTTCCCAGCGGTTTCAGCCGAGGGATTGCCATGGCTGTCCACCAGTGTAAAGCCTGACATGGCACCGATGCCTCGGGTTTCACCCACCTGCTTGAACTCTTTTACCCATTTTCCAAAACGTGCCATGAGGGTTTCGCCCAGCTTCTGGGCTCTTTCCACCAGCTTTTCTTCTTCAAAAATTTCCATGACGGCAAGGCCAGCAGCACAGGCCACCGGATTGGCACCATAGGTGCCCCCCAGACCTCCAGGATGAACCGAATCCATTATTTCAGTTTTTCCCACAACGGCACTTAAGGGCATGCCAGCGGCAAGACTTTTGGCCACCGTCATCAGATCCGGTTCCACTCCCCAGTGCTCCATGGCAAACATTTTTCCGGTGCGGCCCATGCCACTTTGAATTTCATCCGCAACAAAAAGAATGCCGTGTTCCTTGCAAAGGGCGGCCAGTTCCTGGAAATAGCCATCTGGTGGGGCAATAAATCCGCCTTCGCCCTGGATGGGTTCCACAACGATGGCGGCAATACTTTCCGGGTCAATGCCGGTGATGAAAAATTGTTTCAAGGCTTCAATGTCACCAAAGGGTGCGCGATAGATTTCCGGGGCAAAGGGTCCGAATTTCCATTTGTAAGGTTTTACCTTTGCCGTCATGGTCATGGTCAGGGCCGTGCGACCGTGGTAGGCGTTGTCAAACACCACAATGGCTGGACGACCGGTGTAGTACCGGGCAATCTTCACCGCATTTTCCACGGCTTCGGCACCGGAGTTAATGAATAAGGCTTTTTTCGGAAAATCACCAGGAGTGGCTTTACAGAGTTTGTCAGCCAGCAACACGGCACTGTCATAGGGGTTGACCATGAAACAGGTGTGGGTAAATTTTTCAGCCTGCTCTTTGATGGCCGCAACTACTTTGGGGTGGCTGTGACCCACGTTCATCACGGCAATGCCACCTGCAAAGTCAATGTACTCGTTGCCTTCAACGTCTTTGATCATGGCACCTTTTGCTGATTCAACATAGCAGGTGGTTCCACTGGTACGTCCACTGGGAATAACGTTGGCTCTAAGGTCTTGAATTTCCT
>CAKZLA010000485.1 GCA_937124525.1 uncultured Desulfobacterium sp.
TGAAATTGTTACCCAGCTTAGAGGTAAGGCCGGCAATCGTCAGGTACCTGGCGATCCGAAAATTGGTATGGTTCACAACGGAGGAGGAATTTTGGGGATCGATACCTCTGCAATGGCCATCAACCTGTTTAAAAAATGAATAAAACAAGGGGATCTAACATGGAGCGATTTGATCAACAAAGGGGCGAGGAACGGATCGAGGACTGGCCCAAATTTTCATCCCAAGATCTGAGACGAAGAGAGGGCACCATCCTTGCCGCCCGCCTGGCTATCAATGCGGCCATGACGGCCCCAGTTGCCGGTGGCGTACCCCAGGTGGAGGCCCATCTGGTATATGGGCAGGAGGAGCTGGAAAAAGTGGCCTGTAAAATGGAGGACCTGGCCTATGAAAATCAACGGTGGAAAAATCGCTTTTTAAGCGAAGCGGTTATGGTCCGTGAAACCGATGCCATTATATTTCTCGGCAATTACCGGGCCCATGAAACCCCGTTAGATGCCATGTGTGGACTGTGTGGCGGGCAGGCAGGGTGCGGTTTTTTTTATGAAAGACGGGAAACCAAAAACGGATTGGTAGACATAACCGATCGGCGTAGCAATACCCCTATTAAGGGGCCCCTGTGCAGTGCCCGGGTGGATGATCTGGGATATGCCATGGGTTCGGCGGTATGGATGGCCCAAACCCTGATGGTGGACGCCCGGCCCTATATGAGTGTTGGAATGGCAGGATTAAAACTGGACTACTGCCCCAAATCGGCCATCGTGGTAGGCATTCCCATGGCCAGCATCTCCAAGAATCCCTATCAGGATATTCCCGTAGACTATCACCTGATCAACATGGAAAAAATGGTTGATAACACCCGGAAAAACTATGTGGTCATTCGGCAGACAGGCTCAGGCATTCATTTTGATTACAGGAACCAATCGCCCAAGGGCAAAAAGGAGGAAAAAAATGGCTAGGATAGACGGAAAAGAAGCTGCCAGGGAAGCGGTCATGACAGCAGCTAAGCTATCTGTGGCTGCGGCCTATCGTGCCCCCCAGGTCACCGGGCGCATGGCATTGAAAGCCGAGATCATCACGGGAGAGGACTTAGCCCCCATTGTCGAGTATTTCGAAGCGATTATACCGGTATCTCCGGTGATGTATTTTGATTATCAATCCCTGAAATATTTTCTGAACAGAGATGATCCGCCCCCCATTTTATTGCTCGCCGCCGATCTGACCCGATCGGAACTTGGTTGGGACTGTGGGGCATGCGGATTTGCTACCTGCGCGGAATTTAACGCCTATGCAAATAAACATCGAAGCTCGGGCACCCTGTGGGCCGGTCCCACATGCAACTGGAAGCTGATAGACTTTGCAGCGGCCTGCGATTTTGCCTGTGCGGCAGTGGCGCAATACCGATTTGACTGTCGTGCCATGGGAACCTTAGGCAAGGCTGCTGCCGGCGTCGGATATCTGCCCGGTTGCAGCGCCCATATCGGGATTCCAATCGGCCCAGCCGGTGATTTCAAGTGGTTCAGCAGAAGTCAAAATATTAAGACAGCGACCAAGGAGATGCACATGGACTGGATGATACAGACTTCACCGACCATGTGGCAAGCATTCCCCGGCAGCACTAAACCGTGTACTAAGAACAAGCAAAATTGGTGGCAGGATATGGAATATGTTAAATTCGAACCGCTTTCCGATGAGCAAATGACAGCCGTCGGTACAACCATTGAAAAGGTGAAGGCTGTTTCTGATAAGCACGTCCCGAAGGTGGGCGCGTGGTATGAAAAAAAGAAAAAACACGATTGCAGCACCCTTTAATTGTCCATATGTTTAAATTCAGCGTTGGCTTTCGTTATACACAGTCAACACTCTTAAAAATCCAAAAAAAACTTCACCCCCAAATCCGTTATGATCAGAAAAAATGGGCAGACCAGGGTGAATTACCAGGGTCTGCCCATGGCAGTAATTATGAAATCGTGGTTTAGAAGTGCCCCACAGGTCCCTTAAGATGATCCACCCAGATATTCACGAAATTATCAAATTCCGCAGTTCCCTTGAGAATGGGCGTACACTTAATACCTGCCTTGGTCAGGATGGAGTTCCAGGAATCCGCTTCAGGACCTGCCATGTCGTTTTTGGCATGATCACCCGCAACCGACATGAACGGCATGAGGTAGGCTTTTTTGATACCCTTTTTCAACAGCATGCTCTGGATGGTGGTAAGATCGGGATACCCTTCAACCGTTCCCACAAAGACATTGGCATCCCTTAACTGCAATTGAAACATCAAAGATCCATAAAACGCATTGGCTGGGTGGTGTGTACCATGCCCCATGAGCACCACGGCCTCATTCTTTTTACGTTCCTTGGGAATATTGGCCAGGATGGCATCCACAATGCGCTCCATGTCGTGCTGGGTGGACATCAGGGGATAACCCAGAATGATTTTTTCAAACCCCATCATTTTAAAGGCTCCCACAATTTTTCTCAAATCATGGTATTCGGCACCGCCAATGGTATGAAGACTCTGCACGGCCACATGGGTAAAACCTTCGGCATGCATTTTGGCCAGGGCCACTTCCGGAGCTTCTAAAACCTTGCCCTGCTTAGCCAGTTTGTGGCGGATGATGTGGGAGGTAAAGGCCCAGCGCACGGGAATCCCTGGGAAGGTGGCTTTCACTTTTTTATCAATGTTGTCAAAGGAGACTTGGGCACTGGCCTCACTGGAACCAAAGGCCACCAGAAGAATACCTTTCTTTTCTGCTTTTTTGTCACCATGTCCGGCAAATGCCATACCGCCAAAGGTCAAGGTCAGAACTACTGCCATCAGAACAATCAGTTTTTGTTTCATTTTTTTCTCCATGGAGCAGATAATAAAAATTGCATGACAAAATATTTTGTCACACAGAGTGTGAATTCTATTGTGATGTCACCATATTTGAATTCACATGAAAATAAAATAAGGGCTGGGTTCTGAAATTAGAACCAGCTCAAAAACAACATGTTCTCTGTGGTTTGGATAAAAAAGGGGGGAATGGCCGGAATGCGGTCATCGTTCCCTGTCTTCCGCAGAGAGATACGACAAAACATCCAGGCAGGTCTTCTGACTCTTGATTATTTTAACTTCTTCACCACGCCTTCCCATTTCAAATATATTCAAAACAGTGGCATCAGCAGTGAATTTAATCAATTACAGCGGCGGGACCGTTCCCGGATTTCACGGGATTCCCATTTTAAGCAAAGCACCTGATGTTGGGGTGATGTTTATTTCATATGCTCATAAATGTCAATGGGTTTTTGATACAACCTCTTTTCGTATCTTTAAAGAGAGATCCCGGGTCAGCTCCAGTACATTTACCGCATGTTCCAGCCCCAGGGAACCGGTGCCGCAGCTGGGGGTGATCAGGGTTTGTTCCAATATTTTGCCCCGGTCAAGCCCCATGGATTCCAGCTTTTCAAGCTGCTCTAACCACATTGTATAAAGGGAGTCGGTGGAAGCGCTGTCAATATATTCCGGGCTGGATGTGGGAACAATTCCCCAGGCCAGAATGCCGCCGTTGTTGATAAAAGTTTTTAACTCTTCTTTGTAAAGAATCAGCCGATCAAAATAGGAAAAAGCATCAAAGTTAATGATGTCCGTGCCCGATTCCAAAGCCAGAGACCAGTCGCCATTGGCGCAGATATGAATGCCGGCAACACCGCCCCCCAGATGAATGGCATCAATGCAGGCCCCCAGGGATTCAATGACCTGCTCCCTTGTGATGCTGATATAAGTGGAAGATCCAAACCCCACCACTCCGGGCTCATCCAGAAAAATAATGGGGGGATTGGTACAGCCCAGCCGGGAAAGCTGGGACACCTGCCACAGGGCTTTCATGGCCACCTGCTTGGTGACAATATCCCGCATCTGCTCGTCATAAAAAAGCAGTTTACCTGCCTGATCCTTCATACCAATACCCACGGTGATGGGGCCGGTTACCTGGCCTTTAACTGCCAGGGGAGCATGGGGAAGACCTGCAATGGTTTCCATGAATACCAAAAATCCCCGGGCGGTTTCCGGTGTCAGGGCAAACCGGGAGGTTTCAATCAGGCCCGGATCTTCGATGATGGAAAGGTAGTCCTCATAAAATGATAACACCTCCTGATCAAAATCATCCCCTGCGGTGTTGATGTAAACATCTTTGTTCTCCCTCCGGGTCAGCCCGGGCATCCCCGGTGAAAATTGAATCACCATTCCCTCTTCCAGGTGGAGGGGAAGCTGCACCCACAAAGGAATGTCAGGTGTATGATCCAGCATGAGACAGGTGGCTTTAAGGTGATCTTCCATGGGAAGACTGCCCACCAGAAGGGGAAGACAATTGGGTTTAAATCCTTGGGGTTCAACAGTGTCTATCGGCATAAAAAATAACTCCTTGTGTGGGGCTGGGTAATGATTATTCAGGAAGGCCTGATCTTTCCCCAAATTTATTATAACTCATCAAATAGAGTTCGAGACCTTCTATACCAAAATCAGGGTTTGATCACAACATCGCAAATTTGAGTTTGCGTCATTGATATTTTTAGATTCACAAAAAATATGAATGATGAAGAGGCAGCAGAAATATGCCAGAATGAAGGGTGCCTTTTGGGGTATGATCAAGGAGCGCAAGATGGGGTTAAGGAAAATAAAGGGGGAACATCAACTTCAGTGCTTGATGTTCCCCGGCAAGTCTGGGTTTTTCATATTAAAATTTTACTTTCATTATTTCACTGGGTTTAGCTGGCATTAAATTTTTACTTTTCAAGTTTAAATGATACCTTGAGTTTTACGCGATAGGCCACGATTCGGTTATCTTCCAGACGCATATCCATCATTGTCACCTCTGCGACACGGATATCGCGTACACTGTTATCCACTGTTGCAATGGCGGTTTTAGCAGCTTCTTCCCAGGATTTTTCGGACATTCCCACAACTTCGATGATTTTGTATACACTGTTTTCCATATGATTCTCCTTTTAGATTATGGTTTGAACCTTCATCGTTGGTAGATTTGAGGTACCTGATAACAAAGAGTGTCAGGCCGAAATAAAACCAATGAATAGCTTTCAGAATTTTACCATGACCCTCCTTCCAAAGCAGATTTAGCCTTTGTGTTTTAAAACGACGTTCAAAAAAATGTCAGATATGGTTGAGACAGAGCTGGAAGAAGTGAGGAAATAGACCAGATCAGGAGAAAATTTTTCTTTTAAGAGACATCATATCAGCTTGAATCTATACCTGTAAAGGCCAATGAGCAAAAAGAGCGAGTTTATGCTAAGAAAAAATGCATTACACATCTTGGTCCCAAGAAGTACCAATCAGAGCCAGGTCACTTGTGATTTCATGTTGAAACCCCTGGGCTGCAATGATAGGCTCTGCCACATTGGCGTGTGGCAGGCAGTACTGCCATGGAGATCATAAACTCACCCTTTGAATTTAAATTCTGGTGGATACGGGCTGCTTGTTTCAGGTGTTTTGCGTGATTAAGCCCTGTTCGCTGGGCCGGGATTGTGTGTATGCAGCATATTGTTTTAATTCAGCCTCCGGTGGAGGATTTCTATTTTACCTTTAAGCGAAGTGTTCCCTATGGCTTGGCAAGTATTGCAGCGGCTCTCACCCAGAGGGGCTTTTATGTGGATATTGTGGATGCCCTGGCCGTGAAAAAGTCCGTTATCATCCCATATCCCCGGGAGATGGATTTTCTCAATGCCTTTTATGGTGAACCCGATGTCTCACAATTTTCGCTTTTTCACCATTATCGTCATTATGGCTATAGTTTTGAACATATTGGAAAAATTGTTCGGGATAAAGCGCCTTTTATGGTGGGAATTTCCTCCCTGTTTACTCCCTATGCCGACATAGCATTGAACACGGCCCGGATGGTGAAAAAATTTTATCCCCACTGTCCTGTTGTATTAGGGGGGCATCATCCCACCTTGTTTCCCCGGGAGGTGATGGCCTGTGACAGCGTTGACTTTGTTCTGGGAGGGGAAGGGGAGGTGTCCATGCCCCTGCTGGCAGAAATCTTGGATAAAATGTCTGGAGACGTCACCCCTGGAAAGAAAATTAAGAATATGTCCCCTGATCAAGAAGCACAACTATCAAAGGTGCCGGGCATTGTTTTTCGCACCAGAGATGGCGGGCTTCATCTCTCCGACCCTGCATGGATGACGGACCTTGCGGCCCAGCCCATGCCGCAACTTAATTTGATTCATCAAAAATTTTATCAAAGAAAGGGCAGGGGCAGTACCGTGGTGGTGGCCGGTCGCGGGTGCCCCATGAATTGCACTTATTGTTCCCTGGGGGCTTCTTCCACCCATGCTCGGTTTCGGTTAAGACCGGTGGAGCAGGTGCTGGCAGAAATCCAACATAATATGGATTACCATGACATGGGGTTCCTTGATTTTGAGGATGAAAATCTTACTTTGAATCGCAACTGGTGCATAGCCCTTCTTGAGGGGGTCTGTGGGATGGCAGAGGGTGGTGATGTGGAGCTTCGTGCCATGAACGGGCTTTTTCCGCCCTCCCTGGACGATGCCCTGGTCAAAACCATGAAGCGGGCGGGTTTTAAAACATTGAATTTATCCTTGGGCTCCACTTCTGCCACCCAGCTCAAGGCCTTTAGACGGCCCGATGTCAGGGCCTCCCATGACCATGCACTGATGCTTGCAGAAAAATATTCTCTGGAGGCGGTGTCTTACCTCATTGCCGGGGCCCCGGGACAGGATGCAATGCAGTCAGTGGAAGATCTGTTGTTTCTGGCATCCCGCAGAACCCTTGTGGGTTTATCCATTTATTATCCCGCACCAGGCAGTGTGGATTATGGAATTTGCCGGGAAAAGGGTCTTTTGCCTGATCATTTTTCCCTGATGCGTTCCACGGCCCTGCCCATTGAGGATACCACCACCCGTCTTGCCTCGGTGACCCTGTTGCGCCTTGCCAGGGTGTTAAATTTCATGAAGTTTTTAAAGGATCAACACATGGCTCTGCCCCAGGCTCTGGCCCTGAAAAAAGAAGAAGCCTTTGATCCATCCCATCGCCTGGAATCCTCCTTGAAACTGCTCCAGGGTTTTTTCCACGATGGCGGCATCAGGGGTGTAACACCTGAAGGAAGGGTGTTTGAACATCAAATAGATATGGCACTGTCCCGGGCATTTATTGAGGGATTATCCATACCCCATGTGCAGGGAACCCTTTAGTTTCAATGACCTGGTGTTATCTCTGGGTGTTTTGGCTGTGAGAAAAGGGGGGCAGGCTTGGCTTATTGGCGTTATTAATCCCGGCAAGCTTAATCCCTCATGGATTTTGAATTAAAGTCAGAATTGCCGGTGTCATCCGGGGTGGGGTGGCTGTGGGCAATGTCCCGGATTTCCCCATCAAAGAGACGTCGACCCAGGCGGGCGCTCTCATCTTTAATGGTCCGGGTTATCTGTGGCAATGTTTCTGGAACAAAGGGTATCTGTTCCGCTGTGAGATATTTTTTCACAAGGCCCTGGCCGCACAGCACATTAAGATAATATTTTTCCGTGTGTCCCATTCCAAAGGCAGTATCTGCATGGGTGCCGGCCACGTGGGTATTTACGGCATTCCCAAAAAAAGGCGTATTATAAGAGAGAAGGGTTTCTCCGGTTTGGCGTTTGCAGATATCGTTGACATGGGTGTAATATTGTCTGAATAGATCTGTTTTTTCAATCTTTAAATTCATTTCATGATTTTGGGCCTTGAGAATTTTACCCACGGAAAAAAGATCTCCAATGCCGTTTCGTTCTCCAATGCCCAGGGCAGACACCTCCACCACTGTGGCCCCGGCCACCACCCCCATGACGGTATTGGCCGTTGCCATGCCAAGGTCGTTGTGGCAGTGAACGCTGATAATTGTGCCGCTACCGGTGGCTTTTGCCACCATCAATTTCACCGCATCATGGAAGGTATTCGGGGCCATTTGCCCGGATGTGTCCGGCACGGAAACAATATCAATACCAAGGATATTGATGAGAAAATCGCCATATTGTTCCAGAAATGCCCGGGGCGTGTTTCCAATATCCAGCATGGCCATGGAAATGACGGCACCGGGTCTCTGGGTCCGCAGGGCATCCACCGTGTCAGTGATCCGGTTTAACGCCAACTCCTGTTTTGCCCTGTGGTCCCGGGGCTGGATGTGGGTATGGAGATGGAAGTGATTCATTCCGGTTTCAATGAGCACCGGAACATCCCTTGGGTTGGCCCGGCCCATCCCTGCCACCTGGGTGTTAAATTTTTCTTTTATGGCAATTTCCTGGAGATGTGCCACGCTTTGTTTTTCACTGGCATGGGCCGGGGGATATCCTGCCTGGCAGATGTCCACGCCCAGGCACTGTTGAAACCTTAAGATCTTTTTTTTTTCTTCACCGGAAAAGACAATCCCCCGGTGCTGCATGCCCTCCCGGAGGGTCTGATCCATAAAGATGATTTTTTGTGCTGACATGGATGTACCTTATTGGGCGCATTCCCATTTTCCCCGTCCAGGCTTTATTGACGATGGGGGGCAGGCTTTGCCCT
>CAKZLA010000486.1 GCA_937124525.1 uncultured Desulfobacterium sp.
TTGCCGGCCCCCTTAAGCCAAAGGGAAATCCAAATACTTCAAATGCTTGCCTGCGGTACCACCAATGTGGAAATCGCTCAATCTCTGAATATCAGTCCCCATACCGTAAAAAGTCATATCAACCATATTTTTAACAAACTTGGGGTGAACAGTCGAACCCAGGCCTCGGTCTGGGCCACTCAGCATAATTTTGTTTAACCATTAACTTCAGCTTGATGGACAAGTACCAGGACATTGACCAGAACCCATTGTGGAAATCCATCTGGAAACCGTATGATATCATTCACCCGCATTTTGTATAACCGCATGAATGGCAGGTTTTACATCCCTCTTCAAAGGTTATGACTTGCCCGCATTCCGGGCATAGCTCGGATTTGAGGCTGTTTTCATACTGTTTTTTCCCGTTTCCATTTCCCTTGGGCAGATATCTTTTTGCCAGCACCTTGGCAATGGCATCAGGAATGGAAAGAACCAGACCGCCTTCCTGAAACACCGCATGCTCTCCGCTGATGCCCTTGAGCTGATTGATGACCTCCTCCACGTTGATGCCAGATCTGAAAGCAAGGGAGATCAGTCTGCCAATGGCTTCGGTCTTGGCCGTGGTGGATTTTCCGCACTTTCCAATGATTGCGAAAAGCTCAAAGGGGCGGTTATTGTACTCGGACACCGACACATAGAGATTTCCCATGCCGGTCTTGATCATTTCGGTGAACCCTTCAAGGACATTGGGCCGGGCCTTACCCGCATGGAGAAAATCATCATCCGCCTTATGCTCTTTACCGAAAACCGAAAGCACCTGGTTATCCTTGCTGCCGTCCCGGTATATGGTAACCCCCTTGCATTTAAGCTTAAAAGCCTGGTCATAGATAAACCTGACATCCTCTTCAGTGGCTTCATGGGGCAGATTCACCGTTTTTGAAACAGCATTATCTGTGTACTTTTGAAACGCGGCCTGCATTTTTATATGATGTTCGGGTTTAATGTCATGGGCTGTAACAAAAACCTTTTGAAGATCAGAAGGCACATTGGGATTTCCTTTGACGGTGCCGTTTTCTGCAATTTCCCCCATTAAGGCATCACTGTAGAAATCTTTTTCAATGGCCAGGCGTTTAAAAATGGGGTTCACTTCAATCAACCGGTCGTTGTCCATCACCGTTCTCACATAACTCAATGCAAACGCAGGCTCAATACCGCTGGAACAAGCGGCAATGATACTCAAGGTTCCTGTGGGGGCAATGGTTGTGGTGGTGGCATTGCGCAACTGCTGATCTTTTTCACCTTTAAAAATGCTCTGGTTAAAATTGGGGAAAACACCCCGGACTTTTGCCAGATCACAAGAGGCTTTGTGGGATTCTTTTTGAACAAAGGACATGATTCTTTCGGCAAGTGCCAGTGCTTCTTCTGAGTCATAGGGGGTATCAAGCATGTAGAGCAAGTCTGCAAATCCCATGATTCCCAGACCTATTTTTCGATTTCCCTTGACCATTTCATTGATCTCATCCATGGGATATTGGGACATATCTATGGTATTGTCCAGGAATCGGACAGCAAGATGGATGGTATCCCGAAGTTTTTCAAAATCTACTTCAGGTCTGTTTTTTGTTCCAGTGATAAATCGGGTAAGATTTATGGAACCAAGGTTACAGGCCTCCATGGGCAAAAGCGGTTGTTCTCCGCAGGGGTTGGTTGATTCAATTTCTCCGAGACCCGGAGTTGAATTAAACCGATTGATCTCATCTATAAATATTATGCCAGGATCTCCCGTCCCCCATGCCTGTTTTATCAGTTCATTGTAAACTGCAGCAGCACTTAGACGGGCGGTTTTTTCCCCTGAGTGCGGAGCAATGAGGTCATAATCTTCTTTTTGGGCCACGGCAGCCATGAATTGATCTGTCACGCCCACGGATATGTTAAAGTTGTTCAGCTCTTTTTTGTTATTTTTACAGGTGATAAAGGTCATGATATCCGGGTGATCCACCCGAAGGACAGCCATGTTCGCCCCTCTCCTGGTTCCGCCCTGTTTAATTTGTTCCGTTGCCGTATTAAAAATTTTCATAAAGGAGACAGGGCCGGATGCCACGCCACCGGTGGAACCGACCTTGCTGTTTGCAGGGCGCAGCCGGGAAAACGAAAACCCAGTCCCACCGCCTGATTTATGTATGGTTGCGGCATTTTTAACTGCGTCAAAAATACCGTCAATGCTGTCTTCCACCGGTAGGACAAAACAGGCTGCCAGTTGCCCCAGGGACCTGCCCGCATTCATCAGGGTTGGAGAGTTGGGCAGGAACCTGAACTCGGCCATCAGGCTGTAAAATAAATCCTCAAATTTTTGGACATCCGCTTTTTCATCATAATTTTTTTCAGCTTGGGCTATATGGCCAGCCACCCGCCTGAACATATCTTCCGGTGATTCACATACATTTCCGGCTGTATCTTTTTTCAGATAACGCCTTTCCAGAACGGTTCTGGCATTTTCCGTCAAGAAATCTATTTGCTCTGTCTCGTTTTTTTCTCCACCCATTTACACAATCCTTCAGACTTATTGAAAATCTGGAACTTAAAATATTATTGATTATTATTGAGGGAGGGGACTATATATTGTTTTTTTAAAAAAGACAAGCGCAATATATAGCTTTTTAAAAGAATTAACCATCAAAGAACAAAATCGTCAGTCTTCACGAGCCAGGGCTCCAGTGCAAGATTTTTACGACGAAAAAAATGGGAATGCGCCCTATGATCACGTCCTCTATTTATGAATAAGTTCCACCAATTCCAAGGCCCGGGACAGTTGTGCCCCGGCGGTTTTAATTCCGGCCTGATCCTCGTTTACACCAATGCGCACAGACGGTTCAAATACACCTTCTCCATGCTGGCTGCTCACAGTAGATGCCCCCATGGGACTGATGGAAGAATGAACCGTTGCCGGTATCATATCCAGTGTCATAAAAGCAAATATGTGAGAAAGATGTGTTGTCTCCATCCCCCCGTGTCGCAACCAGGAAACACCGGCACTGATGCCGATTTTATTGCGTAATTTCCCACCGATAATATTCCCGAAAATAAACACCCGAAGGCGGTCAATAAATGTTGCCATCATCCCGCTGGTCCGCATGAAATACACGGGGCTGGCCAATACAATGATATCTGCAGTTTCTAATTTTTCATATATCTGCTGTGCATCATCATTAAGAGAACAATATCTACCCGGCTTTTGTTTGGAAAGACAATAGTTGCAGTGAATGCAGTTTTTGATTTTCATGTCAGCAAGGCTTACGATATCAGTATCAAGCCCTTTTTCCGTAGCATTGTCCATAATGGTTGATAAAAAGGTATCCGTATTCCCTTGTTTTACAGGGCTTCCGGAAATTCCAATAATTTTAAAAGGCATGGGAGCTCCTTATAAATTTTGATGGTAATTGATCCGCTCCAAGGTAATCAACGACATCATCAATGGTTTGTTTGTTCTGGGTAACCATCAGCTTTGATGTTCCGTGTGCCAGAATTTTGCCATCCTCATTGAACATTTGGGCTTCGGTAAGAAATAGGGTTTTCCCTGATTTGATTCTTTTACCGGTTACGGTAATCGTTTTATCAAGAACCGGGGCAAGAAGGTCTACTTTTAAATCAATGGTAATCAATCCTTGTTTTTCCTGTAAGTCACAGTAAGCAGACCAATAGGCAGCGGTGTCAATAAGGGAAGAAAATACGCCTCCATGGACCCCACCAAAAGGGTTCATGTGTTTTTCACTTATATGGGCGACCACTTTGGAATAACCGATATCCAATTCTGTTACCTGCATTGATATGTGCTTGAAGAATGGGCCGTTATTTATATTTTTAAGAACGGAGTTTATATGTTCCGGGTTAAGTTTCATTATTTGTCTCCCATGATCAAATTAACCAACCTGATCAGATTCATTAATTCGGTCCAAACGACTGAGAAAATTTTGCATCTGACCCCATTCTTCCTGACTAAAACGATTTAAAAATTTCTGATTTGTTTCCTCAAAAAGCGCCAATATGTTGTCCCTGTGATTACGCGCATGGGGTGTAAGAAATATTCTTAAGGAACGTCGATCATCTTTGTGTGCTTTTCTCTCAATCCAACCCTCTTTTTCAAGCCGGTCAAGCAGACCTGTTGTCGTTGCTCTATCTTGTGACGTTTTATCGGCAAGCTCACTTGGTAACAAACCGTCTTCTTCCAAAATTGCCACCATCATAAAAAACTGTCCGTGGGTCAGTTTATAGTTTGAAATTTCTTTACGATACGCTTTTGTCACCTGGCGTACTGTTTTACCCAGTCGAAAGCACACACAATCTTTAAATACCAAAGGCTCCTCCAATTAACGGGTTGTGGAACTTTTTAACTGATTAACACGCATATAGTTTAAATGCAAATTATATATACATCACCCAAAAAGAATTTTTTGAATGAGGCCGGTCCAGATGGGCAAAACAAAGAACGCCCATTGCCCCGGGCATACATTCTGAATTGACAATTTCAAGTTTGTAAGTTTCCAGCAGCATAAAATCTCCTTTGATCTTAAACCTATGCGAATGTGTCAAAATATTTCCAGATGGGTACCCAGGATACGCAAGCCGATGACAAGCAGGATCACCCCGCCCGCCACCGTCATATGTTTCCCGAACAGCGTCCCCAGACGGGTGCCGATCTTGATGGATAGAAATGACATTACAGATGTCACAATACCAATCATGATGCCAGGATACCAGATGCTGATATCAAGCATGGAAAGGCTCAACCCCACGGCCAGTGCATCAATACTGGTGGCCACGCTGAGCATGACCATGGTCATCCCCCGGGACGGATCACTGACGGGGGCATCAGTGGTATGATCCAGCCCCTCCTGAATCATTCTAACGCCCACAATTCCAAGCAAGGCCATTGCAATCCAATGGTCCACCGCCTTGAACTGCGATACAAAACCAATACCCATGAGCCAGCCAATGACGGGCATTAGAAACTGAAACAGACCAAAATGAAACGACAACCTGAAAACCGCCCGTGCATCTTTCGCAAACCCGGCTGCCGCCGCTGCAAGGGAAACCGCCGATGCATCCATGGCAAGCCCCACGGCAATAAGAATAATTTCTAAGAAACTCACGGTTAATATATTTTCCTCCTGGTCTGCCCCTTTAATACAAATAAAATGGGAATTATAATTTTCAACTTACGGCCAAGGAGCCCCCTAAAATTTTTCATTGCACTTTTTGGGCACCTTAATGCATAATTCATACTTAAAGATTCAGTTTTTTCTGGCCGGTTCTGCAAGAACTATGGTCAGACGTGTGGTAAGATAGCATTTCAAAAAAAAGGAAACAATGGTGATGCCATTAAATAAAACGGTATTATTCATCGGAATGCTGGCTTTTCTATTCTTTTTCACACCCGGTGCTTTTGCTGGAGATTTCTCAAATATTCCGGAAAAAGGCATGGTAACCATGCTGGACCTGGGGGCAAAGAAGTGTGTTCCCTGTAAAATGATGGCACCCATCATGGAAAAATTGGAAAAAGCATACAGGGGAAAAGCAAAGGTTGTCTTCATAGATGTATGGGAAAACCGATCTTATATGGGTTGCCCTGGGGATACTGGGGGTGGAAAAGTGTTCCATGTCCGGCAGCCTTCTTTATAAATTAAACCTGAGGGGAATGCCCGGGGCCTTTTTTTTGGGACTTTTATACGGTGTTCTTTCGGGTTCATGCACCTTTGGATTTATTGCCCCGATCCTGGCCATCATTACGGTTCAGGAAAAGATTATGACAGGAATCATTTTAATCATTTTGTTTGCGGTGGGCCATTGCCTTCCCATTGCCGTTGCCGGAAGCTCAGCTGCTGCCGTGCAAAAAATGCTCAAGAACCGTATGTGGAACAATGCAGGTCAGTGGTTTAGGAAAATAGCCGGTTCAACCATTATCCTGTGGGGATCTATTTTGTTTTAACGCCTTTTTTTCAGGTATTTTAGAATTTAGAAAACGCTTCCCCCAGTGCCACACCATGATCATTAAAAAACAACAGGTGAAAACACATGAAAAACAATGCAGTTACCATCACCATTCCCAGTCAGGGGTCTGTGTCCGGTATTCTGGCCGGACCGGACCACCTTAACGAAAACAGTTCCACCGGCATCGTCTTTGCCCACGGCATGTCCAACGACATGCATCATCCCTCCCTCCAGGGGGTGGCCCAGGGCCTGGCCGATCTGGGATACATCACGCTTCGGTTTAATTTTCCTTACAAGGACAAGGGCCGGAAATCCGCTGATCCGGACCACCGACTTATCGCCTGCTGGAAGGCGGCCCTGGATTATCTGATTCACCACAGCAGTCATGGGGTAGACACCGTGGTGGCGGCGGGAAAATCCCTTGGTGCACGCATGGCCTCCCTGGCCGCAGCCAGCGGGGAGATCGCCCCCCACCGCATCATCTTTCTGGGGTATCCCCTCCATGCACCCGGGCGGAAGGAAAGCCTCAGGGATGCACATCTTCCCTCCATCACTGTTCCCATGCTCTTCTTTGAAGGCACCCGGGACCCCTTCTGCGACCTTGATCTCCTCTCCAGTGTTATTGACCGTCTGCCCGCACCCGTGGAGTTGGAGATCATCCAGGGTGGCGACCATGGATTCAATCTGCCCACATCTGATCCCCGGGAACCCACCGAGGTTCACCGCCAGATTGTAGAAAAATGCCACCAATGGCTGTGTCGGTAGTCAATCACCGGGGGCTGGCCTGGAGCGCCAAAAACCACGCTTTTAGGGCCTTTTTTTCCTCAGCTTCTTGATCTGCCGATATAGATCACGGCCCTTGTTTTGACAGGCTTCTCCACTGAAATAAAGAGGTCCAAAAACAAATATTAAATTTTTATTATTGTCAACAGGTTGTAATTAAAGCGTATATTTTTCAAACCAAAAAACGACTCAAAATGGCCAAAATTGTGGCCAAGCCCGAATCGCTTGATGGATGAAGCAAAAATTTAAGATAAAGATGGAAGATAATCATTGAAGCAAACCTCTTTTAATTGTATGTTCCTGGAATTTGTTGTGATTTGCAATAATTAATTGTAGATCAATTCATTAGACATTATACTTATTTTTGCTTAAATACTTAATTTTATTGAATTTTATAAAATAAACTTCGTAATCAAATCAATAGGTTATGAAACAGTCAACAACCCTGAGCTAAAGACTCAGGGGCTTTCTTGCCGGTTTTCTATAAATACAATGTCTATTATTACAATAAACTGAACAACTCTTTCATAAAAAGGGGTTTACTTGAACTTATCACACCGTCTTTTTTTCTTATTCATATCAGCACTCATTTTTATTTCACTGACCGGTATGGTTCCCCAGCAGACAGAACAGCTTGTTGAAAGCCAGACGGCACTTCAATCAAAAGATACCCCGAATAAAGTCCCACAACACGTCACAAGTCTGCCCACCCCCTTACAGCATCCCTCGGAAAAACGATATTGCGGAATTGCCATGGATGGCTACAGGCTTAAAACCTGCGTGGTAAAATCCGGGCAGACCCTGGCCCATCTGCTCAATCCCCATGGCATTTCCAATGCCGCTATTTTCCAGGCTGCCAAAACATCAAAGCCTGTTTTTGACGTTCGACGCATTAAAGCAGGTAACACCTATAGCCTGATTTCCTCCCCAGGGGAGGATAATAAGATAAAATACTTTATATATGATCAAACATCCACAAACTACGTGGTTTTTGCTTTTGATAAGCCCATTCAGGTTTATACAGGGAAAAAAGAAATTCACATAAAAACCAGAACCCTTTCTGGAACCATTACAAGTAATCTGTGGAACACAGCAAGGGATTCTGGAATGAGCCAGGATTTGATCTACGCCCTGGGGGATATCTTCGCCAGCACCATGGATTTTCGTCATCTGCACCAGGGCGATGAATTTATGATCACCTTTGAAGAGCAATTTGTTCAAAATAAATGTGTTGGCATAGGAAAAATTAAAGCAGCACAACTCACCTGTTGTAATAAGATCTTCCAGGCCTTTGGATACGAGGAGAATGGGAGGGTCAGTTATTATGATGAACAAGGGAACAGCCTGGAAAAATCCTTTTTAAAATGTCCCTTGAAGTACAGTCGAATCAGCTCAAAATTCACCACAAGGCGCCTTCATCCCATTAAACAAAAATACATGCCCCACCCCGGTATTGATTATGCCGCCCCCAGGGGGACACCTATTAGAAGTGTGGGCGACGGAACCATCATTTTCATGGGGTACAGCAAAAGTGCCGGAAACTATATTAAAATTAACCATGCCAGTGTGGGTATCAGTGAATATATGCACTTGTCAAAATTTAATGCCCGCATTAAAAAAAATCAAAAGGTTAAAAAAGGGCAGATAATAGGATATGTGGGCAGCACTGGCTATGCCACGGGGCCCCACCTGGATTTAAGGTTTAAAAAGAACGGAAGGTATGTGGATTACAGCAAAATGAACCTGCCCACCGGTAAATCATTGGCCCCCCCCCATAAAGAAATATTCCTGAAACAGGTGTCCACGATAAAACAGCAATGGGAAGATGCCCCAAGACTCTCTTTACATATTCCAGCAAAAAAGCCTGATATTAAAACGAATCCTAAAAAAATAACCATAAAAACAGAGTAAAACTTCGATGACCAGTCTACCCCGGCAGACAAGAATTCTAATTTTGACTGCCCAGGGTAGTTCATGGATCAACATAAAACGTCGTGATATCGCGAAAGACCTACTACATCAAATCATAAGTTCGTCGGGTATTCGTCGTCTAAAGGAACCCTTTGAATTTAGGATATATTTTAGTTTCATTAAACCCCGAGGAATTTATGATTCGGTGTACTACGCTGTCCCATCAATGCCCCAACATTCCTTCATATTGACTCCATAATCGCCAATGATAAATTCCCCCGCTATTGCGCAGAATTAATTCAGGTAAAAAAATAACGGAATCTTTCTTGATTTTAATATGTTTTTTATTTACCATACCCAGTCAGCACGTGAAGCATAAGCAATATATAGACAAAAATGAATTTCGTAAATTTTATTCATGAATTTTTTCCATTGCTTTTTTCACCTCCAACCATTCCATAGAAGGAGTTCATTATGACACTGAGGGCCAGGGATATCATGGTAAAATCGTTTGATATGATCTACAAAGATGCCACCATTGCGCAGGCCATTGAAAAAATTACCCATGGACGGGTGAGGGAAAGCGGACATAAAACCACCAGCCTCATGGTCATTGATGAATATAACCACCTGGCCGGGGTTATCACCATGTTTGACATCCTTTACCATTTAAGGCCATCCTTTCTTAATTATGGTATTAACGGTGATGAACTGGTCTGGAATGATCCCCAGATAACAAAACTAATTGATGAGCTTAAAGCCAAAAAAGTGGGTCAACTCATGAGTGACAACGTCACCGGGGCTTCACCGGACGATGACATCATTGTTATACTGGACCGCATGATTAAAAATAATTATCATCGCCTGCCAGTGCTGGAAAATAATTTCCCCATTGGTGTGGTTTATGTGGCAGATATTTATTCCAGTCTGTTCGCCCAGAATGGCTGACAAGGCCATGCCTGCCCATGAGCATGTGATCATATGAGTTAAGTCCCCCAGAGAAAAGAACAAAAAAACTATGACAACAATTGATTATTACAACGCATTGAATATTACCAGGCAGGCAGATCCAACGGAAATAAAGCAGGCTTATAAAAAAATGGCCATCCGGTTTCATCCGGATAGAAATCCGGATGATGAAAATGCCGCAGAAAAAATGGCCCAGTTAAATGAAGCCTATGCAGTTCTCTCCAATCCCGAAAAAAGACAACATTATGATCAGCTTCGGGACCAATTCGGAGATGGTGCCACCGGACAGTTTCGTCAAAGAAATAACTATAATGATATCCTGAAAGAATCTGACATTGAAAAAATATTCCAGGAGATTGCGGATAATTTTGGCATTCGGGGATTTAACGAATTATTTAAATCAGGTAGAACCCACGGTGGGGGATTTTTCATATTTGGCACCTTTGGTCACCACCGTGGAAATCGTCCACGCGGTTCCAGCAGAAATATCCTCCAGGGGTTTGGCAAAACCCTTTTGAACAATGTGCTCTCCCAGACCTTGAAGGCCCCTGACATGGACAAAGGCCTCAACAGTTACGACACCATTACCCTGTCTGAGTCCCACGTAAAAAAAGGGGGCCCCTATGCCTATTATCATAAGAAACAGGATAAAAAGCTCATTGTTAAAATTCCTAAAAATATCCAGGAGGGCCGCAAAATAAGGTTGAAGGGACTGGGCAAAGAAGATCCTATCTCTGGAGAAAAGGGAGATCTTTATCTTACCATTTCCATCAAAAACAATTTAATATCAAAGGTGAAAAAGTTTTTACTCAAGTAAGGGAGCCCGGAAGTAATTTAATAGTATATGGATTTGTAATTTTTAACACAAAGTAAACACCATGCAATTTTGACCTAAACTGAAATATTGGGCCAAATAGAAGCCCGCCCACAGGGCGCTAATTTAATATTATTTCAAGGCGATACAGAGGGGCTGGAAGTTTTTCAGATGTAAGATAGAGCCATTGTCCATCCAGACTCAGACACATGGCCTCCCGCTGGATAAGGGAGCCCAGACCCACCAGGGGAAGCTGGATTATCCCAGGATCAGCAGTAAAACAAGATGCCCACGTCTGGTGATTTTTTTTTGAATATAAATAGGCATGTTTATAGGTTAAGATCACCAGGCACTGTCCATTCGGTGTTATATCCATTGCCGTGGGCTGGGATCGATTTCGGCCATAGGGCTGGATGAGATCTTCTGGGTTGGGCCGGGGAATGGTGGCGATCCGGGCTATTTTTTTCGCCGTCACAATGCCCTGCCCCGGTGGGGGGGAAAGCGGCAGTGTATACAGTTGTGGAAAATCATCCCGTTTGCTCAAAAGCAGGCATTGTTCCGTCGCCACATCCACAGTAACCGCCTCACAATCCCGGGGACCGTCTTCGTACTGAAAATTAATCTGCCACCGGAGATGGACACTTTTGGGGAAAAGACCATGGGCCGTTACCACCGGTTCTTCAATAATATAAAGGGTACAGTTTTTTCTTTTGCCCTTGTTGTCACCGGTGTCGGCAATCAATAAATAGGCTGTATTCTTCCATTCAAAGGAGGCCATATCTTCCCAGTCAATATTTTTTGCACTGGCCAGATGTACTTGCCCCATTCCCTTTCCATCTTTTGACAGGGCATAGATAACGGCATCATCGCCACTGTCATTGTTCACCCATAACAGATCATTCTGCAGGTGTGAGGCTGCCATTCCCGATGCTTCGTCAATTTTTTTATTGGAAATATTCCCTATGAATTCTGCTTCGCCAAACATTGCTTTATGGGAGGAGAGACGGCTCTCCCCGGCAAATGCCAGGGGAAACATACAAAAAAAACACACACTCCAATAAAAGAATTTCAGGAAGACACCTTGTTTTTGTTTTACACGAAAATTCAAGTTCATTTTATACTTCCCATTTCTTTTTACTGCATTATTTGTTGTGGCAGCAGGTTTTATTGCAATTAAAACCAAACGTGTTTATTCATTAACCGCCCTCAGCACCATATCCGGACTGCCCGAAAGGGTTGCCACAATGGTGCGGCCCAGAAAAAGCGGAATACCGCCCCCGGTATTTACCACCCGATCCTCAATGTCCATGGCAACGGTTTTACGGCTGGTACCGGCAGTTCGTCCCAACTTCTGGACATGATCTTTAAGATATTCAACGGCCCAGGCTTCAGCTTGGCCAATACTGATGAACTGTTGATTTCCGGCCACGCCTTCCACAACAAAGCGTCCAAAACTATTCGTCTTTATGGAGAGTTTCCGCTTGATCATTATGTGGCTGGTGATGGCCCCCACAGCATTGGCCACATCGGCATCTTCGGGGATAATCACCCGGGCGTTGAGCCGTTTCCCGGCCTGGGGTAGAAAATAATGTACCGGCGCACCAATGCCGATGACCGAATGATTAAACTGGGCAGTGATGGCATAACGACTGTTTTCCGGGTTCACAATCTGTTTCATTAATTGTTTAAATACCGGCGTATTTTCCATCTCATCCATGGCAAAATCCCGGGCCATCTGCTTTTTCAACAGCTCCAGGGCAAGATCCATTTCCACCTGGTTCAAAAGGCTCTCTATCAACTCTTTTTTTGTTTTTTTTGAAAAAAGAGACATGATGCTCACCATGAAATGGGCAGGATCTGCATCCCATTTGGAGAATTGACCTTTTACGTGCAAAAGGTCCGTGGGGGTCAAGCCGCATCGTTGCACCAGCCCACTCTCCTCCAGCCGTTCCAGGGGAAGAAATTGTACTGCCAGTATGTTAAGATGGGGTAATAGTTCTTCCGGTGTATGGGGCCGTTTTCTAAGCAGATCATATACTTTTTGCTCTTTGGGGGTGGGCTCAAAGGAAAATTTGCCTTCCATGGCCACCAGAAGGGTCTGGGAAAGCATGGAAAGTTGATGGCTTTCCATGTACTGTAAAGCACGTTTAACCCCCTGGGGATGTGCGGCATTGGCCCATACAATGGGACCCACCCGGCGGGGTCCAATGACAAACTCATCCCGGTTCCACCGAATAAGGCTGTCGCCCCCCAGTCCCACCGTACGCATATCCAGGGCCTTGACATGGGTGACAAAGCCCCCCACATTGGCACCGCTTTCGCATACATCCACAAGCCCTTCACAGATATCTGCCGTGTCCGTGGTGGTGCCGCCCATGTCCACCACCATGGCCTCTTCTAAACCGGTGAGAAGCTTGGCACCGGCCACACTGGCTGCCGGACCGGATAATACGGTTTCCACGGGACGCTCTTCGGCCATGGCAGCCGACATAAGGGTTCCATCCCCCTTGACCACCATCACCGGCGCATGGATACCCCGTTTTTTCAAAACATCACCCAGCTCCCGGAAAAATTTAATCATCCGGGGAATAATGCGGGCATTGAGCACCGCTGTCTGGGCTCGGATCACAAAATTGAGCAGATCGGAAAGTTCATGGCCACAACAGGCCACCAGTCCTGTTTCCTCATTGATAATTTGTTTCACCGCCAGTTCATGGGCAGGATTTACGGCCCCGGCAAATCCGGAAACAGCAAAGGCGGTGACACCATCTTTATCCACCATATGGCGCACTGCGTTGCGAATTTCATCTTCATCCACGGGTTCAACTTCACCGCCGCTGATGTTGATCTGCCCTTTTACATTACACCTTGGGGTATGGGAAATAAGCTCATCAGCCACATGACCGCCATTGACCATGAGAATCAGGCCCGTCTTCTGCCCCTCCCCCTCCACAATGGCGTTGGTGGCAAGGGTGGTGGAAACAGACACCAGCTCCACCTTGGAGAGCACATCCGGATCAATGCCGGACAAAACCTCGTCAATGCCAATGGAAAAATCCCATTTGGTGGTCAATGCCTTATTTTTATCAACAATTCTTTTATCATTAAAATCATACACAGAGACGTCGGTGTAAGTTCCCCCGGCATCAATGCCCAGACCATAGTGGATGGAGAGGCCAGCATTGTCCTCTTCATCATACACCAGGTGGCGGGGTTCTCCCCGCCCGGGAATAGCGCTGTCACTGTCCGGTGCAGAATCAAGACCATTTGCCAGGGCTGAAAAAATAGTGACATGGCCCGGTGGGACGATGACAATCTCCCCGTCGGAGATCTCCTGGGTGAGCAACCGGGTCATCAAAGAGGTATCCCCGGGAATACGTTCATATTTCCAATTATATTTTTCCGCCATTTTCCGGGCATGTTCGGCAGATTTTTGTGCTGTACCAATACCCGTGTCAATAAAAGCGGCCCGCTGATAATTGTGATGCCAGGAACTGAAAAAATCAATGATTTTGCCGCCCCCCTCTTCTCCGTATTGGTCTTTTAAATCCTGACACCCCATGGACTCCGTTCCCACCCATATTTTTTCAGGTTCCTTTTCTCTTGGGGCTTCTTTTTCCCTGTACCATCCGGCAGAAATGTAAAAAGTACCGGGATATTTTTCAAATTCTTTCCTGTAAGCACTATCACTGCCCATGAAAAGAGCAATACAGTCATTTGGTCCTCGTGCACCTTCTCCTCACTACACCCGTAGGTATACCCTTAATTGTCTGGGTA
>CAKZLA010000487.1 GCA_937124525.1 uncultured Desulfobacterium sp.
ATGGAAAAAGGAGATATGAAAATGTAGACCGTGGGCACAGCATCGCAGATACCGTCAGATAAAAATGTGGGGCGAGAGTGGAGATATATCCCTTGACAACCGGCTTTTAAAACCAAAGCCGGTTTATTGCATGATATTACCATTTTGGGGGTTGGTCATAATATTTGGCCACTCTGACCATCCAATGAGAGCCAGATAGTTATTTTCTTTTCAACATTACCTGAAATTGCCTGAAAATCAAAGATTCTTCACTTTTTGATTGGGGAGGCAACTCAATTGCTTGCGTCTCTATCAAGAGCGGTTGGTTGGGTGGTATTCTTTACCGGCAGGAAAGGTGGTGGCCGTCCGGCGATAACAAAGTCGAACTGCATCCAGATCCTCGGGGGTATCCACAGTCATAAAGACAAGACTTTGATCCACATCCACCCAAGTCACCCTGTCCGAATGGGCTTTAATGAGTTGCTTGGCCCCCTTGTCACCCTTGATTGATAGTAGCTTATCATAGAAGGTGTTTTGGAATATGACCGGATTAAGCTGCCTACCAAGATAACGTGGTGCACAAATGGGTTTGTTTTCCTTGTAAAATTGATCTAACAAATAATTAATAAAACTTGAATTAATACATGGTTGATCGGCCAATAAAAACATTACCGCGTCATGATGTGTGTCTAATGCTTGGGTTAAACCACATATCAGTGACGAGCTATGTCCCTGCCTAAAGTTTGGATTGATAACTACCTGAAGTTTTGGTCTTTTTACCTGTAAAGCCAGAGTTTTTATAATTTTTTGGGATTCATGCCCCAATATAATAAAAACCGTTTTAAGCTGCGAAGCCAAGGCAGCCTCCATCACCCACGAAAGCATTGGCTTGCCATTAAAAGATACAAGTTGCTTTAACTGCTGCATGCGTGTTGACATGCCAGCAGCCAAAATGATTCCTGCAGTTGTCTTTATGTTTGTTTTTATCATAAAATTAATTTCTAAAATGTGTAAGTTCTCAATAAGTTCGGGTAAGAAGGTCAAAGCCATCAAAATCCAATCGTGGTTAAACAAGCAAACTTCCTGGTATTGGAATTGCCATGCCTTCAAAATTGAACCGGTTACACAGGCCAAAACGTTTCTTTGAACAGCAACCGTCTCATCGCCTTCAGGCCCAGTAGGGCGCATTTACTTCTCACCCCCTCAATAGGGGGTATTTTTAAAATGTCAAACATAAAATTTTTATCAAAACTCAGCAGAGCTTCCAGAGATTGCCCTTTTATTTTTTCTGTGAGCATAGATGTGGCAGCAATACTCAAGGCACATCCTCTGGCTTCAAAGCGGGCATCACTTATGATGCCATTGCATAATTTGAGTTCCAGACGAAGCTCATCACCGCACAGAATATTGGTTTCAATGATCATTTTGTCCGGCATCTCCATCCGTCCGTAATTACGGGGTTCATTATAATGGTTCATTATACGTCGGTTATATGTTTTTGAGTCAGTCATTTTGAGAAAACCCTTATGGCCTTTTCTACCGATGATATCAGGTGGTCGATGTCTGAGTAAGTATTGTAAATATAAAAACTGGCCCTTGCCGTAGCTGTAATTCCAAGGGAACGAACCAATGGCTGGGCGCAAAGATGACCGGCACGAATGGCAATGCCCTCTTCATCCAAAAGAGTGGCCAGATCGTGGGGATGGATATTTTTGACGTTGAAAGAGACCAGACCCACACGTATTTCAGGTCCAGGGCCGTATAGCTGAATCCCTTCAAGACAGGCAAGTTGTGCCATGGCATAGGTGGTTAGCTCTGCCATGTGGGTTTCAAAAGCCTCCCATCCGATACCATTTAGATATTGAATGGCTGACTCCAGTCCCATGGCCTGGGCAATGCAGGGGGTACCGGCTTCAAATTTATGTGGCGGTGGTGCCCAGTCTGCTCTGTCCCAGCTGACATCTGTTATCATCTCGCCACCGGTGAACAGCGGCGGCATCTCATCAAGGAGAGTTCTTTTTGCGTAGAGAACACCAATCCCGGTGGGACCCATCATTTTGTGTCCTGAAAAGACCAGAAAATCACAGTCCAGTTCCTGAACATCAACTGCCATATGGGGAACGGACTGAGCACCGTCAATCAATACCTTTGCTCCTTGCCCATGGGCCCAGGCGATAATGTGTGCCACAGGATTGATGGTGCCAAGTAGGTTGGATGCGTGGGTCATGGCCACCAATTTAATACGATGTCCGGCAAACCGTTGGAACTGGTCATTTTTCAACTGTCCCTTGGAGTCTATTTCCAGAAAAGCAAGCTTGGCACCAGTGCTTCCGGCCAGTTGCTGCCAGGGGATGAGATTAGAATGATGCTCCATACGCGTCAGCAAAATGGTATCCCCTGGATTGATAAAGCGGGTGCCATAGCAAAGTGCCACAAGATTGATTCCTTCCGTGGCATTGCGTGTAAAAATTATCTCATCGGAACTGGAGGCATTGATGAATTTTCCGACAGTGGTGCGTGCGTTTTCATAACCCTTAGTGGCTTTTTCACTTAAGGTATGGATGCCTCGGTGAACATTGGCGTTGCAGGTAAAGTAATAGTCCTGCATCCGCTTTATCACGCAGATGGGTTTTTGAGTGGTTGCCGCACTGTCCAGATAAACCAGATCATGGTTATTGATAGACTGAGAAAATATGGGAAAATCTTTTTTACAGTTGATATTCATACCAATACCTTAGTTTCCATGGGTACCACTCTCTTTCCGATATGCCCCATGCCATCCCGTAGAAAAGTGCCGCTGCGATTATTTTTAACCGCAATGATTTCGGCCATGATACTCATGGAGATCTCTTCGGGGGAGGTGGCACCCAGATCAAGCCCCACCGGTG
>CAKZLA010000488.1 GCA_937124525.1 uncultured Desulfobacterium sp.
AGTCAAATCAATTTGTGTCGCTCCCCCTGCGGGAGCCTGGACTGAAACACCTGTCGTTATTCAAACCCCAGCCCAAGCTTTTGTCGCTCCCCCTGCGGGAGCGTGGATTGAAACATTCTGACGTCATCCTTTTTTGATAGTCAATCCAGTCGCTCCCCCTGCGGGAGCGTGGATTGAAACTCCTTAATTTCCTTAACTTCCCGCCACAGTCACACGTCGCTCCCCCTGCGGGAGCGTGGATTGAAACGCCAGTTGTATAACCAATATATTCATGGGTTCCGGTCGCTCCCCCTGCGCTTTAACTCTAAGATTTTTTGACACCAAAAGTCTAAGATAAATTGACCATTTGTTTACGCAGTTGCTTGTGGTAAACTGTATAAAAAAATAACAGTTCAGCAGCTATACTTCAATGCAATCATAAAAATAGCAATTCTAAATTCGAATTTTTTTCAGGAAGGCGAAGAAGACTGTAAAAACTGGTTCCAGTCGTGTTCGGGCGGACGAAGTCTTTTAACGGAGGGATAGAGGCGGATCATTTTTTCTGCAAGCATGTCACCTGTATTATCGGCATCAAATCCGCAATAGATATCGCAGCCATGATCAAGAAAATTTTTTAACCATGCCGGATTGTGGTTTGCCCCTGACGTTGAGATAGCCGTATATTCGGGCCAGAGCACAAGGCATGAAATAGCATCAATGGCGGATTCACAAATCACCATTTTTCTGTTGGACTTTCCCAGGGCGTAGAAGCATCCCAACTGTTTCTTTGAACCGGGAGCCATTCCCCGCCATTGGGTAGAGGCAGTTCCTCGAAGTTCAGCCCCGACGACGCTTTTTTCTTTTCCAAGTAGCACAAAAACAGCATTTGACCTTGAATCAGCATAGAGGTTGCCGTATTGGATCAGATCCATAACGATTTTTCGTGGAATGCAGCGTTGGAGCGTGAGATAGTGTATGACGCGCTTGATTTTGCTTTGATCTTTGTGTGGTAATTGAAGGGAGGTTCGGTGTCGATATGAGGGGTTTTCATGTCCAGCGTGTGGCAGTGAGGAAAGTGCAAAATTAGAAGCCAGCCAGATGACAGCCTGTTTAAAATCATCGCCTCTTAAATGACAGACAAGGTCAATGGCACCGCCACCCCCTTTATTTCTGCTCCAGTTCATAAATTTTTGACCTTTGACAGAAATGGTACCACAGGGGGTGTGCCATTTGCATTGATCCAGTTGATGGGGAGAGCATCCACAGATGTTCAAAATCTGTTTCAGATCAATTTGACGCAGTGATTCTATCTGGTTTTGTTTCATTGAATGTTATACCATGCGTTCGAAACAATTGAGTCGTTTTCAGCCTTAAACTATAGAGATGAACAGGCATCATTCAGGCTGGGTCGTTTTTCTCAGGGAAGTTCCCTTGATTTGAATGGTAATGCATCGATGTTGGAGGCGATCCAGCATAGCGTCCACCATATCCTTGGGTTTGAAGAGATCATACCATTTGTCATACTCAAGATTTGTGGTGATGATGGTTCCCTTTCCGGCGAGATATCGTTCGGCCATGAGCTTGAAGAAGCAGTTCATCTGCTCGCTGTTCAGGGTCAGATACCCCATCTCATCCAGGAGCAACACATCAAATCGGCACAGGCGATGGAGCAGGCTGGTGGTGCTTCTATCTGCCAGGGATGCATACAGATCGTTGACCAGATCCTGAACATTGTAATATAGTCCTCGATATCCATTCAGCAGGGTCTCCCGTAAAAGACCCGCAGCCAGCCCCGATTTCCCCACCCCAGGTTCACCGATAAAGACAATATTCTCTCCTCGTTCCACAAATTCCCCAGCACTGAGATCCATGATCTGCTGTTTGTTAACGCCGGGTTGCCTCTCAAAAGGAAAGGATGTGAGGGTCCAGTCCCATGGAATACGGGCATTTTTGATTCGATTGATGAGGCTGCGTTCCTTTTTATAGCGAATTTCTTCCTCAAAAAGAATCGTCAGTGTGCGGTATGTGGAATAGCCATTTTTTTCAGCTTGCGCCAGCACGTCATCCACAATTTGCTCTATACCTTTAAATTTGAGCTCCTGAAGAAGCTCATGGAGTTTTGAATGGTTCATAGATTAAAATAGTCTCCCGCAATAAAAGAGAGGATCAATTTTTCCAGTCGGGCCAAGTCGTAAAGCCCATAGGTTTGAGCCTTCCGGATCGCCATCATAAAGGCCTCTTCCGGATATGTTCGTTTGAGCTCCAGCAATTTTGAAAATTTGGCCACCCCTCTGCCGTGGGATCTTTTCTTAAGCTGAACCAAATAGCTGTCCAGCACCGGGTCCGTTCCCTTGAGTGCCCTTTCCTGGCTTGATGATTCGACGCGTGCAGGATAAACACGGCTGATTTTATGGGAGTCATCACATATGCGCTTGTCTCTCTTTTCCAGCACCCGCTGATGCTGAGCTATTTTTTCACGGCCATGGTAAATCACCACATTTTCCTGATGTTTCTGCACTTCCACCTGTTTCCCAATCAACTGATATGGAACGGAATAGCGGTTGGTATCCAGATGAACATATCCCTGCACATCCACAATTCGGTAAGAAGTCGAATATACCGATGGAATATACGGTGGTAACGGCTTTAGAAAAGGTTTTTCCATGATATATGCTTGTGCCGGACTCATTTTTAAAGACCGTTTTTCTTTCTTGTCCGACACATGGATGCACCATTCAACACCCTGCTGATTGAGATCCTTCCAGTCCCTAAACGTTCTTCCAACAAGAAAATTTCTTTCCACATAATAAAAAGGCCTCTCCACACGGGCTTTTCTATCTGAATGGCCGACGCTGTGGGGAATAAATACCGTTCCGAACAGCCTGCCGATTTGACGCATTTCAGGAGCAATAACTGCATTGGCACCCGCGCCCTAGGCCACCAGGACACTGGTATTATCAATGGTACATCTCGCACAGCTGCCATCCATATGCTTAAATGCATCAATCAAAAAACATCTGGCTTCAAATCGGGTGAAGCATGGATAAAAGCGGATATAGATTTTTCGGCAGTAGGCAAGCGCCAACGATGCACACTGAACCTTCTGCACTCTGCTCCCCAGTTTAATTCTGTACGGAGAGGTGTCATGCTGCATCTCTTCCCCCGGTGCAAAACAGTAGCTTCCGGCCGGCAGTTTTTCCGCTTTGCCCAATCCGTCCTTATTAATCAACCATCTCAGAGTTGAATAGGGAATATCAATGGCGTATTCCTCCTTCAAAAGATCTCCGATCCGTACCGCATTGCCACTGCAACGAGGGTATAGTTCCCTGATAATTGGAAGGTGTTTGTGGTACTTTGAATTTTTGGGCTTCAGTTCATCATGTTTTCCGCTGAGTACCGATTTTACGCTATTTCTTGAGATCTCAAGAAGATCGGCAATGCTCTTGATTGCCATATTACGACTACGCATCTCCTTGATAGCTTCCTTTGTTCCTGGCTTGATCATGGTTCATTACCTCTTCATACAAATGGTTACAACGACTGTGGGCTTGAGTGAGTGCTGCCAATATTTTTTTCTGCATATCGGGCTCCTGACCCGGATATATTGCCGTTCCATGATTTTTCTTGAGATGCTTCAATATTGTACAAATTGAGACAATATCTTTTAACCACCGCCCTTCAACCCCTTGAGCCAAATTCAAAGCTTCCTGATCTTGACGTCTACTTTGTACGGCTTTTAAAAATAATGATGGGTCATCAATCATTCTTGACCGGACACTGTGGTTGGATGTTTTGTATATTCCAAAAAAATACGTTACGTCCCTCGTGGAAATAGGATTTTCCCTCAAGTAGGCGGTTAGTTTCAGGGCATGATTGCTATTGGCACGCGCCAACGGTACCAGGATTCTTGTGGCAGTCCACATTGATACAGCACCGCTGCTGACGGCTGCAAGAATTTCTTCAGGCAGTTCACGCACCAGATCCAGTCGCCTTTTGACAAAGCTTTTATCTCGCCCGATCAGTTCGGCCGCCTCTGATATTCCAAGTTCAAACCGAACAACAAATTCATTCAGTAACGAGGCCTCTTCAAAAGCTTCCCAGGCTCTGCCGTCGTTGTTTTTCAGTATTGACAGTACCGCATTCTTTTCATCAGATTCATTCATGATCCCCACAACCGTGTCTCTGCCACACATTCGGATCGCTTTTACACGGAAATAGCCGTCAATCAGGACAAAACGATTGCCCTCACCCGGTGTCACAACCACCGGGTTGATCTGCCCGAACTGTTCCAGGGAGCGACACAGTCTATCGAGAAGTCTCTTTTTATAAACCCGGGTATGATCATATCTAAGATCAAGCTGATGAATCTCTATCTGTTTTATCTGTGTATGCATGCTTCTTTATTTAAACCATTACTGAATCAATGGCTATAAAGTCCTATCTTTGCAATCATCCTTTTTTTGCAGAATCATTCTTACAACTATTTGATTTTAAAGGCATACCAATTATTATTACGTCCATCTTTGCAATATCGGGGTGTTCTGCAGAAAGAATTGTATATCTTCCTGGTTTTATAGAGTATTCATCTTTTGACACGTCCATATTTGCAATCGCTTCACAAATGGACGTGGGGTTGATTTTGTGCCGACTTTTACGATTTCGTTCGGCCTGAGCCTCCCTGTTTTTCCGGGTATAGTCCGGATGCGTTGCTCTGTAATTTTGGGAGTAACCCGGATTTTTTTCACGCCACCGATCTTGGACTTGTTTTTGGTTTAGCCGGTATGCTTCATCAGTGTCCATTTTTTGCTTCTGCCAGGCACTCTTCCTCGCCCGCTGGCATTTTTTACAACTGCAATATTTTTGTGTTGGCCTTTGAGGAGTGACTGTAAAAAGTCGCCGACAATTTTTGCAAGGACGCTTTTCCATATTTATTCTCCTGATAGTCGTTACCAGAAGTGTAAATTAGAAAACAAAAAATGGATAAATTTAAAATGTCATGCTGGGTATTTTTTGGAGGAGTTGGGAAGAATGATGGAGGGGTTAAAAAATCTTGGAAAATAATGGTCAGAAAATTTTAGAGTTAAAGCCCTGCGGGAGCGTGGATTGAAACACGTCTTCAAATATCGGTCCCAATACATCCATTAGTCGCTCCCCCTGCGGGAGCGTGGATTGAAACATTTTTTCATCCTGTCAGAAATAATTGCCCATGGTCGCTCCCCCTGCGGGAGCGTGGATTGAAACGTGATCCATGGGTTCCTTTTTGCATCAATGCGAATGTCGCTCCCCCTGCGGGAGCGTGGATTGAAACATTTTTTGGGGCAAGGTTGAAAGCAGAAACTCTGGTCGCTCCCCCTGCGGGAGCGTGGATTGAAACGGCAGTGCTTGCAGACATACCAAACATCCGTG
>CAKZLA010000489.1 GCA_937124525.1 uncultured Desulfobacterium sp.
AAATGTTATCTATAAAATTAGGATAAGAGATAAGCAAGACCAATAATAACGAAAGAGCCGACAGTGTATAAACAAGTGCATGAGGTATTATTTTATGTTTGATGTCATAAATATAAGAAGTCTCTGGGTGTGCTATACAAAATCTCTCAACACCCGAATTCAAGTCAGTTCCTTTATCGCAGATGATTTCCCGAGGAACTCCTGTTTTCTTAGAAGCTGATTTCAATTGTTCATAAAAAATTTACCCGTTGGATTTTTTCACAGGAAGCATCTCTGTGGGCTCTACATCTTCATGGCTAAGACACTTGCCGACCTGTGGTAAAAAAGCAAGTCTAAGACCAAGAATAACAAAACATTTCTTTTCCCGGGCATCACAGGTTCCTGCCAATACAGACAAAATAAACACCAATGCCATGAAATTAAATATTTTCATTATTTTATGCCCCTTTGCCTTCCCTCTCAATTTTCCATGAGATCTTCATGGCAGTGTGGTTAAACCCATGGACAAAGCCCTGTTCTGTTTTTAAAATTTTTTTTTCAAGATAGGATTCAAGAACGGGTCTGTGTTGGAGTTCAATCATTTCAAATCGTTTGATATAGAATGCCAGGGCTGCTTCCATGGAAGGAAATACTTCATGAAAATGATTGGGGAAAACCTTGATTTCCGGGTAAATCCCCATCTGGTAAAGCACCTGGAACAAAATATCGCTCTTGGGACCTCCATGGTATTGTTTGCCAAATAATTGGGGCCATAACTGATTGGGCATATCTTCCCACCCCGGGGTTCCAGCATGCCAAAACAGCACAACAGATCCTTTGCAGACCTGATTCATTTTCTCGATGGCAGCCCGGATATCCCGCATGCCAAGGGACATGGATGCCATCACAATATCATAGGGCGGATAAAGATCTTTGTTTACATCCACCTCTTCCCAGGTTTTTTCAACAGATATAATATTAACTATATCCTGCTCTTTTATACTTTCTTTCATGATCTCATTCATCCCGAAAGAGGGTTCGACAGTGGTGACGGATTTAACAATTTTGGCCATGGGAAGGGCCAGGTTTCCAGGGCCTGCGCCAATATCCAGGATACTGGATTCTGGTGTCAGGGGAAGCACCTTGAGGGTTTTATCAACCCGTGCCTGGTGATGTGCCATATGTTTTTTTGAATAGACCGCAGCAGATTTTTTATCATTCCAATACTCTTTGCAGCTTTTCCCAGAAGCTTCATGCCAGAGGTCTATCTCCTTTTTCCAGGCATTATTCCAGTCAAATTTAGCGTACTCCATAGGATGTTTCTCCTTTTTTATTCATTGGAAAGTCAACAATTTGGGCACGGTTTCAACTCAACCCTTTGGGGACAATCATTTTCATATCTTCAAGATCCCTTACCAAAATTTGATTTCCTTGCCCAAATAACACGAAAAGCACAGATAAGAATCTAAAAGCAGAGATAACAACAACCCAAGCCCTGCGAGCCTGTTTATCCTTTTAAAATTTTTTTTACTTGCATAGTTTTACCCAAATAAAAAAGGCCACAAAGGAAGGGCAGAAAATTATCTCTGCCAGCCTTCATGGCCTTTCATGGTTTTTTAAAAATTTACTTGTTACTGCAACACCCTACAGGATGCCTGTTGACTGCTTTTCTTAGTATACTGATAAAATCATGTCAACCCTAAATTGGACACGCCAGAACCAAAAAAGTTTTCTGATTCTCTTGCCAAAATAACACGAAAATAAGAGATAAGGATCTAAACCTGTAAATATTCTGGCTTCCTTCATATGAACCTTAAAGAGCTTTACAGCTTTTTTGCTGGTTCAAAACAGGGTAACTCCACTCTCCCTTAAAATTCCAGTGCAAGCTGCATGGTTACCGTATCTACATCCTTTCCGCTTCCCCCTTCAGATGCGGAATAGTCGTCTGCCTTTGCATACTCCAGGGCCACGCAAAGCGCGTCTGTGATGCCAATACCCACAGATGTCAGGATTTTTGACTCGGGAAGAATCTCTTCTGCATCATCTGTTGCCTGGTAGGCAAGAGCAAAGGTGGTTTCCTTTCCAGATATTTCAAGGGTGTAGCCAGCTTCGATGGCCCACACACAGGGGGCTTCATGGCTGCTTCCATCCATGAATTCGATGTCGTCACTTGCGGACATGTACTCAGCCATGAAGACCATGGGACCAATACCGACCATGGCATTGAGGCCAAAGCCTGCCACATAATCTTTAAGGTCACCCGTGTCGCTGACGTATTCGTTCATGCCACCGGATTCCAGGACGTTATTGATCCAATCAGCGCCAGCTGCAAGGCAGAATCCGTCTGTTTCAACGGCATAGCCGATGGAGGCACCAAAGCAGCGGATGGTGTCGTCTTCTCCGGTCTCATCTATCTCTCCGTTGAAGGTGTAAACAGAACCTCGGAAACCTGACATTTCAATACCAACCTGGGCACCAGAGTCCACTATTTCAGCAAATTCCAGGGTCAGGGGGTCTGATATCATGTTTGTCTCAAATACACCAAAGGGCATGTAAAATTTACCGGCTTGGAGATAGTAGGGAATATCTTCGGAGGCTCCAAGTGTGACATGGGCTTCATCAAAGATTATTTTTTCGTCATCGTCTTCCCATGAAAGCAGGGCAAAACCTGTGATCCACTCCAAAGGAGTTACCTCAATGCCAAGCTCTGCAGTTGCAAGGGAAATATCGCTGGTGTTTTCATCATCAATATCGTTGTTCTCAAATCCGGCCTCTATCTCAATGGTTCCGGAGAGTTTGATTTTTTCCGGTGTGAAATCGTTTACGTCCAGAGCAAATGTACTGCTGACAAGGCTGAAAAATCCAATGATCGAGAGAATTGCACTTACTGTAAAACTTTTTTTCTTCATCTTTTTCCTAAATCCTTTTTCCTAATGTATTTTTTATTTCATATCCTGGGCATTGACCCAGATGACAGCATCCTGGGAAAGTTCTTTGCCTTTATACTCTTTTACAGGGCCGACACCCATGGCGCAGAATCCCCACCAGCCCGCCTTGGGAATGCCAAAGCTAAACTCACCAAAGGCGTTGCTCTTGATGCCCATGGTGATGAAAGAATCCTGGGGGGCTGTTGCCTTTGCCTCTTTTGCAAAGCTGTTGTTGTTCATTATTGGTTCGTGGTTCATGTACTCCACCTCGATTTCGGCAAAGGGGACAGGCTTTCCATTGCTGGTGACGATGCCCCGGAAGGTGGAACCGGCCCAGATAGCATATGGCTTGTCCAAGGGTACGATCTCGGCGGGAAGGCCAACCTCGGCATCCCAGTCTGTTGGGGAACCACCAACATTCACAATGGTTTTGGTGATCTGCTGGATGTAGACATCTTCAGACGCTTCGAAATAAGGGGCTGGGGTGAGGTAAAAAATCCAGTCGCCCATTCCCCTGAGTTTGTATGATGTCTCGTAGGCCTTGCCGCTGTTTGTCAGGCTTTTCCATGTAATGGGCTTAAGGCTTGGGGCAAGGTCTGTTGTTTTTTCCTTGTGGAGAACCTTAAAGTTTTCCGGGGTTCCCATGTCCATGGTGTGCCCAGCTTCAAAGGGGTGGGTGAAGACAATCTTCATGTCTATAGTGCTGCCCTGTTCCATGGCAGCCTTGGGGGTGTATATCATCTGGAAGTGGGCAAAGGCTGGGGTGGCAGCCATGACAAGGCCGAGAATTCCTGCGGTTATCAGACTTTTAACTTTCATTTTTTCTCCTGTTTTTTTGATATGAAAAAATAGGTGCTGGGTACTGGGTTTTGGGTGCTAATTCACCTTGTTTTTTAATTATTTGTTGTGGCAAGAAGATTGACATTTATGCTTTACATAAAATAACATTCGTTTGTAGAATTAAATCAGGTTTGCCAAACTCGAAGTGTAAAAAAATTATTCTACGATCGCCTCACCGTTTACTTCAACCTGGTGTCCTTCCCCTGCATCAAATATGACTGTGTAGGGGTGGGAGGGTTTTTTGAACGAAAATTCACTAAATTCGTTCATTTGTCCCTTAATAAGGGTTTTTCCATTCTTCTCCTTGACATACATGATCACTCCCTGGGCAGAGGAACCGTCGGAAAAGCCCCCTTCACAAGTGATGGTTCCATCCCCTTCATCCCAGCAACTGCACAGGGGGGTGTGCGCCAGTGCCGGTGCTGCCACGAACAAAGATATGAGTAATGCTGCAATAAAACCGTTCTTAATCATAATAACCTCCTTTAACTGTTATCTTTTTTTGGGGCTTAATAAATCCCACTGTCACTGCAGCAAGCAGTGCTAAAATCCAAAATCCAAACATTGCCTGAAGGCCGGTGAGGCCGATCAGGGATGAAATTGTGAATACGGCAGATGCAATCATGAAGCCCAGCAGGGATTGATAGGCAAAGCTGATGAGCATCATCTTGACCGATCCCGACTGGATTTTTAATGTTATCATGGTGGCCACGCAAGGCGGGAAGAGAGCCATCATGAGGAGAAGAGCCAGAGCATGGAGTTGGGTAAAACCCTTTTCCCCCTGTTCCATCCTTTTTTCAAGGCTTTGGTTTTCCTCTCCTGCCTCCTGCTGGTAGAGAACCCCCAGGGTTGCAACGGTGCTCTCCTTGGCTGCAAAGGAACTTAACAGGGCGATATTGACCCGCCAATTGAAACCTGCCCATTGTGAAACAGGCTCAAGTGCCCGGCCAAATCTACCCAGAAAACTGTTTTGTATTTTTTCCTGCTTGATGCCTCGAAGCAATTTTTTTCGTGACTGGGATAATTTTTTCAGGATTCTTTTTGCAGTTTTTGCCTCCTTACCTTCCTTGCCCGTGGTGATGGAGTAGAAGATCGGATTTTCCGATTTGAACCGGGTGTTGATCTTTTTCATGGAGGCCTTGCTTGATCCCATTCTGGCATTTTTATACCTGTCTGCAAACAGGATTAGATCCATGGGTGCATCATTGGTATTGAAAGTTTCGCCAAAGGAGGTTTTTGCCATTTTTTTGTGAAAGAGTGCTATGGCAGCCTCGGCCTGATTGTCGTACCAGTTTTTTCGCTCGTTGCTGAGCCCGGGGAACTGGAGCAGGGCGAAGATTACCACGGCAACTGCAGCGACAATGGTGACAATTTTTTTCAAGAACATCCATATCCGCTCAAGAGCCCGTTTCAGTACGCCTGAAACAGTGGGAAGATGGTAGGTGGGCAGTTCCATTATAAAGGGTTCGCTGGGTTTGTCCCTTAGCACGGTTAATGTCAGTATCCTGGCCACCGGCAGGGCCAGCATCAGGGTAATGGTGGCGATAAAGACCATGAGCAGGGATTTGTGATCTGCAAAGTAGATATTGATGATCAGAATATAAAGGGGGATCTTTGCCAGGCAATTGAGCATGGGAATGATCATCATGGTTGCAAACCTTGCTTTTTCATCGGGGATTCCCTTGGTGGACATGATGGCAGGTACGGCGCATCCCCCAACATAGACGCCCCCGAGTACCATGGGCAATGTTGACTGGCCGTGGAGGCCGAACCTTGCGAGCAGCCTGTCCAGGATAAAGGCCATTCTGGGCATGTAACCGCTGTCTTCAAGTATTGCGATCAGGCTAAACAGGATAAAGAAGATGGGGATATAGTTGAGCAGAGCATTGACACTGTCCACAAACCAGAGGGAGAGGGAGCGGATCATCGGTTCTGAGATAAAGCCTGGATCGGGCATTATCCATTCGGTGAAGAACCTCAGTTTTGCCAGGAGGGGCCAGGTGTAGTTAGTGATTTTATATCCCTGGACGATGGATAAATTGTATAGGGCAAAAACCACCAGGGCAAGGAAAATAGGGCCCAGAAATTTATGACACACAACTGCATCTATTTTGTCCGTGAAGCTTTTGCTCTTCATAGGTTTCTGGGTAATGAAAGCCGCATTGAGCCTGGCTGCCTCCTTGTAGCGGGCATAGGCTATGTGTTTTTCAGGGGATTCTCCCTGGTTTTGCTTGAATTTGTTCCGTTCTTCTTTGGCCTGGTTAAAAATTTTGTCAGGCTCGGGGATGGTGGCGTTGATAAGTTTTTTTACCTCGGCATCGCCTTCCATCAGCTTGATGGCAAGCCATCGCAGGGGGTGGGAAAGGGGGCCAGTGGAGGCCGTGATCTCAGACGCTATGGCTTCTATACCAGACTCCATGGAGCCGTAATCGACCTTGAAACTGGAATGGACTCCGGACAGGACGGATTTCTCGGTGGTTTCTATAAGCGTTTTTTTGCCTTCCCCGCGCTTGATGCTCGTTGGAACCACCGGGATGCCAAGCTCCTGGGCAAGCCCCTCAATATCAATACTTATGTTTTTTTTAGAAGCCACATCCATCATGTTCAGGTTCAGGATTAATGGAGTTTCCATCTCCAGAAGCTGGAAGGTGAGGTAGAGGCTTCGCTTGATACTGGAGGCATCTGCCACGTTGATGATAGTTGCAGGTTTGTCATGGAGAATAAAATCCCTGGAAACTTTTTCCTCGGGGGAGAAAGATGTGAGCGAATAGGTGCCTGGAAGATCCACTATTTCCACACGGGTGCTGTTAATCGAGCTGAAAGCTGAAAGTTTTTCAACGGTAACGCCTGGATAGTTTGCAACGTGCTGACTGGCCCCGGTGATCGCATTAAATACAGTTGATTTGCCGCAGTTTGGCTGGCCAGCCAGTGCGATGAGCCTTTTGTCTGCCGCCAATTCAGCTGATTTCAACATAATCGGCCTCTTCATGTCTCAAGCTTAAAAAATAGCCATTGATTTCGATCTCCATGGGGTCTTCAAGGGGTGCATTCCTCACCACTTTGACGGTGAGTCCGGGATAAAGCCCGAGATCCATGAGACGTTGGCCAAGTTTTCCTTGTGCGGTTACCTGCTTGATGTCGACGCTGTCTCCGGGTGTTGTTTTGCTCAATAGTGTCATGGTTGTTAATCCTATTGGGAGTTTATTCTTTTTGCTCATCTAAACTTTGTTAGTCTTTCTTAAAAAAACTAATATTGCAGACTTATAAATTAAAAAAAAGCTTGGGTCAAGGCAAAAAGTTAGTATAGGCTAATGTTTTTATTATTGGCGATAATTTTTGCTTGACATGGGTTTGGGTGCCTACTATGATTCCTATCAAAGTTTGATCACCAAAATAAAATAAAATCAAATAACATTAACTCGTAATGCCGCTCCCATAAGAATGGAGTGCTCTTCGACATCATTAAATATAAACCTTAAAAGTACTTTCAACTTTTGTCGTGGGTAGTTTAGCTCAGAAGGCAGCTCTGCCCATGGCCGTTATATTGGGATTGAATCATGCTGAAAGTAAAAACAAAATTTAGAATATTAATTGCTGCATACAGTCTCCTGCCACTACTTTTGATCCTGGTTTTGACCAAGGACTCCCCTGTTTTCATGGATCATGACTTCCAAGCTGCACTGAGTCTGGGTATTGGCACGGCCTTTATTCTCTCGCTTTGTTCGTCCTATTTTTTGGGACTTAGCTGGATCTTCATGGATCAGCTGACTCTTGTTTTAAATCTATGCACTGCCATACGCAGGGGTGAATATACCTATTTTGACCTGCCCAACCAACCTGTTGAGACCAGGGATGAAAACGAGATGCTCTTTCTTATGCGCAATATGAACTGGATGGTCCGCCAGATTGCCAACCGCGAGAGTGATCTGGAATCAAGGGTCAAGGCACGAACCGCCGAGCTTTTACACATCAACCATGAACTAAAACAGGCAAAGGATGCGGCCGATGAGAGCGCCAAAAGCAAGAGTGAGTTTCTTGCCACCATGAGCCATGAAATACGCACCCCCATGAATGCCGTCCTGGGCATGAGCGAACTTATTCTTGGAACTGATCTTGATGCCCGGCAGAAAGAATTTCTGACCATTCTTAGATCGTCGGCCATGTCGCTTCTCACCATCATCAACAACATCCTTGATTTTTCCAAGCTTGATGCCGGAAAGGTGGAGATCGAAACCATCAGCGTCAATATCAGAGATCTCATTGAAGGGATCACAGATATGTTTAAAGCAGAGTTGATGGATAAAAAAATAGAACTAATCCTGGACATGGACGCCCGGGCTCCAAAATCTATGTACACGGACCCGATGCGCTTGCGCCAGATCCTTGTTAATCTCATCTCCAATGCCCTCAAGTTCACCGAACAAGGAGAAATCTGCATTGGCGTAAAATTTAATTCCCGGAAAGAGACTGGTAGTGAACTTTTTTTTTCCGTTCAAGACACGGGTATCGGTATGGACAAGGTCGCCCTGTCCCGACTTTTCCATGCCTTTTCCCAGGCAGATGGCTCCACCACCAGGAGATTCGGGGGGACAGGGCTCGGTCTTGCCATTTCAAATAAATTGGTCAGCCTCATGGGGGGGGCCATCGAGGTCGACAGCTCCCCCGGCAAGGGAAGCTGTTTCTTTTTTTCCATCAAGGCCGAGCCCTGCTGCAAGGAAGAACCCTCTCTTCAAATTTTGCCTGGAAGTCTAAAGAACAGGGTTGTGGTGGTTGGTATCAACAACCCAACGACCCGCAGAATCATTTGCGAATTCCTCACCTCCTTTGGCTTTATCACCAGCGCCTTTGACCTTGGAAGCAAGGTGGTGGAGGCCGTGGGCCAGCAGCTCCTTACCAAGCCCTTTTCCCTTGCTATTATTGATATTGAACTCTCAGATATCCCTCCCGAAAAGCTTTCCATGGCGCTTAAAAGAGAAGCTCCCTTCATGCCCGTGGTGGCCATTGGTACCTACACCAGAGACAATGCCGAGGACCCCTGTAGCCATTACCGGACCAACGCCTTTATTCCCAAGCCGGTCAGGCCTTCCATGCTCTTTGATACGCTTATGGATCTTCTGGAATCCCCGGAATCGGTCAAGGCAGGAACTGCACAGCACCAAAGCGGTGCTGTCTGCCCGTTTCTGACAAAAATACTGGTTGTGGAGGACAACGCCATTAATCAGGTGGTGGCAACAGAGATCTTAAAGTGTGCCGGCATCCGTTCCCAGGTTGTGGGAAGCGGAGAGGAAGCCATACTTGCCATGGAAAAGGAGCCATTCGATGCCGTGCTCATGGATATCCAGATGACGGGGATGGACGGATTTCAAACCACCCGGGCCATAAGGAAGGACAAGAGGTTCAAGAAAACCCCCATTATTGCCATGACAGCCAACGCAGGAAAGGAGGACAGGGAGCGGGGCATTTTGAGCGGTATGGATGATTATATTACCAAACCCATTGAGTCCAAGGCCCTATTTGGGATTCTCTCGCGCTGCCTGGGCCGGAACATCACTTCTCTTGTCACCAATTTACAACAGCCAGAAGAGGCTGGTGAGGTGCTTGAAAGAATCCAGGGCATAGATATAGGGGCTGGCATTAAACGGGTTAACGGGAATAAAGAATTGTTTGTTACCTTGGTCTCCGATTTTGCGATCGAAAATACTGATGCCGTTGAAACTATTGCAAAAGCCATCAGGGGAAACGACCTTGAAACAGCCGAAGGTCTTGTTCACAAGCTCAAGGGAATTGCTGGCAACCTCTCCCTTGTTGATCTTCACGGGGCGCTCATGGGTCTTGATCAGCAATTAAAGGACAAGCATCCAACCAAAGAGGCATTGGAAAAGTTTGACCTGGAACTGAAACGGTTTATCAGCGTTGTGGGAACACTTAACCCCTGCAACCACTGCATGGCTGCTTGCAGCAGCAAAGGCGCCCAAAACAATGCTGTCAAGCAAGAGCTTCCTCTGCCAGGGGGTGTAGGTGATAGGTTTGTGGAGCTTGATGCTCTGCTTGTCCAGAATAGTCTCCGGGCAAAAAGCCTTATGGCTGAAATTACGCCACTGTTCAAATCAACAGCCCTTGAAATTTTGGCCGGGAAACTTGAAAAGCAGATCAAACGATTTGATTTTAAAACCGCACGACAGACCCTCAAGGAGATGGAGCAGACGATCCGACCATAGGATTACCTGAAAATAACTATGGAACTGACAACAAAAGAGCGCATCCTGATCGTTGATGACACCCCTGCAAACATTGATGTGCTGGGTGCAATGCTCATGGACTACTATGAGATCAACGTCGCCATTAACGGCCCCATGGCTCTGGAAATCGCAGAAACTGAGCTCCCGCCGGATCTCATCCTCCTTGATATCATGATGCCCGGCATGGATGGATACGAGGTGGCACGGCAGTTGAAATCAAACCCCGTGACCAAGGGTATTCCAATCATTTTTGTGACGGCAAAGATCGAACAGGAAGACGAGGCTTTTGGCTTTGCCCTGGGAGCCGTGGATTATATCCGAAAGCCAGTGAGCACCTCGGTCACCCTTGCCAGGATAAAATCCCAGCTGGAGCTGAAACAATATCGGGACAATCTCACTGCCATGGTAGAGCAGAAGGTCGCCGAGGTGAAATCTTCAAAACAATTGCTGAGGGACACCGAAGAGGAACGTATTAAAATTGCAGGTGATCTCAAGCATAGCGAAGAATCCGCCTATAAGAATCTTGTTTATTTCCGGGAACTGTTCATGAATTCACCCAACGGGATTATCCTTGTGGGAATCAATCGACGGATCATCCGGGCGAACCAGAGCTTTGCAACCCTTATGGGCTGCACAATTGAAGAAACAATCGGAACAGATGTCCGGAATGCCTTTATAGCTGTGGATTTCCGGAAGAAGTGGTGGCAGTTGATAGAAAAAGCGATGGATGGGGAGACCCTGGCCCTTGAGATCCAATGCTACCACAAAAAAGGGTTTAATATTCCCGTCTCCGCCCTGACTTATCCCGTGACCATTAACAACAATGTCGAGGGGATCTTTGTACTCTATGAAAATATTTCCCAGCGCAAAAACTACGAAGACAAACTCAAACACCATGCATTCCACGATGCCCTCACAGGGATACCTAACCGGATACTTCTCATGGATCGTCTCAACCAGGCCATTGAATTGAAACGAACCATAGATGAATTCAATTTTTCCGTTCTTCTTCTGGATCTTGACCGGTTCAAGAGCATTAACGACAGTTTGGGACATCAGGCAGGGGATAAACTCTTGATCGCCGTCACCGCAAGGATTCAGTCCTGCTTAAGGCCCATGGACACTATTGCCAGGCTTGGAGGGGATGAATTTGCCATTCTTCTTCACAATACCCAGAGTTCTGATCAGGTGACCGGCATTGCCGCAAGGATACGGAGGGCAGCAGAAACCCTTTTTGCCATAGACGGGCATGAGGCTCACATCGGTGCAAGCATCGGCATAGTCATAGATACGGAACACTATGAGACCGGAGAGGAACTTATAAGGGATGCCGATCTTGCCATGTACCATGCCAAAGATGCGGGCAAAGGCTGTTTCAAAATTTTTTCCCCTACCATGCATGACAAGGCCATGGAGAGTCTCGCCCTTGAAAAGGAGCTCAGGAATGCCATTGAGAATTCAGGATTGGAACTTTACTATCAGCCCATCGTCAACATTGAGTCCATGGAACTTGAGGGTTTTGAAGCCCTTATCCGCTGGAACCATCCCTGCCACGGCCTGGTGATGCCGGATCAGTTCATTCCCCTTGCCGAAGAAACGGGACTGATCATTCCCATGGGCGAATGGATCATCAAAAGTGCCTGCCGGCAGCTAAAGAAATGGAAAAACGAGTCCACACAAGGCCAGGCTCTTACCTTGAGTATCAACGTATCCATCAAGCAATTTCTCCAGGAGAACTTTGTTGATTTTCTTTTCTCTGCTGTGTCAAACCATGGGTTGTCGCCCATGGAGATAAAAATAGAACTCACGGAGTCCTTGCTCATGGCCCATACTGATTCTGCCGTAAAAAAACTCCAAACTCTGAGGGAGTACGGTTTTTTTCTGGTCCTTGATGATTTTGGTACCGGTTATTCTTCTCTTTCATACCTGCAGCAGTTTCCCATCGATACCATTAAGATTGACCGCTCGTTTATCTCCTCCCTTGAGATCAGAAAGGAGAGTGTTGAAATCGTCAAAGCCATCATCTCCATGTCAAAGAGCCTGGACCTGTCTGTGGTGGCGGAAGGAGTGGAAAAAGAGGAGCAATTCAAGATCCTTGCGGAGATGGCCTGTGATAGTGCCCAGGGATTTTTATTTGCAAAGCCCCTGGATAGTGAGGCTGCAAGTCGTTTTATTATGTAAGGATGGCTTCGGTGTGGCCCCATAGGGGAGGGGGGAGAAACCAGGGACCGAAGCCGCTTGCAAGGAGGGGGGTGTTCGGAGTGATGAAAAGGAGAGGGTCTTTCCTGCTAAAAAAGAACAAAGCGGGTGGGAGCCAGTAAAGCCTGGGCGTTCATATCCGCCTTAGACTTTTTTAGTTTATGGACCTCTTTTTTTCAGTGGGAAAAAAATAGGCCACAAAAGCGTGGTTTGGTATACCATAATAAACCCTTTTTTAGTCATCCAATGGGGAGAGCTGAAGGGCCAGAAGACCATAAATTCCGGTTATGCCCACCATCACCGCCTTTACCACGGAGAACCTTCTTTTTTGAATCAGCATGGTCCAGCCAATATAGAAGAAAAGACAGAACACGATTCCTGCTATGCATGACAGATGCCCGACTTCCATGGCAAAAGAGAGAAATCCGCTATTTCTTTTTTCCAGGCTTAGAGAAAAGGGAAACAGAAACTGATAAACCCGATGGGCAGGAGTGATGGCTGATCTGGACATGGTGTGGGAGAACCGTTTGATCACATTAAAATTCCTGTCCATGGCCACACCGTAAATATTTGTTTCATCTGAAAAAACGGCGGTGCAATAGAGGGGATTAAAGATCAATTTCAGCCTCATCTGTTCTGGAACGTATTTTTCAAGGGGAAGGGGAATTACCCTGTATTGATCATGGGAGAGCAGATAAACCTGCCCCGTTTTTCCCAGAATTAGACCATCATAGTCTTTTTGACGGCTTTCAGATATTTTTATGTGACGAACTCCAATGTCAGGATCAATGGGGGTCTTCACCACCCAGGGCCGGTTATTGATTCTTTTGAGATGAAATACCTCGTTATCGGCATCCACCAGAAAAATTCCTCCTTCAAAGGGCTTAAGCACAGTGAATTTTCCGTTGACAGATCGACAGGGAAAGGTGAACCCTTTTTTTGTGAGGGCCTGGGTAAACAGTGTTGTCAAAGATTGGTCCACGGTAAGGGTATCGGCATTGATAAATTCCATGGATGATGGTGTCATACGAAATCGATCTTCGGGAAATACCAGCCGTACCCGGCCGCGGTTGGATTCCAAAAGAGGCCATACCATGGTATAAGGAGAGCGGCCATGTATTTCACGGGGGAGCAGTTCCATCACCCTGCGGTTGTTTTTGATGTTTTTTGAGTTAAACAACTGATGGTTTAATTCAATGGGTAAAAGCCCCCACAATTCCATGTTTTTATAGTAAATAAAAGGAAGGTGTTTTTCAAACTCAACACGCGAAACATAGCTGCCATCGGCATTCTGATAGGCTATTTCAGAGTGGTGATCCTCGGCCTTCTCCTTTATGGCACCGGGGATTGGCCCAACAATTTTCTCCTTTAAGATAAAATCGTTGCTCACCGGGCTGTAAAAGAGATGCGTTCTTTCAATCCTGTTGAAAAAAATTTTTTCATAAAACAGAGGCAGATAGATGGCCGACATAAAAATCACAAGCAGGGTGAAAAAATAGTATGAATAGTTTTTCATTATACGGATTTCCTATAGCGAAATCTGTAGACCGGCAGCATAACACAAAGCGTCATCAATACCGGAAACAGCATGAGCGGGGCAAAGCCCATGGCATAACTGCCTGGCGTTGCCAGCCTGAGAAAAAGGGCGGAAACACCGAGGGTAAGGATCAAGTGAAGGAGCTTTTGACGATAACAGGGTTCCAGCAGGGCCAACGTGCCTCCCAGGTATCCCACCACTCCGGCAATAAACCAGGGAAGAGCAGTGAGCAGGTTGGTTGTCATGCTTTCCCGGGGGAAATAGAAACGTGTTGTCCACCATATTGCTCCTATATCCACCGAAATCACAAGGCAATAGGCCAGCAGACCCACCCCCAAATGGAGCAATATCAGCAGATGGGGAGACATGGGTAAATGCAGAGACAAACGAAGTCGTTCACCCCACATTTCCGGAAGGTACTGGGCACAGGCAATGAGAAGTCCTGAAAAAACAGGTAAGTATCTCAGTTTATCAAATGGGATATGCCCAAGTTGCAGGACTTGATACCAGACGATTTCCGGATGATCCAGAATAAACAGTCTGCGGGTGGAGATAAACACCTGAATAGACACCATGGCGTTGAGCAGAAAAATCATCACCCAGAACCAGCGAATTTTATGAAATTCTTTTAAAAAAATTGCTTCTACCATTTTAATATCGTCCTGTATAGCCGATGAACGCATCTTCAAGGCTCATGGAAACCTCTTCCATGGAGGGAGAGGCAATGCCCTGTTCCCGGAGAAATTGATCCACCTGGGATTTGGAATGGAAACTGAATAAATCTGTATAGCTCGAATGAATTTCAATGTTTTTAATCAAGCCCTTTTTTTGTTGAAAAAGGGTTCCTGTCATGGCTTGCATGGCAGACTTGTCACCATTTAGCCCCATTCTGTAACAATGAAACCTATCCTTGAAATCCCTGAGAGAGGTGATCTTCAAATCTCCGCCCCGCTCCAGAAAAATAACCTCATCCACCAAGTCCTCCATGTCCTGAATGACATGGGAAGTAAGAAATATCGTCCTTTTTTTATTGTTGAGATATTCTTTCATGTCATCCAGAAAAAGACGCCGGTAGCCAGCATCCAGACCAATGGAGTAGTCATCCAGTAAAAGGAGTTCCGGTTGTTGAGCCATTATGAGTCCCAGCACCACCTGGGACCGCTGTCCACAAGACATGTTTTTCACCAGATGTTTGTGGGGCAGGCCCAGTTTTTCCACCAGACGATAATAAATGTCTTGGTTCCAATTGGTGTAAAATGATGCATAAAATCGCTCGATTTGCCGGATGGACATGAATTCATAGGCCAGGTGCTCTTCAAACAAAAGTCCGATCCGGCTGCGAGTGAGCGGCGAAAGGTTGTGAGAATCCTCACCAAAAATCTGGCATCGACCGGAAACAGGGCGTAAAAAACCCATGAGTATCTTGATAAGAGTGGTTTTTCCCACCCCATTTTTTCCCAGAAGAGCATAGATTTTTCCCGGGGATACGGAAAAATTCAAATTCTCATAAATAGTCCGCTTCCCGTAGCGATGGGTTAACTGCTCCACTGCTATAACGGGATCTTCTTTTGGAGATGAGAGATCAGACATGATTCTTTTTTTCTCTGCTTGTATCTTCCTGCCCATGTCTGCAGACACAGTCTTTGCAATTTCCCAGACAGGTGTGGGCCGAGGTTCTTTTTTCTGACAAGAGTATGCATCCATCTGGCAAAAGCGCCTGGGCGTAAGTGCCTGCAAAATGAAGCTTTGATCGGAGATTGTTTTTTGGAAGATTCCAATTAAGAATTGTTCTTCCAAAGGGATACGCGCGAATAATATTGTCTGTGTTAATAAGGATAGGCTGGTCTTGCTCTGCATGATTTTCAATAACTTCTAAAAGATCAAAGGCCGAACTGCCATCAAATACGCCATATAGATGGATGTGAAAATCTTGCTCACGCTGATCTGTTCTTAACCGAAAATAAGTTTGTGTCATATCTGCTGCTCCCTGCAAGTATTAGGTTAACGGGCCTGCGAATCTAAAATAGAGTTTGCTTGCAAGCTTATCTGTCGTTTTATACAAGGTTTATATTGCGATTAAAGCCCTTAAAATTTATGTCAGTATAAAGAGTCGTTTTTTTAATGTCAATAATAAAATTATGCATTATGTATTTAATTAGGATAGCCTAACAATGGGGCGAACATGGTCTTCACGATGGTTCATGAATTGTCCGACTGACCTTCTTACAGGCATATACGTAGCTATAGGTGAACATGGCTCTGAATTGTCCAGGGTGGTCGAAATCAGAGCTAAGCTGGAACCTATGGTGTGGATTCGGCAAAGTAGATAATTTGATAAGATGGCATTTTTTTCTTGACAGGGAGTTTGATAATTTATTATATATCCTAACAAAGTTCGTTATTCCAAATAAAATTAACTTATAAGTAGTTTAAAATTCCGGTCACACAAAAAAGGAGAAAGGTAAATGTCAATCAATCAAAAAAAACAAAATCTGGTCAATATTTGGGAGACTCACTCCTGCTTTATCTGTCCTGTGGCTGGATTTTGTCTTTCGGATTTTGAGATTAGAAAAATTTTGAAAACCCCTGGCAACCCAAAGCTTGCAGCAATGGACTCCTATGCGCTTCACCAGGCTATCATGGCGAAATTGGAGGGTAAGAACAGTACATCTGAAAAGGCGGATCGTCTTTTGAGGAGCAAGTATGCCAAGGCGGTTGATCGGTTCGGTACCATGGATGAGGAGGCGTTTCAAAAGGTTTGGACCAATGGCCTTCTCTCCAAGAGCATGCCTGCCATGTTCTATGTGGCCACCATACGCCGTGATCTTTCCAGCGATTTCCTGGCCAAGGTGTACGGTGATGTTCATATGTCCGGATACGGGGCCATGTCCGCCATGTGGGCAAGTTTTCAAGAAAGGGATGCTGTTGTTGAAAAAAATAAGTCACTCAAGGTTCGCCTGTCTGAAGAGGCACGCCGTAACTCAGATCTGGTGGATGAAAACATAAGGCTCAAGGCATTGAATGGCAGAAAAACGCTTGTGCTGGTCCCTGAGATAAAGAATACACCGAGACAGATCTCTGATGATGATCGGATACAATTATTGGAGAAACGACTCGCCAGTCAGGCAAAGGAGGTAAATCGACTGGAACGGGAGAGGAGAAAGGCGGAAATCAAGATGTTTGAAGCCATGGCAAACAATGAGCAACTGGAACAGGAGCTTAATCAGCTCATTGCCGGTTTTGCTCAAGCTCAGCCATGCTCACCGTGCACTAAGGATGTCTGCCCTGATTTTGATACCTGTTCCAAACGGATTCTCATCGTGGGTGGGCTAACAAAACTCAAAGAGTTATACCGGAAAATCGTGGAGTCAAATGGGGGTATTTTTGATTACCATTCAGGGCGGATCAGAAACGGTAAGAATAACCTTGAAGCACGGGTGAAACGTTCGGACCTGGTGATCTGTCCGGTTAATCACAACAGCCATAACGCCTGTCTCAAGGTCAAACAATTTTGCAGTAAACACAACAAGGATATACACATGATACCCGGCTCAAGCCTGACAGCCATCTCCACCGTGTTTGTGGCATCTGGTCTTGCAGGGTCCCATGAATCATGTTCTTTAAATTAAGGAAAAACTGTTATGAGTGAATTATTTTCAATGGAATTCCAGGCCCTTGGTAACGATCTCTTTGTAAATCTTTTTGGTGTGTTTGACGGTAGTTCTGCTTGGCAGCTTGCCAATACCATTTTGATCCGTTTCCGTGGGCATGGGCAGGGCAAGCTGTTCATCGACGCCCGGGATCTGGCAACGGTTATGCCAGATGGTGCCGAAATAATCGCTACTCTGGTCCCAAGCTCTCTTGTCAGTAAGAAAGACGTGTTGATCCGGGACTGGGAAGGTACCCACAGCGGCTTGGAGCATTTTTCTGCCCTGTGCAAAAAAACTTTTATTGGGGAAGCTCCTTATAAATGTGTTTCAGCGGCAAGTATTTGCTGATAGGTAATCTGTTTGTCCCAGGCTTATCCGCTGTTTTTTGGAAGACATACAACATGTTGTGTTTGCAGTCCCATGATGTATGTGCTAATGTTTTTTCCACTACTATGCTCCTTTGAAATTCGGTCACAGAATATGCACTGCACTGTAATCCTACTCTCAAAGGAGCATTTATTAAGGAACCAGTCTTAAATAGCTTGCCCATTTCAGAACACGCTACCGTTAAAAGACAGTGTTTCCCATTTTTTAAATAGGAATGTTATTTCGGACTCATTTCTAAAGATTTTAGCATAGCTTTTGCCATTCTCCTCAGCGGATCTGGGGGTTTAGCTCTGTAATTATAATGGTATGTGGGATATAAATATGCTTTTTTTTAATACAGCAGGACCGGTAAATAGACAAGACCATTATTGCCTTTCTCCTCTTAAACGGTTTGACTTGGAAGAGATGGAAATGTTATTTGCCCAAAAAAAATATTTTGTCCTCCATGCACCACGACAGACAGGCAAAACTACCTGCATGCTGGCTCTCGCAGACTATGTCAACAAAAAAGGCGATTACAAATGTCTCTACTGTAATGTTGAAGCCGCCCAGGCTGCAAGGGAGAATATTTTTACCGGTGTCAGGTCAGTGTTGTCATCCCTTGCTTCCGGAGCTCTACAAAAGCTTAAAGATGATTTCATTGAAAACCACTGGAGAAAAATTTTAGAAAATAATGGAGAGCTCAATGCCCTTGAGTTAACCATCGGTTCATATGCTGAAAATAGTGATAAGCCTGTTATACTGATTATAGATGAGATTGATTCCCTTGTGGGAGATACCCTGATAAGTATATTAAGACAGCTTCGTTCAGGATATGAAAAAAGACCGGATCATTTCCCATTGAGTATAATATTATGCGGTGTCAGGGATATTCAGGATTACCGCATTCATTCCGGAAGAGACAAAGCGATCATAACAGGCGGTAGTGCCTTTAACATTAAAGCAAAATCTCTTCGACTGGGTGACTTTAATAAAAAAGAGACTTTTGTTCTTTTAAAGCAGCATGAAAAAGAGACCGGTCAGATTATTGAACAAAACGCTTTGGAATCTGTATGGAAATATTCCCAGGGTCAGCCATGGCTGGTAAACGCCCTTGGATATGAAGTCTGTTTTGAAATGAAACAAAACAGGGACAGAAAAAAATCCATAACTGAAGAAATGGTTCACCAGGCAAAGGAGAATTTGATTTTAAGACGTGAAACCCATCTTGATCAGCTTGGTGATAAGCTGAAGGAAGAGAGGGTGCGAAAAGTTGTTGAACCAATTCTCACCGGTTCCAGGGATTTATCAGATCTGATGGAAGATGATCTTCAGTATATTACAGATCTTGGATTGATAAGGCGTAAACCTGTGTTAGAGGTGGCAAATCCCATTTATCGTGAAATAATCCCCAGGATGCTGACCTCCACAACACAGGACAGCATTATGCAGAAAAGTGCATGGTATATAAATCCGGACAACACACTTGATATGCATAAACTGATAAAAGCATTTCAAGAATTTTTCAGAGAACACTCAGAGCACTGGCTGGAGCGTTTCCAATACAAAGAGGCAGGACCACAACTTTTGCTCCAGGCATTTTTGCAGAGAATTATAAACAGCGGCGGCAGAGTAGAGCGAGAGTATGGATTGGGAAGAAAACGTGTTGATATTCTTGTTTTATGGTCAGGAAAAACTGGTGATTCAGAGTCTGATGAAAAAAATAAAGATCAAGGTAAAAATTCGCACAAGAGAGGGCAGCTTCAGCAAACACAAAAAACAGTTGTCGAACTTAAAATCCTCTATAAATCCCTTGAAAAAACCATTGCTGAAGGCATTGAACAAACTGCCGATTATATGGATATCTCCAATAGTAATGAAGGGCATCTGATTATTTTTAACCGCAATGAGAATACCTCCTGGGATGAAAAAATTTTTGTAAAGAAAGAATCTTTTAATGGTAAAGAAATAGTTGTATGGGGAATGTAACTTATTAAATCAAGACGCCAGAAGTAATAAACTCGTATAGTCCAATATGTCTCACCTCTTGGGGTTGGTCATAAGGTGGGCCACTATACGGAGACTGAAAATATGCTATAGTCAATTATCTGTAATTACTGACTTTATTTTTAGATCAAAAAAAATAAGTTCAAAGTGGCCCATGCTATGACCAAGCCCGATTTTTCATATGAAACTCCGTCTAATGTCCTGCAATAATGAGAGTTTAAATTTTCGTTGTGGGCAGGCCAGATTCCCAATACGGTCTGCCTGCCCGTGGCAGTTATAAGAAACTTCGCTTAACAGACTAAGAATTCATGCAGAATCAGTGCCCTGAAATGGTCTTCCCGGTGCCGGAGTTAAGGGGAAAAACCGCTGCCAGGCACAGGCCTGTTTTGGTGTTAAAGGCGGTGACGCTTCCCTGATGAATGACGGCGATTTTTTTGACCAGGGAAAGGCCCAGGCCGGCACCGGTGCCGGTGGCCTGCCCTGCCCTGAAAAAGGGCTCGAACAGACGGAGCAGATCTTCCTGGGAAAGGGGAGGGTGGGTGTTTTCGATCCTGAACCGAATGCTGTTTGTCTGCTGTTCCAGGCGGATGCGGATGCTGCCGTGATCGCTAACATATTTGACTGCATTATCCACCAGGTTGGATATCATCTGGTAAATCAGGGTCTTATCTCCTGAAACTACGATATCCCCGGCGATCCGGCAGTAGAGGGCAATGTCCCTGTTTCCAATGAAAAGCCTGCGCCTGCGAAGAATTTCCCGACACAGGCCTGTCAGGTCCACCGGGTAAAAAGGCGGCGGAGTCCGGTTTAAATCCAGACGACTGGACAACAGGGTGGTGCCCACAAGATTGTTCATTAGGGTGAGTTCTTCTTTGAGCAGGGTAAGGTGGCGCAACCCCAGCCGGATTGCCTTCAGATCCTCCTCACCTGATACATCGGACTGCGGATTTTTTCCTCCGGGGTCCAGCTGGGCCTGGAGCACTTCGACCTGGTGAGAGGCCCGGTCGAACCCGTCTTCTATAAATCCGGCGTACCCGGCCATTCTGGCCAGGGGAGACCGTAATTCATGGGAGATGTTGGCTACCAGTTCGGTCCTATTCCGGGTATTCCGGCCGAGTTCTGCGGTCAAATGGTTCACAGCCCGGGCCACTGCTGCCACCTCCTGAGTGTCCGGGATGGAGAGAGGCCTGCCAAGGGTCTTTTCATCGATGGCCATGACTTCTTTCTGAAGGCGGCACAGGGGAGAGGACAAGTGCCGAGAAACCACGTAGCTGATCAAAGCTCCGGCCAGGACCAAGATACCCAGCGCCTTGTAAAAGCCATGGGATATTTTTGGCAGCCGGTAGTTGGGGTAAATGATGAACATGGTTGAGAGCCCAGCATCCTTAAAGGACACTTTCACGGCCAGCAGGTCCAGGGGTAGTCCCGGCTGAAGATTCCAGGTACCCCTTCCGTGCCAGACCCGGGTTCCCAGTATAGGGGAGGAGACAACTGCCAAGCTGCTGCGCTCCTGGGCCGCGAATCCGGGTACGGGAATACCGGCCAGAATTTTTCCATTGTCCCGCTCAAACCAAAGTTCGGGGCCTGCCTTGTTGAAGTAATCCATGTACATGCGGGCATCTGCAAGGTTGCGGCCGTCAAGGTTGGCGGCCAGGGCAGAACAGATAAAATCCACCTTTTTTTCCCGCTGGTCTTCCAGGGTAGGCATCTCCATGAAAAGCAGTATCAGGGGAATGATCTGGGCCAGAAGCACCAGAAAGAGGATGGCGAAAAAAAGGCGCTGCCACATGCGTGGTAGAAGGGGTATTTTTTTCACCGGGCTATCCGTTTTCCACCCACCGGTAACCCGATCCCCAGACCGTTCGGATGGGAGACTGATCCGGCGCAATTTTCTTTATTCTGGCCCGGATATGGCTCACATGGACGTCCACATTCCGGTTCGTAGTATGATAATCTCGCCCAAAGACAAGAGTGAGCAAGACATCCCGCTGAAGAACGTCCCCGGGGTTTTCCATGAGGGCTTGGAGCACCTTGACCTCTGTTGCAGACAGATCGGCAGACCGGTCCTGAAAGCCCAGGATGTGGGCCCCGATATCCAGGACAAATCTGCCGGCACGGATCCTGTTCAAATCCTTTTTCCCGGAAACCGGACGGTTCTGCCCGGCTCTGCGCAAAACCGCCCGAATCCTGGCCAGCAATTCCAGCGTGCGGAAGGGCTTGACCAGATAATCGTCTGCCCCGGATTCCAGTCCCACCACGGTGTCGATTTCCCTACCCCTTGCCGTGAGCATCAACACGGGCAGGTCAAACTGACCCCGGATCTGCCTTAAAATATCAAATCCGTCCACCCCCCCGGGCAGCATGATATCCAGAAGAACTGCCAGGGGCTTTTCCTTTGAAATGGCCATAATTACCCCCTGTCCCGAAAAAAGGGAAACTGTTTCAAATCCGTTGGACCCAAGAAAGGTGCACAGGTTCTCCTGAAGTTGCTTGTCGTCATCCACAACTATAATTTTACCGGTTTTGGCCTCATTCATCTTTTTTCCGTTTAACACTTTTTAACACTTTTTTATCAGGTTTTTAACACTTTTTTTAATAGATACTTTATACTCATCTCCATCATTTATGTGTTAAGCCATATTTTTTTATCAGTTATTAATTAATTTTTGATGGTGAAACATCTAAGGAGTAAATTTACAGGATCGTGTAATTTAAAGCAAGTCGGGAAACGTGTATGAAGCAAATTATTTTAAGGGCTTTTTTTCTTGTCCCTGGGATGGGGTAGACCGATTCCGGTACGGACGGGGTTCTCAACTGGGCGTCCAGATAATAAAATCCGGTAAAATATAAAAAGGAGAAGGTTTGATGTATATATATTCAGCTGACAGGATGAAATATGTTTTTTGTATAGGGGTGGCACTTCTGTTTGTATTTATGGACCACCAGGCCCTGGCTGTAGAGGGTGGGCCATTGTCGGTAGAACCTATTGTTGTTACGGCTTCCGCATTAAAAGTGGACATCTCAACACAGGAAACACCGCGGTCCGTTTCGATTATCACAAGAGACATCATCGAAACCCATGCACCTCAAAAATTGGATGAAGCGCTCAGATACACTTCTGGGGTCACCTCCCAACCGTATGGTTCTGATAATGATACGGATTGGCTTAAAGTTCGAGGGTTTGATGCGGCCACCTATCTGGATGGCAGCCGCCTGTTCAGGGACGGTTATTACACATGGCTTATCGAGCCATACGGGCTTGAACAGATTGAAGTTGTGAAAGGTCCGTCATCCATACTTTTTGGGGAGAGCCCTCCTGGAGGAGCCGTAAATGCGGTACAGAAAAAACCATTAGATACGTCTAATGGAGAAATTCGACTTGAGGGGGGGACAAATGCGCATCGGGCAGGGGCGGTTGATGTCTCTGGTGCCGTTAACAAAAACGGTTCAATCCGCTTTCGTATGGTTGGTTTGGCCAAGGACGAAGAAGGAGAGTTAAATGGTACGGAAAATACACGCTACTATTTTGCTCCAAGTCTGGCGATGGATATATCTGACAAAACAAACCTGACCCTGACGGCAACATGGCTTGAGGACGATGGGATTCCGACCAATCCGTTTTTCCCAGTAGCCGGTACTTTGATTGATACTCCATACGGCAAGATAAGTCCTTCAACCAACTTGGGCGAGCCGGATTACGATGCGTATGAGCGCACTCAGGTTTCGATCGGCTATATATTGACACATCAGGTGAATGATGTCTGGGAGTATTCACAGAATTTTAATTATGGGTATAACGAGCTTTATCTGCGCTCCTCTTATGCCTTCCCAAATTCGGAACCCGCGGCAACCACGCTTTATCGCGGCATTGTATACCGTAACGGGGAAAATAAGAGCTTTACCTTTGACAATAAAGCTGTCGCAGATTGGGAATCCGGCCGCATGGCGCATACCGCATTGATGGGAATTGATCTTCAGCACCATAAAACCGAGGGCGTCGAACAGGACAACTACGCATTCGGAACCATCAACCCATACAGCGCCGTCTATGGCAACTACACCCCGCTTGATTCAACAAATGATATTGATCGAGACATCTCCAAAATACAGGTAAGCGCCTATTCCCAGTACCAGTTGAAGTTTGATGACAGGTGGGTAGGCGTCATCGGCGGCCGGTACGACTGGGTGGAAACCGAAAATACGAGTGATAAAAACGGCCAGGACGAGTCCCGTGACGACAGGGAGTTCTCAATTAATACAGGCTTGATGTATATCGCGGATAACGGCCTGTCTCCCTATGTCAGCTATGCGCAGTCTTTTGATGTGCTGAGCACCATTGATCCCACGACGAGTAAACTTTATAAGCCGCTGGAGGGGGAGCAGATTGAGATTGGCGTCAAATACATACCTTATTTCATTGATGGCTACATCAATGTGGCTTTGTTTGATATTACCCAGAAAAATGCCCTGGTGAGTAATCCCACAACTTTTGTGGCCACCCAAACAGGTGAAGTGACTTCCCGGGGGATTGAAATTGAAGGGATGCTTGATCTGACAGATAGTTTAAGCCTGAGGGCAGGGTATACGTATATTGATGCGAAAACAGACGACACCGGAGGCAAAGGGACAAAACAGGCTGGTTTGATTCCAAGGCATACGGCGTCCGCCTGGCTTGATTTTGATGCCGCCGTGGTTGGGCTTACCGGGCTGAAAGTCGGCAACGGCGTCCGTTACGTAGGAGAGTCAAAAGACAGCCCGGCTAGCAGCGACCTGACCGTACCCAGTGTGACCTTATGGGATGCAATGGCCTCCTATGAGATTGATCAAAACTGGCTAATTCAATTGAACGTGAACAATCTTCTGGACAAAGCCTATGTTGCCGCTTGTGATTATTATTGTTATTATGGACAATCCCGTTCAGCCCTGCTCAGTGTAAGTTATCACTGGTAAAATCCGAGACCCCTTTGACAATACCAAAAGGCTATATCCGTTAAGCCAAAGGGGCTACCATCTGCTAATTTTCGATGGTAACCCCCTTTGCCGTTTCAGTGTTATGTGTGTTTGTCTACCAGCGATAGCATATCGTTGCCATGATTTCCCGGCCCGGATTGTAGTAGTCTGCCGTGCCGGAACCGACCACGTGCTGCTCGTCCAACAGGTTGCTGGTGTGGATCGTTAGTTCAGCGTTGTCGAGGACTTCATAGGTAAGGGCCGCGTCGTAGATGGTTGCGGCCTCACTTCTGGCTGTGTTGGCTGCATCGAAGTAATACGAGCCGAGGTAGCGGGCGCCGAAACCGAAAGTCATGTCACCGCGCGAACCGGAACCCGGTATTGTGTGGTTGACCCAGAGCGCAGCGATATGCTTAGGTGTCACGGAGAATTCATTTCCTTCAAGTGAAACGCCGCTGCTAAGGGTTCCGCGAACCATTTCCGAATCAATGTAGGAGTAGGAGCAGATGACGCTTATATTCTTTGTCAACTCGGCCTTGCCTTCCAGATCGAAGCCTCGGACGCGGGATTCTCCGATGGTTTCCCGCTCAATGATTCCGGTATTCTGAACGACCGCTATGGTGATGTCCTTCTTCTTAAGATTGTAGATCGAGGCCGAAAATAAAGCGTTCATATTAGCTGGCGCGTATTTCACACCGAACTCATATTGTTCGCCACGTTCGGGTTCGACACCGATTGATGGAGGGGCCACCGATTCCACATAGCTGAGATAGCTCGATATTTGTTCGGTAATCTTGTAGGTCAGAGCGCCTCGGAGCGAGGTTTCCGAGAACTCGTCGCTGTCGTTAGACGCGACGCCCCAGCTCGTGCCCTTGCTGGAAAGATCCAGCCAGTCATGGCGAACACCGACCGTGGTGATCAACCGGTTGTAAAAAGAAAAATTTTGTTGCAGGAAGACCGACTGGGTAGTGTAGTCACTTTCGCTATCGCTGTAAACGAATAGATTAGTCGGGGCGCCGCTGTAGACCGGAGCCGAGATGTTGATGGACGACGTCGGCCCGTAGATGGAGAAGTCCTTGGTTGACGCGTCGCGGTATTCGACACCGACCAGCGTGCTGCTGTCTACGGTTTCGAGGCTGTAATCGTATTGCAGAATGGCGTTGCTGGTCAGTTCTTCGGCGTTGGTGTCAGTGCCGAAATAGTAGCGTGACAGGACATCTCCGGTCCGCCCGGCGTAGTCGTAGAGATAGACGTAGCCGAAATCGTCCTCTAAGTCGCTGTAGCGCAGGTTTCCCCGCAGCGTCAGTCCCGAGCCGAAATCGTGGGAGAGAAGCGCTGTGACACTGGTCCGTGCGACATCGTGATCATTAAAATCGGGCTCACCGAAGAATTTGCTGCGATCGGACTCTTGATCAAGCGGGTAGCCGCCGCTGTTTGCGCTGCCGTCCCGGTCCAGGTGGTCAAGGATCATAGTGAGCGAGGTATAGTCTGTCAGCTCCCAGGTAAGGCCCCCCATCACAAAGTTCTCGTCGTCCCCGGAATAATTGTATTCCAGCTCGCTGTCCTTAAACTTGCCGGTTAGGCGATAGGCCAGCGTGCCGTCAGTGTTCAGCACGTCTCCAAAGTCGATACCGATCTCGGCGTGCTCGAACGAGCCATAGCTTAGATAGACGTTGCCGAAGTGCTCGAATTTAGGTTGCTTGGTGACAAAGTTCACCGAGCCGCCGGGATCGGCAGGGCCGAACAAGGTGGAGTTTGCGCCACGGATAACTTCAACACGATCATAGGCGAAGGGCTCCTCTCTAACACCGCGCATTGAACCCAGCGTCAGGCCGTCGCGATAGGTAGTCGCCTGGAAACCACGGATTTGGAAATAATCGTTGCGGTCGTCCGTGCCGTAATAATCGCTGATAATGCCGGGCGTATATTGCAGCACCTCCTCTATCGTATTGGCGTCACGCATTTCGATTTCCTTTCCTGTGATCACCGAGACCGAGGCCGGTGTATCCAGGATGCTGGTCGAGACCTTGCCGCCTACCCAGAGTTCCTGTGCGACGACTGAGTTTGCGTCGTCGTCGACCTGGGCCTTTGCATTAACAATGATGGGAGAAAGACGGTAAGGTTCAATGTCTTTTTCATCCTGTGCGAGAACACTGGCGGGAATGACAAACAGCGCTATGCAACACAGAAACAGGGTCTTAAGGCGGCCTTTCGATGGTTGCGTGTGACCGCCGGGTTGGTAAATTGACATGGACTACTCCTTTTATTTGTTATTCTAAGTTTTTTTTGCAAGCCTATCAAAAGGCGTGCTACTCAAAAATGTTAGTCCATACTACAATTCTTTCTCCAAAAATGTGTTAAAAATGTGTTAAAAATATATTAAAATAGAATAACATGATTATGACAAACATCCCGGGGATCTTCTTCAAAGGGAAGTCCTTCTGTCTTTCCATCCAGGACTTTTTTGCCTGTTTTTTTTACACCTTCTGATTATCGGGGGTGCGTTCAAGGTAATAGATGAAATTGCGGAGAAGTTCCCTGTTTCCGTTGTGGGCACTGCCGTCAAAGACAAGATTGATAACCGGAATGTCGCCCGGTTTTGAACCCTCTATCTGTCGAGTGATAATACCGGTGTTCTCGTAGGCAGAGGATAGGTCAAGGATACCGTGGGCCGTTGTTTGGGTGAAGCGCTTGGCAAGGCGGTAGCGGCCGTTGCTTCCGCTGAACAGGGTCAGGCGTTTATCGGCGGCGGGTTTCAGTGCGTTGGGATCGGGTTCAAAGGAACTGGATTCCCCCAGGGCCCGGGCCACCTGTATCATCAATTGCCGGCATCTGTTCAGGTTTCGGCGAATCATGGGGTCCTGTTTTCTGTGGTTCCAATCTTCCCAGAACAGGTAAAGTATTTCAGACAAAGGCTGGTAACAGACCCGGGCCTTGATATCTTCGATCAGAAAGCGGTGGTTGAAGGGATTAAAGACCACGGCGGGTTCTCCGATCATCAGCAGATTCAGGGCACCCGGAGCCGGGGGAGAGGCTATGCGGGAAGCCAGGGCGATGACGGCATCCGGGGTAAGGACTTGGGGGGACGCAAGGAGTTTTGCCAGATGCTCCTTCCGGTTTTCGGGAGGTGCCGAGAGGATAAGGTCCCCTGCCACCAGAGGAAGAAAAAAACCGGGGAAAAAATCAGGAGCGGTGATTGCGTCTTCCAGAAACGGGGAATAGATGCGTGTCTGTGGGAAACTGTCCCTGAGCAATGTGGAGATGACCTGGGCGTACAGGCCTTCCACCTCGGACCCTTCGGTCTGTGGAATGAGGATTTGCCCCGGTTTGGCGGTGCGGGCCTGCTTTTTTGCATCCCCCATGAGGCTGACAAAGGAGAGATACTCCTTTGCCGCCCCCAGGGCCCGCCCCTTTTTAAGGCTGTCTTGATCCGTGGGTGGCAGCACCCGGGCATTGAACCCGCGATTTTCAAGGACGGTGCGGGCCAGGTCCGAATAGGGAAAAAGGGAAGGAATATACAAGGGAAGATTCTTATTCAAAGGGGATGATATTCCGGTGGACCCCGGAGGGGCGGTGGGCGGCACCGGTTTTTTATCAAAGCTCATGGCAAAGGCCTCCAGCCGGGTGATCACCCCCACTTTGGAGCTGTGTTCATCCACCTCCAGGTGAAGAAAGGGTTTGCCTCTCATTTCCCTGCGGAAAAGGTGGAGCAGGGCCGTGTCAGGGCCGCAGCCGTGGTTGGTAAGGTAGACCGCGTAAAGGTTGGGGGTCCGTCGGATCTTCCTGGCACCGGCCAGGATGTGCTGGCCAAAGGGCCAGTACATGTTTGGATACGATTTGTTGAGGTCCACATCTTCCACGTTCAGGACTGACAGGGGCATGACCTTGTATCCCATGGATGCAAGATGCTTGGGTACGGCCATGTTCAGGACAGGGTCGTTTATCCCGTAGGGGCGGGTAATAATGACAAAAACAGGTGTATTCTGGGGCAGGGACGAAAGGAACCCATTGCCCAGCCGGGCCAAGTCCCGATTGTATTTCATAAAACCCAGGGCGGCCTTTTGCATGGCAACGATGGTTGCAAATTTTGATTTCCCCAGCTTTTTTCCCAGGTCCAGAATTGTTTTTGCAATATACCGGGTTCCGAATTTAAAGGAAATTTTAGGGCTGAGCAATGAAATACCCCTGCCTTCGAGATCCATGGCATGGGCTGTCAGCTGGGCTGTAGTCTGCATGTAAACACAGCCGTAATCTTTCCTGACCCTGGAATCTGCATGTTTCATGGTGAATACCGTGGGCAGAAAGATATAGTTCACCCCTTGGCGAATCAGGGCATCCACATGGCCGTTGACCAGTTTGACCGGGTAACAGGTTTCCTCCAGGGCGTTCTCCCGACTTTTGTCCACCATTTCCCGGGTGGTGGGTTCGGAAATGAGGACGTTAAACCCTAATTCCGTGAAAAACCGGTTAAAGAGGACAAATAACTTATGGAGGAAAAGCACCCTGGGAATGCCGATGGTGGGGTGGCCCGGAAAGCGCCCGGGTTTATATCCTTCGAGAAAGAGGGCCTGGGACTGTGCCCAGATGTCCGGTACGGGGGCGGTGGAATCCGGGGATTCGTGTAAACTGTTGCGGTTCGACAGATGCCGGGAACGGGCCAGGAGGGCGGCCCCAAGGGCACCTGTGACACTGAAATAGGGGGTGACGGTGACGGGCTGTCCCAAAAGGGAGCGGAAGGCATTGACCACTCCCTGGTTGTGGGCAATGCCGCCCTGGAGGAAGATCTGTTTTCCCAGGGGACGCTCCCCGGCCACCCGGGTCAGGTAGTTTCTTACGATGCTGTAGGCCAGGCCAGCCACGATGTCGGCCTTGTCCTCCCCCTGGGCAAGGGCCTTGGACAGGGCTCCTTCTATGAAAACCGTGCACCTGTCACCCAGATCCAGGGGTGCCCTTGCCCCAAGGGCCAAGCCTCCGAAATCACGGATCTCCACCCCTATTTTGGCGGCCTGCTCCTCCAGGAAAGAGCCTGTTCCGGCAGCGCAGATGCGGTTCATTTCAAAATCCGTGACCACCTGGTTTTCCAGACGGATGAACTTGGAATCCTGGCCTCCGATTTCCAGGATGGTGTCGGCCTCGGGATGGTGGAAAAGGGTTCCCTCGGCCTGGGCCGTGATTTCGTTGATCACCAGATCCGCCCCAAGGGATTTGCCAGCAAGGTAGCGCCCCGACCCCGTGACACCGGTGGAGAGGATGTTCATCTCCTTGCCAAGTCGTTGTTTCAGCTGTTTGATACCCGTTTCCACAGTTTCCAGGGGGGTGCCCCGGGTGCGCAGGTACTGCCAGTCCAGAACCTCCCTGTCCGGGCTGATCACCACAAGGTTGGTGGATGTGGACCCTACGTCCACCCCGAGGTGTCCGGTGACGGGACCCCGGGATTCTTTGCGGGGGTGAAGGTCCCTTTGCTCACCCCGGCCAAAGGGGGCCAGGGCTGGGGCAAAGCCGATGGGGGACGGGCCGGGGACCATGCTGCCAAGGCGGGTGTGGAGTTGGGAAAGGTTCGTTACCGGGGCATCACCGGGGATCGCCAGGGCCGCGCCCATGGCGTTTATGTATGAATTGTCAGGTTCCAGGATAAAATCCCCCGGGGCCAGACCAAATGTTTTGGCAAGGGCCCGGCGGATGCCGTGGATTTCCATCACCCGGCCGGTCAGAAATACCGGGGGGCGGACAGGGTGCCGTTGGACCACATTGGCCTTGTAGTTGCGAACCATGGCATGGATGAGGCCCAGAAGAATATCCGGTATTGCGGCCCCCTCCTGCTGGAAGTGGATCATGTCGGTTTTGGAAAAGACCGAGCAGCGCCCAGCAATGGGCAGGGCCTTCCGGGCCAGGCGCGTCTGGTCTGAAAGCGCCTCCAGGGGAATGTTGAGCCGCCGTGCCTGTTCTTCGAGAAATGAACCGGTCCCGGCGGAACAGCTGGAGTTGAAAAAAAATTTTACCCGGGAGGTGTCCCCCTTTGAAAAACCGGTGATAAACCTGGAGCGGGCTGCCCCTATTTCCATGATGCAGCCGGATTCCGGGGCCGTGGCAAGGCATCCCTCCACTGTGGCAGGTACGGCATCCAGGATGAAAACGCCGAGGGAGGCCAGGGACCCGGACAGGGACCCGGTGCCCCCAACCCTGGCCATGGGGAAATATACGGCAGCTTCCGACAAAAGGTCCCCGAGACAGGCATCCGGATCTCCCAGGTGCCTGCGGTACCGGGAATAAACCGACCGGTTTTGAGAATCGAGAACAACCATTTTTATGGCGGATGTGCCCATATCCATACCCATGGCAGGGGGGGAGTTTTTCATTTTGTATCTCCTTAAAAATTCGCCCGGATGCCCGCAAAAATATACGGGCCCACATTTGAACCCAGGACCTTGTCCACGGATTCGTTCAAGATATTATTCACCCCGCCGTAGAGTTCATAATTATTTCCGGTGCCAATGCGTTTTGAAAAGCTTACGTCAACCAGCCGGTATGAATCCGCCTTCTCGGTCCTTGTTTTATACTGGCTGCCGATGTGCCTTGTCGCAAGTGAAAGGGACAGGCCCTGGTTTACCTTGTAATTCACCCCCAGTGAAACGGTTCTTTCCGGGTTGAATAACAGATCATCGTCTGTCCCCTTGTCCTTTGTCTCCAGTTCCGTCCAGTTGAAATCCGTTGAAATTCCATACCCGAAATCGTATCCCAGGCTGAGTTCCATTCCCTTTGTTTCCACGTCCGTTTTATTCACGTATGTCTGGTAATCGTCACTGCCGTCATTGTTGACGTCCACCCGTTCCAGTTCGAGTTTGTCTTTCACATCGTTGAAGAAAAATGCGAGTTCATAGCTGAACCGCTTATGTTCACCGCCGAATCCGAGCTCATAGCTTCTCAGGAATTCAGGATCAAGCTCATGCACCGTTTTTTTCGGGCCGTAAACGGATTCAGCACCGATCCTGGGAATATCGCCGGGGCTGGGGGAGATCACGTACAGCTCGGCCGTGTCCGGTGCCCGGTAGCCTTCGGCATAATTGAGCCTGAGCCTTAGCTGGGGCAAAAACTGTTTGACCAGACCAGCCTTGAAGGTGACTTCACTATCCGCACTGGAGATATCATCATACCGTATCCCGAAAATAGCGTTTACGGTTTGGGTTATCTGCCATTCGTCCTGGAGGTAGATGGCCTTGAACCGTTGTGTGTCGTTCACAAATTCATAGCTTGAGGGATCCGGGTTGATGGCACTGGAGTTCCTTGAGACTTCCCTGTGTTCAGCGCCGCCCACAAGCAGGTGGTCCCGGCTGACAGACCAGGTGGACTCGGCTTCAAATCCCGTAATATCAACATCGGCGCTGAATTTTTTGTTGACCGGCGCGGTAAAATTTTCCGCAGTTGTGCGGTTGCGTTTTTCATACTCCGAGCGGTAGGCACCCAATTTGCCGGCCAGGGTATCCGTGAATTTGTATTTTACCGAGGTATTGTAATCCAGCCGGTGATTGTCATCCACCGATTTTACCGGGGTGTCCATGACCATGGCCGCAGAGGGTGTCTGCCCGGGCCTGGGTTTTTTGGAAACTCCCCTGTACGAGCCTTCCCGGTCCTCCTGAAAATAATTGAGGCCCATTTGTGCCGTCAGGGCATCGGTGAAGTCAACATCCAGGCTCAGCCCGGTACTGAACACCTCGGCCTCGTCCCTGTAATTCACATCCATTTCTCCGGTCCGGCCGTGCTGGTCGTCGCCGGTTATGGGCTGGTTGGTTTTGGGGTTCAGGGATTTTGAGGTGTAGGTCTCCCTTTCCGTGTACGATTTGGTTTCATTATAATTTGTAAAAAAGGTGTAGCCCAGTTTGCCTGTCCTGCCCCGGGCGTTGACGCTTACATTATGCGCCTCCCCGTCTCCTGAGTCATTCATCCCCCCATTGATGCCAAGGCCAATCCGGAGTTTATCATCGGAGGGTTTCCGGGTGATAATATTGATGACGCCGCCAAGGGCATCCGAACCGTAAAGTGTGCTCATGGGCCCCTTTACGATTTCGATCCGTTCGATCATGTCTGCGGAAATTCTGTCCATTTCATAGGGGCTTTCCGATTCTCCCCCAAGGCGTTTGCCGTCAATCAGCAGCAGGGTCCCGTTGCCCCCCATCCCTCGGATGGAAATGGTGCTTTTGGACTTGGAGCTGGGGTGGGGAAAACGTCCGTACTGCATGGTAAGCCCCGGCGTTTTTTCAATGATGGTTTTCAGGGTCGCAGCCCCCATCATTTTGATTTCTTCGGAGGTGATCACATCCACCGAAGCGGCGATGCCATCCACCTCTTTTTCCGTTTTCGTTGCGGTGACAACAATACTGTCTTCAGTGGTTTCGCCTTCGGCGGCCAGGGCATCGCAGGTGCCCATGGATATAAACAGCCCTGTGCAAACTAATGCAAACATCTTTAACTTATTCATTTTTTTATCCTTTTTTAGTAAATATCCGGGTTGGTGATGTAAATATTTGGCCAGTGCCCAATATTCGTCTATTTGGGGCTGTGTAGCATATTAATGCTATGTGAGCAGATCAAACTTAGGTGAAGATGGGATGCTGGCCGAATATTTACCTTTTTTAAACATGGATCTCATTTAATACCCTGTTTCGGCGTATTCTTTTCATTTTCCATTGTGGCTCGTTTAAAATGAATCAGTTCCAGTAGAACGCCCTCCGGGTTTTGGTGGAAGGCATTGATGTACATGCTCAAGCGCTGGGCATGCATCTTGTCCCTGATCAGCCAGAAATATTCTTTCTGGCTACAGCTGCCCGTTTCCTTTAACCGGGAGGCGGATTTTATGAACCCGGCTGCCAGATGGTTTGCCTGGGCGACGATCCCGTCTCCGGCTTTAAGAGCCTGCCTTGCCCGTGATCTTGCATGGCATTGGGCGCAGATATCAAGCATGGCTTCCCTACGCTCGGTCCATTGGGCCATGGTGGGTCTGAAACTGTCCGGTGCCAGAATGGGCCCGAGCATTTCCACAGCGGTTTTAACTGTTTGCTGGTCGGCCCCATGCTTTGGGTCTGGCTCCTCCCCCCTTACACCGAAAAAGCCCCAGCTTGTTTTGACCATGTGGTCACCGCCGGGCATATGGCAGGTGGTGCATGTGGGAGCGCCGGCATCCAGCCCCCGGGATTTGTATAATGCTCCATGTTTTGAAAAGCTGTAGGATTCGTACTGGGGATGGTTGCCCATGTGGCAGGGAAGGCATGATTCGGGTTTCCTGGCCTCCCTGGCTGAAAACCTGTGGCCGCTGTGGCAGGCATTGCATTGCCCGCCGTCCTTGCAAATTTCGTTGTGACAGGTGGCGCAGGACCGCTCAAAGATAACGGGAAACTGGGTGCGGACCTTTTTGCCCATGGCGGAAACGAATAATGCCTCTTCGGCTTTGCCGTGTTTTCCCATGGTAAACCGTTCCGCCTGCTCTGCATGGCATTTCCCGCACACCTTGATGGACGGCATCACCGCCTTATCCTTGTTTTTTTCATTGGTGTGGGCCCCGCCGTGACAGTCGGTGCACCCCATGCCGGAACCGGCCATGCTGGATTTTTCCCACTCTTCAACCATGGACGGATTATTTTTCCGGTGGCATTGGATGCATCCGTCCTGGTCACCGTTTACGGCCGCCCGGGCATGACCGGCAAGGCAAAACGCAGCCAGGAACCCTGCCATCAAACACCACCCCCTAATCATTGCCTTCACCGTGGGGCAGGGCCAGGGGGTCATATTCAATAATCTCAACCACCCGGTTCCGATGTTCAAACAGGGTCTTCACCATTTTCTGGAACCGTTCCGGGAAGGTCTTTTTACTTTCCGGAGTGGCGTTGGGGCCCATGGCACTCATCAGGATTGCCCTGGGGTTCACCGCTTTTTCGGGATGATAGTTTACACCCACCTGCTTTTTGGTATCCAGACGGGTAAACCGGATATCCGTATCAATGGGCGCATTATAGAAAAGCAGGTTTCTCCTGTTGAACTGTCCCCCCGGTATGCCGCCGAATCCATCATCCGTGGTTGCCCCTGTGATATTGGACAGCACGGAACCGATAACGCCGGCATTATCCTGGGTGGGTGAATTTTTTAGTTCGACAATGATCTCTCCCCTTTGGGGTATTTCATCCCCGTATAACGCCTTGAGCCCTTCCAATGCCGCCAGATAGGCACCGCCCACGACCGCACAACTGTGTCCTGCCATTTTCACGGTATCCGTGTAGGTTATTTCAATGATGCCGTTTTTGCTTGTGCCTATAAATTCTCCCAGGGCGTCTTTTAATACAATGCTTTCAATCCGGTCAAAGAATGCCGGGTACCGCATAGCCGGCTGATTTTCACCGGCAAAAGATCTGGACGTAGAAAGGAAAAGTGAGAATAGGACAATCATAAATCCGACGCAGTCACGTTTTTTGATAATGTGCTTCATCCTGCCTCCTTAACGAACAAGAGTTTAATTAAAATTACAACAATGCACACAAATACTTGTTGTGTCTTTCGCTCCTTAATGAATAATGGTTTCATTAAAACGTCTTCCACATCATACTGATTATTTTGGTTCTTTCTTTGCGCTATAGCAAATAAGAACAAATAAAATTAGAATATTTGAAAAATATTAGGTATATGAAAACTTTGGCGGGAAAGCTGACGGTTTCGTAAAAAGTCCAGATCTAAAACTCTAATTACATCATGTAGTGCCTATTCTGGACGTCAATATCAATATTTTGTGTTTAAAAAAATATGGGTTGGCTTTTTACAGGTTTCTCAAAAATCTATTCGAGAAACAGAAAACTGCCAGGGTTGGGGGGGGAGGAAGGGGTGGAGTGTGGCGGAAGTTATGAAAATAAGAGATAAGCTCGTCTACTATGTCTTCTCGTCAGTTCTAAATTCTCTGCATGTTATGTATGAATATTTGCTAACCCCCTGAAATTATAGAGCCTGTGTCTTAAAACTTGATTTTGTAGGCCTTGATTATTTCAATGAGTTCTGAGAATTTAGGACTCTTGAGATGTCTTTTCCAATAAGGCCAATGCACCCGAATCGGTGATTGTGATCCCCTTCCGGGAAGATTTCAGCCAGCCTGATTTCTCCCAGGAGCTTAAGGTACGGCTCACCGTATACATGGAAGCTCCGATATGATCCGCAATATTCTGGCGGCTCAAGGGGATATCAATGTGTACCCCGCTTTTGTTTTCCTGCCCGGATTGTCTCATCAGACTTATCATCAATTTTGCGATACGTTTTGCGGCCTGTTCCGAACTGAGTTCCAGGTATCGGGTCTGTAAATCCTCCAGGCGGTCAAAAACCGTCATAAGCAGATCCAATGCGATCTCCGGGTATTGCCCTGTCAGGGCAACAAACCCCTTTTTACTCCAGACAATAACATCCGTGGGTTTGATCGCCTGTGCCGTAACCGGATAAACTTCTTTTTTCAGGACGGCAGGCGCGGCGGTCATATCCCCTGAATAGATGTAGCGGATAATGACTTCCCTGCCCTGGTCATTCAGTTTTGACAGTTTCAGGCAGCCTTTTGTTACTAAGTAACAGTATCCCGCAGCATCCCCCTCCCGGAACAGAATGCCCATGGCGGGAATTCGTTTACGGACGCCCTGCTGAAGAATATCATCGTAATGATCGGATAATAAGGCTTTAAAATCATGTTGCTTCTGACATTTTTTCAATTTTGGCACCTTTTTCTGTTTTAATGCTCATTGTATTTTCATCGCGAGGGATTGTCATGGATGATGAAATCATAGGATAGCGGCTTTTTGGGGTTGTATGAGGCCAGGCCAGACTGTATGTTCCGGGCAGGTCCGCAACCTGCCTCGGTTAATCCTTTTTTCAGTATTTTTCCAGGCAGTTGGTGGGTAGGATATCCCATGGCGCGGGTCATGAGCTCAATCATGGCAAGGGTAGCATGGTCATAATCGTCATCATTGCACGAAAGGTGGTTTGAAATAAATACCCCATCCATTTTCATGGATTTGTTTACCTTTTCCAGAAAAGGCTACCCACCTAAGCCGGGACAAACTATAAAATCAATGACTTGAATAGCCTTGATATGCATAGTCAGCAAGGATGAAAATTGTCCCGCTTTAGACGAATAGCCTACTTTTCATTGAATTGTTGTTGTTCATTACGGTTTCAATACCGGGTTAAATGTTCTCATGAATGAATGGTTTAACCATAAACGGTTCACATTATTGAAGGCTGCCGTTTATTTCCGGAAATGTCAAATTTCGGGAGTTTCCCCGGCAGAGCTGGGGGTGCTCATGATAGTTAGTCCTTAAAATTTTTCTACCCTTAAACAATGTTAGGACACTACTAACATGAAAAAATTTCTATGTCAATGGCCCTGCCAATGGCCAGCATTTTGGAGACTCGGTATGAAGTTCATTGATGTTGGGTATATTCTTTTCCATGAACTCCCTTGGCGCCCTTGCAAAATTTGTAGTACACCAAATCATAAGTTCGTGGGGTATTCGTCGTCCAAAGGAATCCTTTGAATTTCAGGCATTCTTCAAAATTACTTTACACCTTCTTAAAGCATTCCCCATTTGCAGGGTCTTTTCCCCAAAAGGTGTAAAGTACTTTTGGAGTCATATGAAGGATGCCAGAATAATGGTTTTTTTCATGCGTCAGCGCTGGAAATTTGATTGTTATTTATCCCTCCATATTGTATATCTTGTAGATATGAAAACTATTGAACATATTAAATATTGGATTGATAGCTCGTAAATATTCGGCCAGCACCCCATCTTCACCTAAGTTTGGCCTGCTCACATAGCATTAGTATGCTACGCAGTCCCAAATATGCGAATATGGGGCACTGGCCAAACATTTACATTGCAACCCGAATATTTACAATCGGTTCAATACCCTTTTTTTGAATTATCGAAATAAAAAAGTATGCCAGCTCGTTGTTTTTTTATTCAAAATTAGGTCTGGTTAAAATTAGGGTAACACTTTTTGAGATACTTTTGTTGATCTGCTGAGATTCTACTGATAAATATCAATAAGTTAAGCACTCTTGGCGATGAGTTTTTGGATTTAACCATCTCCCCAATGGCTTTTGGGATTAACAACTCATTTTCAGGGTTCAAAGAGTCTGTGGTTTCGTCCAGAAGAACTATGGGCGCATCTATCATCATAGACAAATGAGATATTTTTAAATTCCAGATTCCACCAAATTAAATGGTA